>PKDJ01000076.1 GCA_002862545.1 Pseudomonadota bacterium
GACACAGCGTGTACGCAGCATGACTCGATGGACGGCGATGAGTTTCGACAGGTAGCAAATGCATGTGGGCAGCCATGTATCGACAAATTGGTGTGTGCAGATGTTATCGGTTACAGCTCTATGATCGCGCCTGTGGGGGAAGACAGGCACCATTCGACGAGTTCGGGAGGAGGTCATCGGAGTGAGGCAGCTGATGTAATTAGTTACAACACGGTGATTGCGGAGGGATGCGAGGTGGTTGGCCGAGGTGTGGAGAGTGTGCCAGGGGAGAACAGCCGAGTTCGGAACAAAAGCTTTTCTGCTGGAGCGGCTTCGGCAACCGAGCCTCGCTCACTTATTGCGCGAGCATGAACTGTGTACGGCAGACCACCGTGAGTATTGTATACATAATTGGCGTGCTCCCCTCACAGGGGAGCTCGCCACTGACCAGCTCCTTCTCGGAAAGGTGGTGTTGGTACGACCGTCGTCGAAGTCCACAGACCGGTATTTGGAGCTCTACCACGTGCAACAATGCCGACCAGTGGCAACAAACTACGTTTCAGGTCATGGGGAACTTGGGGGTGATAGCAGGGCCAACGACCAAGACCACCACGACACCGACTCCAGGAGCGGGCACGGGCACGGGCAGCGGGACGGGTACAGGCAGCGGGACGGGCACGGGGACCGGGACGGGCACGGGGACCGGGACGGGCACGGGGACCGGGACAGGCACGGGCACAGGGACCGGGACAGGCACGGGCACAGGGACGAGCACGGGCACGGGCAGTGGGACGGGTACAGGCACGGGCAGTGGCACCAGCACGCCACCCCCCACCGCCCCGGCGATCGAGTGGCATCGCGGCCTCGGCACCCGGTACGAGGAGCACGTCCACGAGGGCCTGCAGACCCGCGATGGCGGCTACATCGCCGTCGGCCAGTGCGGGGAGAGCTTCGACCCCCGAGAGGGGACGGACATCCTCGTGGTGAAGACCGATGCCGACGGCAACGAGGAGTGGACGACGACCCTCGGTGCACCAGGGCAGACCGAGGTGGGCGTCGCGGTGGCAGAGACCGACGATGGCTTCGTGATTGGCGGAGGGCTTCACGTCGACGGCTCGCAGCAGCGCGCGCTGGTGAAGCTCGATCCGGCGGGACGGGAGGTCTGGCGGCGGGTCTACCCAGGGGCCGGCGTGGGGGCTGTGCGCGGGGTGGTCGTCCTGGATGACGGCAGCATCGTCAGCACGGGCTACACCCACGAGCGTCGTCCGGGCTTCCTGTTCATCGGCGAGGGCCGTGGCTTTCTCCTGAAGACCGATGCGGACGGGGAGACCGTCTGGGATCGCACCCTGGCGATCCAGCAGGGCACCAAGCTCCGTGAGCTTGAAGACGGGCGCTTCGTGGTGCTCTCCACCGACTGGGTCGAGCGCGGCTTCGACACCACGAACGTCGGCCTCACCTGGACCAACAGCGCCGGGCAGGACGCGACGACGCGGTACTACGGCGGCGACAACGAGGTCCAGGCCTTCGACTTCGACCTGATGCCCGACGGGGGCATCGTGTTTGCCGGCCACACCCTCGGCTTCGGCGTGGTGAACTGGGACTGCCTCCTCGGTCGGGTCGCCCCCGACGGCTCGGAGCTGTGGCTGCGCACGTTCGGGCAGCCGCGGGGCTACGCGCCCGAGATCATCCACGACGAGTGCTACGGCGTCCGGGCGATGCCTGACGGGGGCATCGTGATGGCGGGAGGCACCGGCGACGAGGTCGATGCGCGCCAAGTGGGCCATCCGTCGGGACCCTCCGACGAGTGGAAGAACTACGTCGTGCGCACGGACGGTGACGGCGAGCTTCTCTGGTCCGAGGTCTATGGCGATGGCCCTGGCGAAGGGAACAACGCCACAGAGTTCATCGCGGTCACGAGTGACGGCGGCTTCATGCTGTTCACGGACAGTGATTCCGCGCCGAGCGCCCTGGTGCCGAACCACTTCGGCTTCATGAAGCTCGGTCCGGAGCGCTAGTCCTCGAAGAGCCGTCGTCCGAGCAGGGCGACGCTCGCCGACGACCACCCGTGGAAGGCGGGCGTGGCGTACCGCTCTCGGGGGAGGTCCGTGGTGCCGCTGACCACCGAGAGCTTCTCCCAGAGGTGGCCCGTGCGGTCATACAGGTCGAGCTGAGCGGTGAGGTAGCGGCGCGCCACCTCGGCCGCGAGGTCGGGTCGGCCTGCCTGATCCAGCGCCTCGACGGCGATGATCTGCTCGCCCGGCCAGCCGCTCGGGTAGCCCCACTGCAGCCACGTATACTCGGGATGCGGGCTGGGATGGGCGGCCTCGGTGAAGGCCAGGCCGGCGGGGTGCAGGAAGCGCGTGCAGTCCTCGGCCACCGCAGCCGCCTGCTCCAGGGTGGCTGCGCCGCACCAGACCACCCACAGCGCATCCAGGGAGCGGTGCGGCAGGTGCTCCTCGATGATCCAGTTCCACTGCAGGAAGGTCTGGGCCTCGCTCGACCAGCACACATCGCGCAGGAGTCGGGCCCGCGTGTCGGCCTCCAGGGTCCACCGCGTGGCCTCGTCGTCGTCGTCCAAGAGCTCGGCGAGCCAGGCCAGGCAGCGCGCCGTGCGCACGAGAGCTGCGTTGACGTGCAGGGGCACGCAGCGGCGCACGTCACCACCGTAGATCGCCGTGAAGTCGCGTCCGCTCTCGGCCTCGGCTGCCAGCTCGGGTCGGCGGGCAGGGTCGCCCGCGTCGCTGCAGGTCGACAGGCCGCAGGGCGTGCGCCGCGGCGGTACGTCCCAGAAGTGGAGGTACTCCTTTGCGAGCGCGAGCCGGGCACGCTGGGCCACCTCTCGATCGCCCGTGGCCTCCACGTACCGTCGCACGCTCTCGCCGAGGAGCGGCGGCTGCGAGCGCGTCAGGTAGAAGGTCCGGTTTCCGTTGGGCACGAACCCGTAGCGCTCGATCAGGAAGATCTGGTTGAGGATGTGGCCGCGGACGATGTCGGGACGGTCGTGGGCCAGCAGGCCGCAGTTGATGAAGTAGGTGTCCCAGCCGTACATCTCGGGGAAGGCGGCCTCGGCGCCTGCGGCGGAGCTGTAGGGGTGGGGCAGGAACAGCAGCGTGCCGTCCGGGTCGGCCCGGACGCGCTCCTCGGTGGCGTAGTGCAGATCGTCGTCCCACCAGGCTCGAATGCGGTCGTCCAGTGTGCGCCAGCGATCCTCGAGGCTCATGCAGCATCCGGGGTGGAGAGGCGTCGCGCGAGGCGGGCCAGGGGCAGTCCGAGGCCAAGGAGCCCGAGGCTGACCAGCGTGTGGTAGCGGGCGAGCACGAACACGTCCTTCACGAAGACGCTGCTCACCACGGCGAGCAGGCAGACCGTGAAGGCGATGGGCAGCCAGGGGTACAGCGGCACCCGGTAGGCCCCCCGGATCTCGTCCCCGACGCCGCGTCGCCGCAGCACGAAGAGCGTCGAGGCCAGGGCCGCGAGGGCGAGCAGGTCGATGAACATCACGAAGTCGAGCATCTTGCCGAAGTCCTGCAGGAAGAACAGCGAAATCACGATGGTCGACACGTAGAAAGTGAGGCTGAAGTCTTGCACCTGGGTGCGGGTGTTGACCCGGGCGAAGATCGGCGGAAGGACGCCGCTTCGGGCCATCGCCAGGTACGTGCGGGGCATGTGGAGGAAGGCGACGTTCATGAAGCCGATCACCGAGAGGAAGACGAGCGAGGAGATGACGCGGTCGCCCCAGGGCCCTAGCAGGGCGCGCAGCAGGTCGCCCGCCACCTTCGTCGAGGCGGCGACGCCCTCGAGCCCGAGCACCTCGACGTAGGCGGCGTTGATCAGCATGTAGAGGGTGAAGACGATCCCCACTCCGCCCACGACACCGAGGGGAAGGTTCCGTCGGGGCTCGAGCACATCACCGCCGAGGTTGGTCACCATGTGGTAGCCGCCGAAGGTGAAGAACACGGGCACCATCGCCGCTCCCAGGGTGAGCAGGAGGCTGCCCTGGGGCTCGGCGAGTGGCTCTGCGAGCATTCCGTCGCCGACCGGCACGGTCAGCAGCGCGAGCACGGCCACCCCCAGGATCAGCGCCACCTTCAGCCCCGAGAGGATGTTCTGGACCACGGCGCCGGCCCGGATTCCGGCGAGGTTGACGGCGTAGAGTCCTCCGATGAGCACCATGGCGAGCACCGTGGGCTGGTGCGCGGGCAGGCCCGCATCGATGAGCAGCGGCCGCAGGTAGTCCACCGCCACCATCGTCACGGCGGCCAGGCTCACCCCGCTGACGAGCAGGTTGGTCCAGTTGAGCATGAAGGCCGCGTCGATGCCGTAGCAGTCGGCCATCAAGGCGTAGTACCCGCCGGCCACGGGCCGTCGGGCTCCGATCTCGGCGAAGACCAGTGCGCCCACCAGCGCGACGAGGCCCCCAAGGCCCCAGGCTGCCCAGAACAAGGTGTGGCCGCCCGCGATGCTGGCGACCTCCGAGGGGGTGCGGAAGATCCCAGCGCCGATGATCAGGCTGACCACGATCATCGTGGTGTCGAAGGCGGTGAGCCTCGGCTCGATGGTGGTGCGGTCGCTCACGGTGGCTCCAGAGCACAGCCGACTCTACGCCAGGTTCAGCCCGGGCGTGCGAGGGCGGTCCGAGCGAGGCGGTCGCGGGCGCATCGGGTGGAGCCCGGCTGAGGTCCGCAAGCGCCGTGTGGGACTCCTGCGTCGGAGAGCCGGTGTAGGCAGCTTCGGGAGGTCTGATGATCTGGCTCGCGCTCGCTCTCGCCCTTGGTCCCGCCCATGCAGCGGAGCCTGGAACCACCGCTCAGGCAGCTGCTACCGCCACGGCAAGCAGCCCGTGGAGTGGTCTCGGACTCACGCGCCTCGACGGCACGCCGCTGTCGGTGGACCAGCTCAAGGGCAAGGCCGTGCTCTTCGTCAACGTGGCCAGTCGGTGCGGCTACACCCGCCAGTACGCCGGCCTTCAGGCCCTCTGGGAGGCGCGGCGCGACGATGGGCTCGTGATCGTCGGGGTGCCCTGCAATCAGTTTGGTGGTCAGGAGCCCGGCTCCCCCGAGGAGATCGCGAGCTTCTGCCGCATGGAGTACGGCGTGGACTTCCCGCTGCTCGCCAAGCAGGACGTGAACGGCGGAGATCGCAGCGCGCTCTACAGCTGGCTCGTGGGCTCGAGCGCGGGCGGCGACAAGGACATCGGCTGGAACTTCGAGAAGTTCGTCGTGAGCCGCAAGGGCGAGGTGGTGGCCCGCTTCGGCTCCCGCACGGCCCCCGATGATGCCGACCTCGCCAAGGCGATCGCGACGGCTCTCGGGGGCTGACGCGAGCGCGTCAGTAGCAGTAGTCGGGGTAGTAGAAGTCCTCGTTGGTGAGCTCGAGGGTGTAGCTGTTCCCGGGAGCTGCGCCGTCGTCTCCGGAGAGGTAGACCCGCACGATCGGGTCGGGCGGGCACGGTTCCCCATCCCAGCTGCAGCCATACAGCGAGTACTCCGAGTACAGCGTGATGACCTCGGAGTCGCCGACGCCGATTGAGCGGTCGATCACCACGCCGTCTCGCCACATCTCGAGGTCGATGTCGCCCTCGCCATCGTCGAACCACGCACGAATGGTCAGCTCTTCGCCCTCGGCGATGCTGACCTCGAAGTAGTCGTCGTCGCCCTCACAGAGCTGCCCCTCGATGTAGCGGGTGCTCACCGGCCCACAGAAGTCATCGAACCAGTCGGTCAGTGGTGGGGCGCTGTCGAGGTCGTCGTTGGGCTCGTACCGGTCCTCGATGCAGGTGAGGCCCGGGCGGGAGATGTCGTCGCAGGCCACCCACCAGCGGTTCGTCGTGGGCGAGTCGACACAGGAGCCACACTCGGCGGCGCTGCAGTTGCCATCGTGCCCGGAGAGCCAGTCGTCCCACTCGACGAGCACGGACAGCGGGCCGTCGATGCCAGCGACGACTGTACCCATGCTGCCGGCGGTGACCCCGGTGGCGCCAGACGGCTCGTCGACAATGGCGACCACCCGATCGCCCTTGGTGTAGTCGCCGCTACAGGCGCACGGGAGGTCCTCGCGGACCGCGCCGAGCACCGAGACCGAGCCGACAGCGCAGGTGTCGGTGTTGATGCCCTGGACGTACAGGCCGCAGGCGGCGCTGGGGATGTCGACCGTCGTGTGAATCTCGCCGAGCTCGTCGGTCCGCATCGTCGTGCGGTAGTTGATGCCCGAGGGCCCGATGGTGGTGTTCGTGCCACAGCCCGGCACCGGGAAGCCGCCAGCGACCTCTTCAGCGGTGATCAGTGCGATGCGGGTGTCTGGGAGAGCCCCGGTCACGTCGAGGTCGTGAGGGCCAGGACAGACGCCGGTTGTCGGCGTGAAGGAGACCTCGAAGTCGGAGGCGCTGGCCGGCATCGTCGACAGGAGGGTGAGCAGCGCGAGCATGGTGGTCTCCGGGCTGAGGGTGGGGGGGTCCCGTGTGCTGCAGACGGGCAGGCCGAGCGAGGCGCGTCGACCGCAGGGGGCTTCGGGGAGCAGCCGATTCCAGCGGCCACGACCCATGCGCACCGAACATACATCGCGTCTGCGCTGAAGAGTGAGGACGTCCTTACGCTCCTGCGAAGGCGTCCGCCTCAGGGCAGGTCGCTCCACAGCGCCGTCCACTCGAGGTGGCGAGGCTGTGCGGGACGCCGGTGCGACGTGTCGGCCGCCTCGAGGGCCTCGACGGCCGGGGTGCAGGCGATCTCTCCGGCTCGGAGGCCGATCAGGCCGCTCTGTCCAGCCATCACGCGGTCCACCGCAGCGACCGTCAGGCGACTGGCGGTCAGGCGGTCCCGGGGTGAGGGATTGCCGCCCTGCTGGAGGTGGCCGAGCACGCAGACGCGGGTGTCGAACCGCCCGCCCGACTCCGCGGCGAGGATGCGACCGAGGGTCCGTGCGTCGTAGGTGTCGAGGGCACCGTCGGCGGCCAGCACGATGGCCACCTGGCGCCCGTTCTCGAAGGAGGCGTTGAGCAGCGCAGCGTCTTCCCTCAGGCGGGCGAGATCGAGGCCGCTCTCGTGGGTGTAGGTGCGCTCAGCGCCGCTGGCCACGCTGCCGACCGTCGCCAGGTAGCCGCAGGAACGGCCCATCACCTCGACCACGAAGGCGCGCTTGCGCGAGCCGCGGGCCGAGAGCTTCAGCCGGTCGACGGCCTCGACGATGGCGTTGGTGGCGGTGTCGCAGCCGACGGAGCGATCCGTCGCGGGGACGTTGTTGGAGATGGTGGCGGGGACCACGGCACACGGGCGCGTGATCCGCGCGGCCGCCGTCAGGCCCTCGAAGCCTCCCACGAAGATGACCCCGTCGACGCCGTGGGCATCGAGGGCTGCATCGACGACGTCCGGTGGTGGGACGGTGCGGTCGGTGCCCAGGATGGTGGAGCCGATGGCGGAGATGCCACTCACGTCCATCCACTCGAGGGCCTTCACGTCGCCTCGAACCAGTCCAGCAAGGCCCTCCTGGGACACCAGCGGCGTGCCTCCAGCCTGCAGCACGGAGCGCACGAAGGCCCGCAGGGCCGCGTTCATGCCCGGTGCGGGTGCTCCGACGTTCAGGAACAGCAGGCGGGGACCGGTGGTCGGTGGAACGGAGGCGCAGGACAGCTCCGTGTGGCAGCGCCACAGCTCGGCAAACTCCGGTCCGCGGGCGTCGAAGGCCTCGACGAAGCGCCCCTCGCGGAGCGCGGTGCCGACGGCGCGAGTGGCGTCGACGCAGCCCTGCAGGGACCTCGCCACGATGTCGGGGCCTGCGGTCGTCAAGACGACGGGGGGCTCGTCGGGCACGTCGAGGAGCCGATCGGTCGCCGCAGCGCCGAGCACCGTGCCCATCACGCGGTCTTCGGCGGTCGGACTGCCGCCTCGCTGCACGTGGCCGAGCACGGTGATGCGTGTGTCGGCCTCGAGCTCACGCTCGACGACAGTCTTCACACGCGCGGCCGTCAGGGCCTCGCCGTCGACATCGCAGGCGCCCTCGGCCACGATCACGATGGACTTGCGCTTGCCCTGCTCGCGACCTGCGCGCAGGGCGGCGCACATCTCGCTCTCCCAGTCGGCCAGTGGGGCCTCGGGGACGAGCACGAAGTCGGCGCCGGTGCACACGGCGGCGGCGACCGCGAGGTAGCCGCAGTGGCGGCCCATCACCTCGACGACGAAGGTGCGCTGGTGCGAGCGGGCCGTGCTGGCGAGGGTGTCGACGGCCTCCACGATCCGATGGAGCGCCGAGTCGCAGCCGAGGGTGTTGTCGGAGCCGACGAAGTCGTTGTCGATGGAGCCGACGAGGCCTGCGACCCTCAGGCGTGGGTGCGCGGCGGCCAGCTCGGCTGAGATCGCGCCCTCGGCGACCAGGGCGTCGAGGTGCTCCGACCACTCTGCCCGGAGGCGGTCAGCACCGGTGAGCGAGCCATCCCCCCCGACGACGATGAGCCCGTCGATCTCGGCGGTCACGAGGTGGCCCACAGCAGCGCGCCGCCCCTCTAGGGTGCGGAAGGTCTTGCTGCGAGCCGTGCCGAGCACGGTGCCCCCGCGGTGCAGTGTGCCCGAGACGTCCCACCGACCGGCGCGGACGAGATCGCCACGCACCAGGCCGGCGTAGCCGTCACGGACGGCCCACATCTCGACGCCTCGGGAGAGCGCGCGTCGGACTGCGCCGCGAACGGCGGGATTCATGCCGGGGGCGTCTCCCCCGCTGGTGAGGACTGCAAGTCGCATGGCCGGCGTCTATCTCGGTCGGCGTCGCGTGTGCGCGATGGCGATGGGATGCGGTGTCGCGTGGACGCTATGGGAGGTCCCATGCGCTGGTTCCTGCTGCTGCTGCTCGCGTGCACGCGCCTGCCTCCCTCCGAGGTCGAGCCGGAGCGCGAGGGCGGCGTCACGGCGACCTGGAGCACGCCGGCCGAAGACACGTCGCTCCAGACAGTAGCTGCCTTCGACCGAGACTTCCTTCCCGCAGCCCTCGAGGCGGTCGACGGGGCGCGCGCCGAGGTTCGGGTCGCGCAGTTCCTGCTGACCGATGCCTCGCCGGTCGACCAGCTGCTCGCGTCACTCGCGCGTGCTGCGGGTCGTGGGGTGCGGGTGCGGGTGCTCGCCGACGAGGAGGGGGAGGACACCGACCGGGTGATCCGAAACCTCGCCCTGGATGGCGTCGAGGCCAAGCTCGACAGCCCCAGGGTGATGACCCACAACAAGCTGGTGATCGCGGACGACGTGGTCGTCGTCGGCTCCCACAACTGGACCAGCTCGGCCCTCGGCCGCAACCACGAGGCCTCGCTGCGGCTCGCCGACGCGGAGGTCTCGGGATGGTACGCGGCGTGGTTCGACGCCGTCTGGGATGCGCCCGAGGTCGATCCCGAGCTGTCGGCCTGGCAGCGCACCGATCTGGTGCCCCTCGCCGGCCGGGATGTCACACCGGCACTTCTCGACTGCCTCGACGGGGCCTCGGAGGTGATCGAGCTGGCGATGTACTGCTGGCTGTGGGACGACCGGTACCCGGGCTCCGATGTCGACCTCGTGCTCACCGCCGTCGAGGACGCCCATGCGCGGGGTGTGGAGGTGCGGGTCCTGCTCGACGACTCCAGCTGGGTGCGAACCAACGCGATCAACGACGACGCCATCGCACGGCTGCATGCGGCCGGGATCGACGTCTGGCGCTCACCGACGGACGTGACGATGCACGCCAAGGTGCTCCGATGCGACGAGCGCCTGATCGTCTCGGACGCGAACTGGACCTACTCGGGCCTCGAGGTGGTGCACGGCACGAGCGCGCTCGTGACGGAGCCGGAGCTCGTGGAGGCGGCCGAGGCCTGGCTGGCCGAGCTGCGGGCGGCCGCGCGTGTCGAGCTGGCGCCCTAGCGGCAGAGCTCGGCGAGCTCGTCGTCGACAGGCAGGCAGACGTGGCCGCCGCTCATGAACGGGGCGTCGCCGCACCAGCCCCAGGCACCGACATCGCCGCTGTCGAAGTAGCCACCGGGCTCGGCTGCGCAGGTGCCGGCCGCGCATGGGTCGCCGTCGCGGGGGTGGCACCAGCGGGAGCCGCCGATGCCCGGAGTGATGCCGAAGTGCTCGGCGAGCGCGTAGAAGTTCGTGCTCGTGTCGGTATTCCACGCCTGGTTCTTGGTGTGCCACCAGCACGCGTAGTTCTGCACCCCGTCGTCGTAGATCCCGTTGTAGTGGTAGCCGGTCTCCTCCGGGGTGCAGCCGCCGCCGTAGTCGACGCCATTGCAGGGCGTGCCCACGAGCCAGTCGGTGGGGCAGTCCACGTCCACGACGCCGAGCTCTCGCACGGTGGACGAGGCCTCGCAGACCGTCATGTCGACGATCTGCAGAGGCGCACCACAGGTTCCGGGGCCCAGGATGCGGTCGAAGGCGATCACGCCGTCGAGGTCGCGGTCGACCAGTCGAGTGAGCACTCGCACCTCGGACAGGCCCACCTCGAGACCTCGGCAGGGACCGCTCGGCAGCAGGCTGTCGCCCACTCTGCCGCTGATGATCGCCACCGCGGCACCCGGCGAGATCTCGTCGATGGTGAAGGCGGTCACGCCCGGGCAGCTTCCGAAGAGGGAGAACTCGACCGCCTGGGCCGGCGCGAGCAGTGCGAGCAGAGCGAGCATGGTGACCTCCGCGCGGAGGGTACCATCGACGGTCGCACGTGCGGTCCTACAGGACCTGCATCGTCCCCAGCGTCACGCCGAACTGCTCGTGGACCCCGACCTCGCGAACGGCGGCGCGGGCGTCGTGCCGGCCGTCGAGCAGACCCTGATAGGCCGCGAGGGTGCGCCGGACGTCCTCGGCGGACTCCCACACGAACTCGACCCGAAGGCGCTGGACCCCGAGGTCCACCAGCTCGGGGATCAGCGAGGCGGCCGACTGGGCGGCGGCGTTGAAGACGGTGTTGCGGCACTCCACGTCGACCACGACGGGGTGGGAGCGCCCCTGGTGGTCGCGCAGCGCGATGCGGTGGTGGTCGCAGGGACGCCCGCACGTGCGCCAGTCGCGGCCCTCCGACAGGTGCGCGGCGTACACACAGTGCTCGTTGTGGAAGGTCGGGATGTGATGATGCACCGTGACCGTCGCCCGGGAGGGGGGCACCGCGGCGAGCAGCGCCCGCAGCTGGATGGCGTCGAGGTCATGAGCGACGGTGAAGGTGCGCAGCCCCAGCCCGAGGACGTGACGGGCGGTGAGGCTGTTGGTCACGTTCAGGCTGAAGTCTCCGTGCAGCATGGGGCGCTCCGCCTCGGGGCGCTCCCGGAACCAGCCCAGCGCACCCCAGTGGCGCACCAGGACTGCGTCGGGGGCCAGCTTGCCGATCCGGCGGTCATAGCCCTCCTCACCCGGCTTCTGGACGCGGACCGTGGCGATGGACACCTCGAGCCCCGCGGCACGGGCGCGCTTCACGGCCTTGCCCAGACCAACCATCTCCATCCAGTCCAGCTCGACCTCGGTGCAGCCGGCGGCGATCACGGCGTCGAGCTGCTCGGGGGTGCGGACCAGCGGAATCAGTCGCGCGGGCGCAGGAGGGAGCGGGGTGATCTCCTGGCGGTGCAGGCTCGCGAGCGCGCCGGGCCGAACCTCGCGTGCTCCCCCGCGCTCGAGCCGCGGCAGGAGCGCCTCGACGAGCTCCCGCCGGAGGGCCTTGAGCCGAGACACGGGCAGGTAGAGCCCGTCAGCGAGCCCGGAGGCGTCGAGGTGACCGAGGGTGAACGGCGTGCCCCCGAAGGCGCCCAGCTTGGAGGACAACAGTGCTGCATCCAGTCCTCCGGAGCGCGCCTCCTGCAGCTCGGCGCCCGCCACGGTCACGGCCTGCCTGGCTGCGGTCGCGCGGACCATCAGGGGCGCTCCGGCGGCTCCCGAGACCACCAGGTCGACCGGCACACGCCCCGTGATCGGTGCGTCGAGGAGCTTCTCCGCGGCGCGGGCATCGGCCGGGTCGCTGGTGATCCACACCTGGTGGCCGGGACGCACCCGGTCGAGGTCGGGGCCGGGTCGTCCGAAGCGGAGCACCCAGCCTCCGGGCACCGGTTCGACGCCGAAGACCGGGCCTCCGGGCTCGCTGCGGTCCTCTGGGTCGCCGGCATCGAAGACCACGCCGAGGCCGGGTCGGGGCTCCACCTCCGCCACGGCAGGACCGCTGGCCACACCCTCCTCGCCGCCGAGCGCGGGCAGGGGGTGCAGGACCTGCCCCTCGCCACGCGGCGTCTCGGCCACCGGGCGGCGGACCTCGACCTCCCGCGACGAGACCGCGACCACCTCGCCGAGCAGGTAGCCGCGGCTCTTCGGGAATCGTCCGGGCACCAAGGTCTGGTGGTCGGAGCCACCGAAGAAGCCGTCGCCGAAGCCCCGCGAGTAGGCGAGGGTCATCTTGGCCACATCCCGGGCGAGGGCCTTGCGGCCGTCCGCGGTGTCGGCGGTGCCGTCGGCGATGGCCTCGAGCCAGCGGCTCACGCCCTGCACCGCGGTCGTCACGTAGGTCGGACCCTTGAGTCGTCCCTCGATCTTCAGGGTGTGGACCCCGCTCTCGACCAGCGAGGGCAGTGCGCGGTAGCCCGCGAGATCCCGGGGAGAGAGCAGGTAGCGCACGCTGCCGAGGGGCTTGTGCTCGCCGTCCACCATCAGGTCGTAGGGCATTCGGCAGGCCTGGGCGCACTGGCCGCGGTTGGCGGAGCGCCCGCCCCAGGCCTCACTCGACAGGCACTGGCCGCTCCACGCCATGCAAAGCGCACCGTGGACGAAGACCTCGAGCTCCACGTCGGTGGTGGCTGCCAGGTCGGCGATCTCTTTGATCGAGAGCTCACGCGGCACGACCACGCGGGTGCAGCCCAGCAGCTGGGCCAGCCGCACGCCCTCGGCGGACGAGATGGTCATCTGGGTGGAGGCGTGCAGCTCGAGCTCCGGACAGAGCTGCCGTGCGAGCAAGCAGACGGCCGGGTCCTGCACGATGAGGGCGTCGACACCGGCCTCGGCGATCCCGGTGATCACCTCCTCGACCCGCGACAGCTCGGACTCGAACACGAGGGTGTTCAGCGTGACGTAGCCCCGGGCACCGGCACGGTGGATCTCGGCGACGATCTCGGGGAGATCCGCCAGCGCCATGTTCTTGGCCCGCGCGCGGGCGTTGAAGCCATCGTCGAGGCCGAAGTAGACGGCGTCGGCACCGGCCGCGAGGGCGGCGCGGAGCGAGCGGCGGTCGCCGGCGGGGGCGAGGACCTCGGGACGCAAGGGCTCTCCGGTCAGGCGGGCGTCCTATCCGTGGAGAGTAGGGTGCGCCCGGGCGGGACTCAGCCCTCGAGCAGCCCGGCGGCTCCCCGCGACACGATCCAGAGCTGGTCTGCGGCTCTCGTGATCGCGACGTGGAGGAGGTTGCGCTCGCGGGCAGCGTAGGCCCCCGGCTCGACCAGGACCACGCCGTCGAACTCCAGTCCCTTCACCTGGTGGACGTTGCTGACGACCACGCCGGGCGCGAAGCCGAACTGGTCCCGGTGGCCCCGTCTCACATCGGCGAGGAGTCCCTCGAGCCAGCCAGCCCAGCGGTCCGCGTCGGCACGGGTTCGAGTCAGGACCGCCACCAGGGTCTTCGGCCGGCGTGCTCGGAAGTCGCGCACGGCCTCGGCCACCGCGTCGGGGCTCGCCTGCGCGTCCCGCAGCCACACAACGGGCAGGCCGGGTCGGGTGCGGGCCAGCAGCTCGGGGTCGCTGTGGCCCGACGCCTTGAGGGCCAGCTCCATGATCGGACGGGTGGAGCGGTGGCCGACGGGCAGGGTGTCCAGCTCCAGGGCATCGTCGAGCTGTGCGCCGCCCCCGGAGAGCAGGCCGAAGCCGCCCGCGTCGTAGAGCGTCTGCGCGGGGTCGCCGGCCAGGGTCACGCTGCGGTGCTCGTCGGCGGCGTCGAGCATCACGCGCACCGCCGGAGCCGAGAGGTCTTGTGCCTCGTCGACGACGATGTGGGCCAGCTGCCGGTACCAGGGCACCGTGAAGCCGGGTACCCGTGCTGCGATTAGCTGTCCGAGGCGGAGCAGCAGGGCCGCATCGGCAAAGTCCAGGCGCCCCTCGGCCCGCTGTCGGGCGAGGTGCTGTGCGGCCACGGGCAGGCTTCCGGCGAGCGAAGCGGGCAGGTGTGCGGACAGGTCGGGTGCGTCGAGCATCGTCAGCAGATCGCGGCGGTGGTCGCCCAGGCGTCGCCACACTCGGCCTCGCAGCTCGGCGACCCGGCTCCGCTCGTCGGCGGGACGGTCCTCGAAGAAGCGTCCGACACGGGCGAGGCCAGTGCCGGGCGTGGCCTCCCACGCCGCCTGCAGGCTCTCGGGCACCGGCAGCCAGGCCTCCAGCCGCTCACCGAGGCGGTCGACGGCCGCGACGAGGAGGGCCTCCACGGCGGGGTGCTGCTTGAGGGTCACCACCTCTGGCGGCACGGGCCCGCCGAAGCGCACGTCGTGGCCCGCGGCGCGCAGCATCCGGCTGGCCCAGGCATGGAAGGTGGACACCTGCACGCCGGCGATGTCGAGATCGGCCAGGGCCTTGTGGATGTAGGTCTGCAGCGCCTTGTTGAACATCACCACCAGGATGTGGTCCAGGCGGAAGCGCTCGGGGGCGTGGTAGCGCAGGTAGGCGATGCGGTGCAGCGCCACGGTGGTCTTGCCGGAGCCGGCCTGTCCGCGGAGCACGACCACACCGCTGTCGGGGCGCGTGAGCACGCCGAACTGGTCGGGGGTGATCAGGGCCACGATGTCGGGCAGGGCGTGGTCCTCGGGGTCCTCGCGCTGGTCGCTGCGCTCGAGCACCTCGTCGGCCTTGCGCTTGACCTGCCAGGTGTTGCCTGCGCGCTTTCGTGCGACCAGCTCTCCGTCCTCGACGGTCTGGAGGACGCCGCCGCGGATGTCGAGGGTGCGCCGCGCCGAGACGATGCCCTCTCGCTCCCGCGGGCCGACCTCGATCCAGAACTCCTCGCCCTGCTCGAACTCGTAGTAGATGCTGCTGATCGGGGCGTTGCGCCAGTCGACGATGTTGACGGGCAGCCGCGCGTCGACCGCCGAGCCCTTGGCGATCAGCAGCTCTCTCTGGCGACCGTCCTCGTCGAGGACAAGGTGCCCGAAGTAGGGCGTCTTCGGGTCGAGGTCGCGCGTCCGAGCAGCGCGCTCGTGGGACTCCCGGGCGCGCTCGGTCTCGTCGATGGCCTCGTCGATGGCCGCTTGCTGAATGGGGTCGTCGCTCGCGTCGGCCCGCTGCGCGAGGAGCGCACGGAGCATGTCGGAGAGCTCCTTCTTGCGAGCCAGCTCCGCGTCAGCGAGCCCGCGCAGCGCGGACACGGTTCGGTTGCAGAGCGCATCTTCGGCAGGGACCCAGGCGGGGGGAGAGTCGGACATCGGGGCGGGGGGCGGTGGGGCGCCCGCACATAGCGCGCTCGGTGCAGCGACTGCAGGGAGTCTTCAGTGGACGGTCCGGGCGGATCAGCGTCGGCGTCTGGCGATGGCCAGCATGAGCAGGCCGGCGGTCACGGCGCCGGTACCGAGGGCGGGTGCGACCCAGCGCGGCGGTGACTCGACGGGAGGAGCCGGATCGACAGCTCCCGGGACGCGGTCGGGTGCGCTGGGCAGCGGGATGTCGGCTTGGGCAGCGAGGCCGAGCCACAGCACGAGGAACATGGCCTCACTCCAGGTGTCTTCACGCCGAGTACCTCTAGCGCGTGGGGGGCGACTCGAGCGGCTCGGGAGAGGGGCTGCGCCTCCAGCGCTCGCCCCTGCAGAGCTGGGCCGCGGTCTCGGCGGTGAGCTCCAGGCTCGGCGCGCAGGCCTCGGAGGATGGGAGCCACGTGGGGAGCCGCCACTGGGCGCGAGGGGCGTGTCCATAGCCCTCCCCGAACAGGGCGAGGTAGCGCGACGCCGGGGCCGAGCCGATCATGGCGGGCATCACGCCGACGCAGTCTCGAGGCTGCTCACCTCGACGGGACGGCGGTGCAGGCGTGGTCCAGTGGGGGGTGCAGGCGTCGTAGAGTGCGTCGATCGCCGCGTGGATGTCGGCCGTCGACCACGCACAGCTCCCGTCGATGATCAGGGCCTCTCCAGAGCTACAGCGCAGCCGGACGCCTACGTCGGTGAGCTCGGCGTGCACGTTCGTGCGGCAGTCGTGCTCTGCTGAGAGCACGAAGCGTGGGTGGGAGCCCACGCGACCCATCAGCATCCACTCTCCGAGCTGGGCCTGACCGGCGGTGTAGAGCACCGTGTGCAGCGTGTCCGCGGGGATGCTCTCGTCCAGGTAGACCTGGAGCGACCCGTCGAACCAGGGCTCGGCCGCTCCGACGCGCCCGGAGGCGCTCTTCTCCGCCTCGACCATCTCGAGGAGGACCTCGTACAGCGGCATGATCAGGTGGCCTCTCCGGTGAGCTGGCTCGACGCGCCCCTCGACGAGCGGCACGACCGCGTCTTCGTCGACGATCAGCTCCCGCGCAAGCGAGGTGGGAACATCGCGGCCCTCCATCTCCGGGCGGGTGAAGTGGTCGAGCACCCAGGCCCGGTTGCTCACACCGATTCGGTCTGCGTAGACGATGACGCGGTTGCCGTGGCGCTGCAGCGGCTCTCCGCCGGCGAGAGGCACCAGCGTGAGCCCTCGCTCCTCCTCGAGCAGGTCGGCGTCGTACCAGGCCTGCTCCCCGCGCTTCTCGGGACCCCAAGGGTCACAGGCGAGCAGCAGGAGGGTGGCGGAGAGCAGCATCGGCCGGATCTTGCCACAGCGTGGGGCGAGCGCCCACGAGAGCCTGTGGGTTGCTGGCCGCCGAGGAGCCGTTGTGGGGTGTGTCCACTGCGAGTAGAGTCGAGTCCGACTGGCTGACCGTGGAGCGCGCCTCGGCTGACCCGTCAGAGGGTTCGTCATGACATCCGAGCAGGTTCTTTGATGAAGTGGCTGGGGATGCTCACCGGCCTGCTGGCCCTCGGGGCCTGCGGGGGGCCCGAGGGGGGCCTGCCGACGGCCACGTCCACCAACGTCGCGTATCCGGCGCTGCCAGAGG
>PKDJ01000301.1 GCA_002862545.1 Pseudomonadota bacterium
GCGGCCTCGGTGGTGGCGGCTCGGCCGACGGTCTTGGCGGTCTCGGTACGAAGGGCCGTGGTTCCGGTCGTAGTGGCTACGGCTCCGGCGGTGGCAACTTCGGTAAGAAGGGCACCGGTGGCCTCGGCAAGATTGGTGGCGACCCCATCATTCTGGGTGCACTCGACAAGTCGCTCATCGACGCAGTCATCAAGCGTCACATGAACCAGATCCGGTACTGCTACCAGCGGGAACTAACTAAGAACCCAGCACTGAACGGCAAGGTCGTCATCAAGTTCGTCATCGCGAAGGACGGGACCGTGTCTTCAGCGTCGAAGAAGACCTCCACGATGAACAACAGCGCTGTCGAGCAGTGCATCGTGGGACGGTTCATGCGGATGCAGTTCCCCGAGCCGAAGGGTGGCGGTATCGTCATCGTCTCCTACCCGTTCATCTTCTCCCCAGGGTAGTCAGCCGACGGCGACTCGAGGCCAGGTCATTTGACCTGGCCTCTGTCGTTCGAACGCCCACTCGACAGGAAATGGACTGTTGAGACCCCGTCAAGCCCTTCCCCGTCGGGGGTTGGCATGCTAAGCACGACTGTCAGCAAGCCGGAGTAGACATGAGGTCGATTGTTGCCGCACTCGTCGTGGGCCTAGTTGCCCCAGCGGCATGGGCACAAGGGGTTCAGGACCTCGACGGTGACTCGAAGTCTTCCGGCAAGGCTCGTGCCCGTGACTTTGAGAACGTGATCGTGCGCGAAGTCGAGCGGGGCACGTACCTCAAAGCGGGCATCGGCACGCAGCAGTACATCGCGACCTACGGAGGCATCGTACGTCCAGTGATCGGGACGGCCCTGGCGGTCGGGTCTGACGTCGTGGACAACGAGAACCTGTCGGTGGCTGTCGAGTTTGCGCTCACGCAGTCGCTTCAGAACGGCCCCAAGCGTGACGAGCTCGCTCTGCTTCCACCGCAGAACTACATCCAGGGCGACATTCACACCTTCGCCACCGTCGTGCTTGGAGAGGTCAGCTTCTACCCCACCAAGCGCTTCGGCCTCGGCATGAGAGCGGGCGGCGGAGTGATGTTCGTGCCGCTCCTGATGGAGTCGGCGGCTTATGACCAGAGTGTTGTAGTCGAGGAGTGGGGCCTCGCCCCTGGCTCCGGCTCGCTACTTCATCAGGGTCCGCTTCCCGTGGTCGCTGGCGGCCCCACGATCGAGTACTACACGAAGCTCAGCCACTTCTCCATTGGGGCTGACATCGACGTTTACTACGTGATCAACTTTGATCTCGCCGTCGCCCCAGCTGGGTACGTCAAGTACACGTTCTAGAGCACTCGGGTCAGTAGTTGAACTGACCCGACTGGCTGGTTAAGCGCCGCGGCACTCTTGACCGTACGACGGCATGACCGTCCAATGCGGAGGTAATCATGGCAAATGAGTCCATGGGTCTTCTCGGGCGCAAGCTCGGCATGACCCAGCTGTTCGAGGATGACGGCACGGTGGTCCCCGTCACCGTCGTCGAGGCTGGTCCCTGCACCGTGCTGCAGGTGAAGTCAGACGAGGGGAAGGACGGCTACAACGCACTCCTCCTCGGCTTCGGCAGCCAGAAGAAGCAGCGCGTGAACAAGGCGGCGACCGGCCAGCTCAAGGCGGCCGGACGGCAGGACACTCCGCCGAGCAACCGCGGAGAGATCCGTGTGGATGCAGCGCGCGTGTCGGCATCGAGCGTCGGCGACACCCTGACCGCCGCTGATGTGTTCTCCGCCGGAGACTACGTCGATGTCGTCGGCACGTCCAAGGGACGTGGCTTCGCGGGTGTCATGAAGCGCTACAACTTTGCTGGCTTCATTCGCTCTCACGGTACCCACGAGTTCTTCAGGCACGGTGGCTCTATCGGCACGCGCCTGACTCCCGGTCACGTCCTCAAGGGCAAGAAGATGCCTGGCCACATGGGCGCAGCACGCACGACCGTGCAGAACCTCAAGCTCGTGAAGGTCGACGCAGAGCGCAACCTCTTGTTCCTGCGCGGCGGCGTCCCTGGCCCCAACGGTGGCAATGTCACTGTCCGCAAGGCTATCAAGAAGGGGTGACCCCCTAGGCGATGCCAAGAGCGAAGCCCCTCCGACCTCGATGGTCGGAGGGGCTTCGTCGCTCTTGCACCCTCGAGCCTTACACTCACGAAAGGCGGTAGTTTGGTGCCTCATGCGTCACGATGACATCGTGAACGTGACTCTCGCGAAGGCCCGCGGACGTGATGCGTACGAATCGTGCGTCACGCTGCATCTCGGTGATGGAAGCGCATCCGCAGTAGCCCATCGATGCACGCAGCCCACCGGTCATCTGGTAGAGGACATCCCCTACCGGCCCCTTGTACGGCACTCGCCCTACGATCCCCTCAGGCACCAGCTTGCGCGTTCCAGCTTCCGGGTCTCCTGCGTCTTGGAAGTAGCGGTCCGATGAACCAGCCCGCATTGCCTCGATGGAGCCCATGCCTCGGTACTGCTTGTACCGCCGGCCTTGATAAAGCACGACATCACCAGGTGACTCATCCGTTCCCGCCAGGAGAGAGCCGACCATCACGGCATCCGCCCCAGCTGCGATCGCCTTGGCCATGTCTCCGCTGTACTTGATGCCACCGTCGGCAATCACGGTCACGCCCTGCTCGTGAGCAGCCGCCGCACACTCGGACACGGCCGACAACTGTGGCACTCCGACACCAGCCACCACTCGGGTCGTGCAGATCGAGCCCGGACCGATTCCGACCTTCACGACGTTCGCGCCGGCGTCAATGCAGGCCTTCGTCGCATCGGCCGTAGCCACATTCCCGACGACCAGAGTGACATCGCTGAAGCGCTTCCGAACCGTCGCCGCCGCCGCCAGTACGCCCTGCGAGTGGCCATGAGCGGTATCGATGACCAATACGTCGACACCGGCCTCGACGAGCGCAGCCGCCCGCTCCTCACGATCACCGCCCACACCAATTGCTGCTGCACAGAGCAGTCGCCCGTGTACGTCGAGCGCCGCATCAGGGTGTTGTGCAACGGTCTCGATGTCCTTGATCGTGATCAAGCCACGCAGGAAGCCACTGTCATCGACGACAAGCAGCTTCTCGATCTTGTGCTCCTGCATCAAGTCCTTGGCTCGCTCCAGCTGCGTGCCCGGCGGAACCGTGACGAGATCGGCGCTCATCACCTCATGGACGGCCCGATCCAGGAGCTTCTCGAAGCGCAGGTCGCGATTGGTCAGTATGCCTACGGCACGGCCGTCGACCACGACAGGCACACCGGAGACGTTGTGGCGACTCATGATTCGACGCGCCACCCGCAGCGGTACATCAGGCGCCACCGTGATGGGGTCAGTGATCGTACCCGTCACCGCCTTCTTGACGGCACGGACCTCGCTTGCCTGCGCTTCGACCGAGAGGTTCTTGTGCACGACCCCAAGTCCACCGTTGAATGCCATCGCAATCGCAGTCTGTGCGGTGGTGACCGTGTCCATCGCCGCGGACAGCATCGGTATTTTCAACTCAATAGTTGGTGACAGGCTCGTCGTGACCGAGACCTCTCTGGGGAGAACTCGACTGTGCCTAGGCACGAGCAACACATCGTCGAAAGTGAGAGCCAGAGGCACTTCGTCGAGCAGCATGTCCCCTCCGGGCGGACGGGTCTCTATTCGGAGCCTGGCCGTTGAGCAAAGCCCATCCACTTGGGGAAGACCTGCGTTCGATGGCCTTCAGCTGACGGGCCATGTAGTCGACGCGCTCGTGACCCCTCAGCGGTACAGCGATCCTCTGCTGTACCCTCTCGTCCACGTGTGACAGACCCGCTGGGCGGTCGTCATGGCAGCGTCCGGATAACGGTAGTCAACCGTAGACGGTGGAGTGGAAGTGTCCGACCAACTCACTGAGCTTCTCCGTGCCAAGGCCGTTCAGCTTGGCACATTCAAACTTGCAAGCGGCCGAATGAGCGATCTGTATGTCGACGCACGACAAGTCACGCTCCACTCGACAGGCGCAAGGCTCATCGGCGAGCGCATCCTCGATCGCCTGGCCGACGGCGTCGTGGCGGTCGGCGGCCTCACCATGGGCGCCGATCCAATCGTCAGCAGTGTCTCTGTCCTGTCCAACTTCCGGGATCAGAAGGTACACGGCTTCCTGATTCGTAAGCAGCCTAAGGGACACGGTGCAGGTCGTGTGATCGAGGGAGCCGCAAATCTCCCGCCTGGTGCCAAGGTCACGATCGTCGAAGACACGACCACAACGGGTGGCAGCCTCCTGCGAGCCGTTGAGCGCGCGGTCGAGCATGGGCTCCAGGTCGTCCAGTGCATCACGGTTGTCGACCGCGAAGAAGGCGCTGCAGAGGCCCTCTCCGCTGCCGGCTACAAGCTGGAGGCCCTCGTCACCCGAACGGACCTTCTACGGGGCGGCCATGCCTGACCACAGCTCCCGGCGGAACAGGCTGGCGGAGGAGGTAGGCGGGCCCATCCTCCTGTTGGGAAACGGGATCCGAGACCGAAACCTGCCCGGATACGGCGTGCCGTTCCGCCAGGACAGCACATTTCTCTACTTTGTGGGTTCGGCACAGCCAGACTGCGCCGCCCTCCTACATGAAGGTGTATTCACGTTCTTTGCGCCTCAGGTTGGCCCCGACGATGCGCTGTGGCACGGCCCAAGCCCGTCCCTCGAGGCGCTCGGGCAACACCTCGGCGCTGACAGAGTGAGACCGTTCGACGATCTCGAGCAGACGATCCGCTCGCTGGTCACTCGTGGTCAGACCCCACATGCACTCACGGTAGCGGACGCGGCCAAGAACCATGAGCTGTCCACCTGGCTGGGCGTAGACTGGCAGTTCGGCAGGGACCCAGGATCCGAGGAGCTGATCCGTGCCGTCATCGGCCAGCGTCGCACTAAAGACCATGAAGAGCTCGCGGAGCTTCGCCGGGCCGCGCAGGCCTCCGGAGACGCCCATCGAGCGGCGATCGCCGCCACCCATCCGGGAGTGTCGGAGGCCAGCCTCACGGCGCTGTTCGAGGCCGTCTTGGCGATGCACGGCTGCACGCCCGGCTACGATACAATCTTGTCGCAGGATGGGGAGATCCTCCACAATCACCGGCATCACAACATGCTGGAGCGAGGCCGGCTGGTGCTGTGCGACGGTGGCGGTGAGGTCGCGAGCGGCTACGGCGCGGACATCACACGAACCTGGCCAGTCTCGGGCCGATTCTCGACAAAACAGAACGCGGCATACAAGGCGGTTCTAGCTGCTCAGGCGGCTGCAATCGCCATGTGCGAGGTTGGCGTCCGATACCGCCACGTCCATGACCGGGCGGCACAAGTACTCGCCGAGTTTCTCGTCGATGAAGGTCTGCTACGGGGCGATCCCACGGAGCTCGCAGCGCTAGGCGCTCACGCACTCTTCTTTCCCCACGGCGTCGGCCATCACCTGGGGCTCGATGTCCATGACATGGAGAACTTTGGTGATCGCCCGAGCTACCCGATGGGTCAGCCGCGTCCAGCCGGCTTCGGAACCCGCTACTTGCGCCTAGACCTTCCCCTCGAGGCGGGCTGGGTCGTGACGATTGAGCCTGGTTTCTACGTAATAGATGCCATCTTCGACGACCCTGACCTGACCGAGCCGTTCGAGCCCTTCCTGGACCGCGCGGTGCTCGACACATGGAGGGGCTTCGGTGGAATCAGGATCGAGGACGATGTCCACATCACCACAGATGGTCCGGAGGTACTCACAGCTGCGACGCCAAAACAGCCTGGTGCCATCGCGTCCCTCGTCGGTACGCGACCTCCACCGCTGGAGCTACTGACCGGATTTTAGCCCGATCAGTGCTCGCGACGGATGACCGTGTCGCTCAGGAAGCGAGAGTCTGGGCTCGGATAGTCGAGCGTGTAGTGAAGCCCCCTACTCTCTCGACGACGCAGCGCACTGGTGACGATCATCTCGGCCACATCCACAAGATTGCGCAACTCGACCAGGTCACCGGTCAGGCGGAAGTCCCAGTAGTAGTTCCAGACTTCGTCCCGCACGAGCTTGAGGCGCCTCCGCGCGCGCTCCAGCCGACGTGTAGTGCGAACGATACCCACGTAGTTCCACATGAACTGCCGCACTTCCTCCCAGAGCTGTGTGACGACCACAAGCTCGTCCGAGTCCACTGCCTGACCAGCATCCCAGCTCGGCAGGACCGTCCTCCGAGGAGGTTCGTCCTCTCGCTCCACCAGAGTCTTCGCTGCGCGGTGCGCGAAGACGCATGCCTCGAGGAGCGAGTTGCTCGCTAGACGGTTCGCGCCGTGAAGACCGGTGCATGCAACCTCTCCGACTGCAAACAGATTGCGGATAGAGGACTCGCCGTTGAGGTCAGTGAGTACGCCACCACACATGTAGTGAGCCGCAGGTACGACAGGGATGAAGTCCTTGGCCATGTCGATGCCCAAGTCGCGGAGTCTCGCGTCGATGTTGGGAAACATGCGCTCTGCTTGGGCCCGCTCGAGGTGTGTCATGTCGAGGTAGACACACTGCAGCCCGAGGCGCTTCAGCTCGGCATCGATGGCTCGCGCCACGATGTCCCTCGGCGCGAGCTCGGCCCTGTCGTCATAGTCGAGCATGAAGCGGTGACCGTCGGGCAGCCGCAGCTTGCCGCCCTCACCCCGAAGCGCCTCGGAGATCAGGAAGCTGTTGACTTGCGGGTGGTGCAGACATGTAGGGTGAAACTGAACAAACTCCATATTTGCCATCTGTGCACCAGCGCGCCACGCCATGGCGTGACCGTCACCTGAGGCGATGGGGGGGTTGGTGGTGAATCTGTAGACCTTTCCCGCTCCCCCGGTGGCCAGAACTACAGCGCGGGCACTGATGGCCTCTACCTCTCCAGTTCGCACATCGAGGACATAGGCACCGCGAGCCCGATCCTGAAGAGGCTCGGGCTCTGTCTCCCGTCGTGCGAGCCATGTGTCGGTGACGATGTCCACCGCCATGTGATGATCACGAATCTCGATTCGCTCCTCTCGGTCGCATGCAACGCGCATCGCCCGGACGACTTCTTCGCCCGTCAGGTCGTCGGCATGAAGGATTCGACGACGACTATGCCCCCCCTCCCTGTGCAGGTCGTACTCGTCCGGGAAGTCGTGGCGCCGCGTGAACTGCGCCCCAAGCGCGATCAACTCTCGCACTCGGTCCGGCCCTTCTCTCACCGTGACTTCCACCGCGTCGCGTCGACACAATCCGGCACCTGCGACCAGCGTGTCGCGCACATGTTCCTCGACTGTGTCCGAGGGCGACCACACGGCCGCGATGCCTCCCTGCGCGTAGCGTGTGTTGCTCTCCTCGGGCTCACGCTTTGTGAGCACCACGACCCGGCCATGCCGACAGGCCTGTAGAGCGAACCACATGCCCGCAACACCGGAGCCAATGACCAAGAAGTCGATACTGTCCGACACTTTACACATCCCGCCCCGTCAGAGGGCAACTCGTACTCGCGTCGAGAGCCGACACCGAGACGGCCGTCGAGAAGCACTCGACCGCACTCACGGGCTCGTATCCCAAGGCCCGGAGCGATACCTCGCAGCGGTGCTGCAGCTCGTGCCGAATCTAGTCACAATTGTCCGAGGTCTGTGCGGCCCGCTCGTGGCCTGGCTGCTCCTCGTCCACGATGCACACTTTTTAGCATTCTGGGTGTTTGTGGCCGCGATTGCCTCTGACCTGCTCGATGGGTTCGCCGCACGCCTCCTGAATGCCCACAGCAAGCTCGGCCTTCTTCTCGACCCAATTGCCGACAAGGTACTGACCAACAGCGTCTGGGTCGCCCTCTGGTGGGGTGGCGACGCTCCACTGTGGCTGGCGTCTGTCGCTCTGCTGCGCGACCTAGGAGTGGCTGCAGCATGGGCGTGGGGAGGACCGCGTGGACTGCGGTGGCGCCCCAATGCTGCGGGCCAAGTCTCCGTCGCGTTCGAGGGTACAGCCGTCTCGATTCTCGTGTTCCACGGTCCTTGGCTCGAGGTCCATTGGCCCTCCGTCGGCACGGCGGTGGGAGTAGTCGCGGTCCTCCTCTCGCTGGCATCACTCCTACAGTACGCAGTGGAAGGACCCGAGCAAGGTGGCCGGTAGTGGTCACCACGCGCTACATCGCCACATGCGGGCGCCGATCAATCCGAATGTCGTCACGGCGATGCGACTGCCGCTGGCTCCCCTCACCGTGGTGTTCATGGTGCAAGGGGAGACATGGGCCGTAGCAACTGCTGCAGTGCTCGCTCTGATCCTTGAGGCCACGGACCTTCTGGATGGCTACGTCGCGCGGCAGTACGGGGCGGTCACGAGCTTCGGGAAGCTCTTCGATCCGTTCTCGGATGCGTTCTGTCGCTTCACACTCTTCCTCGGCATGTACGCGATTGGCGTCGCAGAGCTCTGGATGATCATGGTGATCTTCTATCGAGACTCGTCCATCTCGTTCATCCGGAGTGTGGCGGCGATTCGCTCCGTCGTGGTCGCAGCACGCCCCTCTGGCAAGCTCAAGGCTGTGGTCCAAGGCGTGGGCACCCAGGTCATCTTCATCTCTCTTCTCGCCGCCGCGATGTTCCCGAACCATACCTGGCTAGAGAGTGTCCCCTGGTGGACGATGATGATCGTCACCCTGGTGACGGCCGCGAGCTTTGTCGACTATTTGCTTGGAAACATGACGCTCCTGACAGAGGCGTGGTCTGAGTCCGGCCGAGAGGAGACCTGATGCTCTCCACATTGTGGCCCGTCACCCGTCCGCTGCTCTTCCAGCTCGACGCCGAGAAGGCCCACGAGCTCACGATGAGCATGCTCGAGTACGCCCCGGGCCTCCTGGCAAGCACTGCTCGACTCGGCCGCGGCCATCCCCACCCCAAGCTCGCAACGACGGTGGCAGGCCTTCAGCTGCGAAGTCCCGTTGGACTGGCGGCAGGACTCGACAAGGATGGAAGAGCCATCCGCTTCTGGCCGTCGCTCGGCTTTGGCTTCGTTGAGATCGGGACCGTCACCGCTCACCCCCAGCCGGGCAATCCCCGACCGCGACTCTTTCGGCTCGTCAACGAGCACGCGCTCATCAACCGCATGGGCTTCAACAACGGAGGGTCGGAGGCGCTCGCCCAGCGGCTGCGCGCGCTGCGAGAGCGCGATCTCTGGCCAGACGTTCCGGTCGGGGTGAACATCGGCAAGTCCAAGGTCACCCCGCTGGATGAGGCGCCTGCTGACTATGCCCTCTCTGCGCGGCGCCTCCAAGGCGTCGCCGACTACTTCACAGTGAACGTCAGCTCCCCCAACACTCCCGGCCTCCGCGACCTCCAAGATCGCGCCGCCCTTGCCTCGCTTCTGCCCGCCGTGATGGCCGAGGTGCGAGACACTCCAGTCTTCCTGAAGCTGGCACCTGACCTGTCCGAGGACGCAATCCACACAGCGGTCGAGCTGGCGCGTATGGAAGGTCTCCACGGCATCATCGCCAGCAACACCACGATCCGCAGAGACGTACTGCGCACCGACCCGAATGAGGCCGGTGGCCTCTCTGGGCGCCCAATCAAGGATGTCGCAGCCCAGTGCATAGACCACACCCTGCGCGCTGCGGCCGGTCGTATTCCTGTGATTGGAGTGGGTGGTGTCGAGGATGCCGATGACGTTCAGCGACTACTTGACGCGGGCTGCGCGGCCGTCCAGCTCTACACCGCACTGATCTACCAAGGTCCAGGCCTCATCCAGCGGATCAACCACGATCTTGCAGGCCGACAGTGAGACGTGTCGTAGCCGCATTCATCATCTGCACGGCATGCGCACGACACGTTCCACCCCATCTGCTGGTCAATGAGCCGACCCCCGAGGAGCTCATCGCTCGCAGTGTCACGGATCTCCCGTCGACTATCGAGCTGTTAGCCAATCGAGACCCCCTAGTGAGGGCCCCACCACTGCCAGAGAGAGATGGCCTTGACGACTTCGAGTCTGGGAAGCCAGTCCTCGCCTACCTGGACCTGATCTCTCTGCTCGAGTCGGGGGAGGGTGCACCTGCGAGAGAGCTTCAGGAGCTGGAGGAGACCTACCCAGAATCCCTCGCAGTGCCGCTGTCGCGTGGCTACCGGCTTCGCATGATCGAGAATCGACTCGCTCAGTGGACCGAACCCGACGAGAGCGTCGAGGCCGAGATTGCGCGGCTACTGTTTCCGCTGCCCGCGACCGCGCGGGCTGACGGACTTCCGCGTAGTCCGTTGGAGTGGGTGCTGGAGGGTGACCACGAAGTGGACCGTCTTCGAGCGATGAGTGACCAGTGGGCTCTTCGCAGCTGGTTCTGCTCCCCTCACCTTCCATTGACCGTCGTGGGGAACAGCCTTCGCCAGGCTCGGTACGCGGGCCTGGCTGAGACCGACCTCGGACGATTGCTGATCGCGCGCGCCGAGGCGACGAGTGCAGACGATTCGAGTGCCTGGTCGAATCTCGAGGAAGCCACCTGGCTCGCCCTGAATCACGCTGCGGCGGACCGAGACCATGAACAGGCAGCATGGGCGGCCTTACGCAAGGAGGCCATCGACCGCACCGGCGCCTCCCGCCCCATCGCGGCAGAGCTGAGACAGGCCATAGATGGCCTCTCGAACAATGCGTCCAACGACCGCGCTGCAGGTGGCGCGCTCACTGCGCTGGCAGCACTGGACTGGCACTTGGGCTGCCAGCCACGCTGCTCGCGCCTGGACCGTGTCCGAGCTCTGGATGAGGCCTCACGCTGGGGGCCCGAGGTCGCCGCCATCGCGAGAACGTGGCAGGTCATCGCGCTCAAGGAGGCCATCGACACGCTGGACGTCGGACACGACACCGTGCTTTACCCGAGAGCGATGGTTGGCTTGCTCGACGCACTGATCGGTACTGGAGCAGGTAGTGTCGACCAAGCTCTCCTGCGCCAGCAAAATCCGGACGCTACCACCTGGCTTGCGATCGGCCGCTCCGTCGGCACGGACGGACTGACAGACTGGGATGGGGCAAGCGTGGCTCTCGGCCAACATCTCTCGAGCATGGCTGACCGTGCCATACAAGCCGATCCACCGGGACGCTACCTCCCTCTACTCCAGAGGATCCGGCATCGCGCAGTTCCTTGACGCCCCCCGGTCGGATGTTATGTGGTCGGCGCGTCGCGGGTGTAGCTCAGTGGTAGAGCCCCACGTTGCCAACGTGGCTGTCGTCGGTTCAAATCCGATCACCCGCTCTCTAAACCTCCTCGCATCGTCGAGGAGGTTTTTGCATTTCTTGGTGAGGGATCCTATGCGCCTACTGCTTCTGCTCTCGATTGCGTGCGCCAAGCAGCCGCCATCAGCGGCTCCAGCCGCCACCGAGAGCGGTCCCTCGCTCAACATGGCGCTGCCCGACGACGCGAACGCCTCCGTCTTCGCGACCCTTCTATTGGCCACGCCCGTGACGGACTGGTCGCCAATCGATGACCGTTCCTTCCTCTATGAGGCCCTCACCTTCAGCGGCGACGGGACCTTCGACGCGAGAGCTGCACTCTCGGCTGGTGGCGAGAGTGTTCCATGCACTGAGTCGGGACAGTGGACGCTAGAGGCCGTGGAGTCAGGGACTGCTGGTACGATCTCCATGACCCTTGCGTCCACTGATTGCGCCACACGCGCGGCCGAGAGCTCGCAACGAATCCGTCTCTCGCGAGAAGGAGAGCGGTACCGAATCTCTTACCGCTAGCTCCTGTTCTCATTCCGCTAGGCTCGCAGACTCTCAAGCGTGATGGCTCGTGCAGCGCGGAGCCCATCAAGCGCTGATGACACGATGCCACCGGCATATCCGGCGCCCTCGCCGATCGGATAGAGCCCCTCCACTGACACCGAACACTGTCGGGCGTCGCGAATGAAGCGCACTGGCGATGTCGTTCGAGTCTCCGGTGCAATCATCAGCCCCTCGGAAGAGGTGAAGCCCGGTATCTTCGTCTCGAACGCCCGAAGAGCGGCACTGAGGCCACCTGATAGATGGTCCGGAAACAAGCGACCGAGTGGCCTCGACTCAAGGCCCATCGGATAGCTGGACCGCGGCAGCGTCGAGGACTCCCGCCCCTTCAGAAAATCACAGACCCGCTGAGCAGGAGCAGCGTAGCTTGAGCCTCCCAGCTCAAATGCCTTCGCTTCGATTCGGTCCTGCCAGCTGAAGCCGAGCAGCGGATCGTCGTGATGCTCCGGTCCGAGGTCCCGTCGAAAGTCGTCGACCGTGACCTCAACAATCACTGCAGAGTTCGCCCAGTACGCCCGCCGCGCTGCGAAGCTCATTCCGTTCACGACGACCCGTTCCGGGTGGTTCGTGGCCGGCACCACCATGCCCCCCGGACACATGCAGAATGTATGACCCTTGCGGCCCCGGCTCGGCGAGTGAGTGAGCCGGTAGGACGCTGGTGGCAGATCGCCTCGCCCCCCCCCGCCGTAGCGTGCCTCATCGATCATCGCCTGTGGGTGCTCTACTCTCACCCCAACGGCGATGGACCTCGGCTCTGCAAGTGCGCCAGCGTCCACCATCATCCGCAACCCGTCACGTGCAGAGTGCCCTACCCCGACGAGAACAGGTCCCCCTCGCACCACCTCGCCGCTGGCGAGCACGACACCGACGCAAGCTCCACCTTCGATCAGTAAGCGAGACACGGACGACCCGAAGCGCACATCGACACCGAGCTCTCGCAGCCTCTGACGAAATGGTGGCAAAATAGCCCGAATTCTGTCGGTACCGAGATGCGCCCAGGCCTCGCGCAGCACGTCAGGCGACGCCCCGAAGTCGACCAGCCGTCGGAAGATGAAACCCAGCTCGCCGTCTCGGCGCCTCGTATAGATCTTTCCATCACTGAATGTTCCTGCTCCACCCTCACCAAACACGAGGTTGGACTCAGAATCCAAGGGTCGCCGGCCCCGCCACCAACCGTTGACGACCCCCACACGCTCCTCGACCTGCTCACCGCGCTCAAGCAGCGTCACCTGTGCCCCAGCCTCCGCGAGATAGAGCGCCGCGAACAAGCCAGCCGGACCTGCTCCGACCACGATCGGACGTGTCGTGGCTGGCCAATTCCGCCGCTGCGGCGCTCCAGCATCGAGTCCGTACCGTCCTTCATCTCTCGCCGTCCACAAGCGCACGGACGGCCTCAGCTGCGCGGGCGCGTGGTCATCCTGAACCTCAACCCGGTAGACGCCGCGCCATGACTTTTTCCGCTGACGGGCATCCAGGCTCTTTTTTACGAGGCGATGAGCGATGATGTGGTCCGGTTCGACTCCCAGTGCAGTCGCGAGCTCGGGCACAGGATCGGCCTCGTCACCGTTCCAAAGCACATTGGACACCAGGAAGACCATGTCCGCCACTCCCTTCTGCGACTAGTCCATTATTGGCCATTCTACGTTGCTTTCTTCGCATCGCGCCATGTTTGCCCACACTGCGTCACGGCGATAGGCCGACGACCACCCTCGACCTGAGGAAGTCATGGCACTACGCATCGCAATCAATGGGTTTGGCCGCATTGGCCGCAACGTGCTCCGCTCGGCGTGGCATCGCAACGACGTCGAGTTCGTACACATCAACGACCTCACCTCCGATGAGATGCTCGCCTACCTGCTGCATCGCGATACGGTGCACGGAACCTGGGGTTCAGATGTGCGTGCCGTGGAAGGCGGCATCTCCGTCGACGGTAAGGTGATTGCCACCTCCAGTGAGCGCGATCCGGCGAAGCTACCGTGGGCGTCCCAGAACATCGATGTCGTGCTGGAGTGTACGGGCGTCTTCACGGCTCGAGACAAGGCCGCGGCTCACTTGGAGGCCGGTGCACGCAAGGTTGTGGTCTCTGCACCCGGGCAGGGGGTCGACGGAACCTTCGTGATGGGTGTCAATCACGAAGACTTCGACCCCGCGAAGCATTCCATCGTCTCCAATGCGTCCTGCACGACGAACTGCCTCGCGCCGGTCGTGAAGGTGGTGAACGAGACATGCGGCCTCTCGCATGGTCTAGTCACCACGGTGCACAGCTACACGATGGACCAGAATCTCCTGGATGCTCCCCACCGAAAGGGGAAGTTCCGACGAGCGCGTGCAGCCGCTCAGAACATGGTGCCAACTTCTACAGGTGCAGCCAAGGCGATTGGCCTCGTGCTGCCCGAGCTTGCTGGCAAGCTGAATGGCATCGCCATTCGCGTGCCGACCCCCAATGTCTCTGTCGTTGATTTGGTCTTCACCGCCGAACGCGACACCAGCGTCGATGAGCTGAATGCTGCGTTCCGTCGTGCCGCCGCTGGCCCCATGGCCGGCGTTCTTGCCACGACTTCGGAGCCCGTTGTTTCCTCCGACATGGTCGGCCATCCGGCGTCATCCATTGTTGACCTCGCAGTCACCGACGTTGTCGGAGGTCGTCTCGTGAAGGTCCTCTCTTGGTACGACAACGAGTGGGGCTTCTCCAACCGCATGATGGATCTCGCTGTACTCGCAGGCACAAAGTGACTTCGCCCACCACACCTAGGCTCCAAGCCCTCGGTGACCTACGTGGCAAGACCGTGCTTTGCCGAGTGGACTTCAACGTCCCCTTGGCTAATGGCGAGGTTGCCGACGACAACCGCATCCTTGGCGCGCTGCCCACCCTCCAAGCCCTCCGAAGCGCAGGAGCAAAACTGGTGCTCTGCTCTCATCTCGGGAGGCCAAAGGGCAAGCGTGTACCCGAGATGTCCCTGTTGCCGGCTGCTGCGCGACTCGCCAGCCTCCTGGAACACGAGGTCATCTTCTCCCATGAGACCGTCGGCGACGGCGTCAAGGCGCTCATCCGCGAGCAACCCGGGAACGCGGTCATCGTCCTTGAGAATCTACGCTTCGACAAGCGGGAAAAGTCGGGAGACCCAAAGCTCGCGAGCGAGCTCGCTGAACTGGCCGACCTGTTTGTCAATGATGCGTTCGGCGCCATGCACCGTGCCCATGCATCGATCACCGGCGTACCCAAGCATCTTCCCTCTGCCGTCGGACACCTGGTGGAGCGCGAGCTCGACGCCCTCCAAGGCCTGCTCTCCGCACCACGCAAGGGCTTTGCCGCCGTTCTCGGTGGAGCCAAGGTGTCTGACAAGATCGGCGTCATCAGCTCTTTGCTGCGGCGCTGCGACCAGGTCTTCATTGGTGGCGCGATGGCGTACACCTTCCTGCGGGCCCAGGGTCACGAGGTTGGCTCTTCGCGGGTGGAGAAAGACCAGCTCACCACGGCCAACGAGCTGCTCGAGGAGGCCGCACGGCGAGGCGTCAAGCTTCACCTGCCATGCGACCATGTCGTCGCCGAGGCCTTCGATGAGGCTGCTGCCGCAACGGTAACGGACACCATCCCCGATGGTTCCATGGGCTTGGACATTGGCCCGCAGACCGTTGAAGACTGGTCCACCGAGCTCGCAGCCGCCACCCGAGTGTTCTGGAACGGCCCTATGGGTGTGTTCGAGTGGGAGAGCTTCTCGAACGGCACCCGGTCCTTGGCCAGCCGACTCGGCCAGCTAGACGCAGCGTGCATCGTCGGCGGCGGAGACAGCGCTGCCGCAGTCCGCCGCTTTGGCCTCTCCGACGCAATGTCGCACGTCTCCACAGGGGGCGGTGCCGCTCTCGAGTACCTTGAGCAGGGCACGCTCGTCGGCATCACGGCCCTCAGCAGCTAAGCTGCTGGACACTACAAGAACAAAAGGAGGGGCCGATAAACGGCCCCTCCCAAGAGAGTGCGCGAGGAGGGACTCGAACCCTCACAGCCTTGCGGCCACAAGGCCCTCAACCTTGCGCGTCTACCAAGTTCCGCCACTCGCGCATTTGCGTCCCGGTCTTAATTGTGGCACCTCACGGTGTCAAGCAGGCGGGCCACTCATTCATCCGTTGCTGCTGCATCCTTCTGGGCCTCGAGCTGGCGCTCCAGTGCCCCACCAACATCCGAGCTTGTTCGCATGTTTTGGTTAGAGTATAGCGCCAGCGTCAGAGACGTTCCCATAAAGAGCACAGCGACCACGGTCGTCGCGCGCTGCAGCAGTCCGGTCGGACCACGCGGACCAAAGACTGTGGATGACGAGCTGCCGCCGCCGAAAGCAGCACCAACGTCTCCGCCCTTTCCTGGCTGCAGAATGATAATCAGCACCAAGAATACGCAGAGCACAACATGAAGCGCGACAACGAACAGGTACATGCTTGTCCTCCGCTCAGATTGCCCGGCTACGGCCCATCGGTATAGCCGATGTGTTGACCAGCCCGGCGGGCGTTTGGGTCGAGATGCGGGCAGTCTGTACTCACACAGGACCCGTAGATTTCATGCCGATGGGACACGACCCTGAATCCCTTCGATAGCGCCAGCGCCTCCTGCAGGCGCTCAATCTCATCATGCTCGAACTCGAGAATGCGGCCGCAGTCCACGCAGATCAAGTGGTCATGATGCTCACCATCGAGAGATGGCTCGTACCGGACATGCCCGCTCTCCGCGAACTTGTGCTCGGCGGCGAACCCCCCCTCCACGAGGAGCTTCATCGTCCTGTACACCGTCGCGAAGCCGATCGACCGATGCTGCTGAACAGCCATCGAGTGCAGCTCATTCAGCGAGTGATGCCCCGTCTCGCCAAAGAAGACTTCGGCGATGACGCGACGCTGCCGTGTAAACTTCAACCCCGCGCCAGACAGGTACCGTCGGAAGCGATCGATCGCCCCACCAGTTCCCAGTCCGTGCTCGGTGTTGCTGCTCACTCTTCTCCGGCATCAACGGTCTGAGACTCCGCGGCGCCCGCCGGGGAATCATCAACGAGGCAAAT
>PKDJ01000226.1 GCA_002862545.1 Pseudomonadota bacterium
GAGGTCTGCAGCGCCGTCCTCACCGCATCCGTGCTGCGTGAGCACGCCGCGCCCGCACTGAACCCCACAGGATCGGCCCGTGCATTCTATCGGCCCGACGTGCTCTTCCACGGACCTCGCTGGCAGGTCCTCGAGCGTGTGGGCCACGACGGCAATGGCACGGTCTCGGCCTCGCTGCCTGAGGGCGCCACCTCCTCGGAGGCCATCGACGGAGCCCACCAGCTCATCTGCGCCTGGGCGGGCGTCGTGCATGGCTGGCGAGGACTGCCCGTGGGTGCCTCTCGGTGGACGCTCATCCCCGACGCCCCGTGTGGACGGGTCGAGGTTCAGGCAAGCACAGACGGAGACGACGTCGTGGCCGATGTCTCCGTCTGGAGCCCGGACGGCACCCTGGTCGGCAGCGCCACGGCGGTGCGCCTTCGTCGAGCCTCCGACTGGCCCAGCGACGCGCCGACGCTGCCGAGGGGTGAGGCCCGTGCCTGACCCACGCATCATCGGTCTGGGACGAGCGGTTCCCAAGCGAACATGGACCCAAGCGGAGCTGTACGCTCACCGCCCATGGGAAGCGAGCCCTCTCACGGACAAGCTCTTCCTCGACTCGCCCGTCCATCGACGCGCCCTGTTCGTCCCACCGCAGTTCTACGCGGTGCCCCGGACCCTCACCGAGACCAACGCGGCCTGGCGTCAGGGCGCTGCTCTGCTGGCACGCGCATCGCTCGAGGATGCACTCTGTCGCAGACCTGCCCGAGAGGTCGACCTCATCGGCGTGACGACGGTGACCGGGTACGCCACGCCGGGTCTCGATCTGATCCTCGCTCGCGACGTAGGCCTGCGCGCGGACGTCGCTCGCGTGCACTTCAACTGCATCGGGTGTCACGCCGCCATCCCGCTCCTGCGCACCGTCGCCGACCACGTTGCCCAGAACCCGGAGCGCCTCGCAGCCGCCGTCGCCGTCGAGGTCTGCTCAGCCTGCTTCTCCGCAGAAACGGACACCGAGAACCTCGTTGCGATCAGCCTCTTCGGAGACGGCGCTGCGACCGCGCTGGTCGCAGCCGCTGGGGAGGGCCCCCGCCTGGTCGACTTTGGGTCCGTCTACGACTTCGACCACCAAGATGCGCTCGGATTCGAGCTGACCACCGTCGGCTTCCGCATCGTCCTGGACCCCTCGATCCCTCGGATCATCGCCGCACATATCGAGGGCGCCGTCACGGCTCTCCTCGACCGCAACGGTGTTCGCCGAGAGCAGGTGCACACCTGGTGTCTCCATCCGGGTGGCTCGCGAATCCTCGATGCAGCCCAAGCCGCGCTGGAGCTGACCGACGAGGACCTCCAGGCGAGCCGACGAGTCCTACGCACCTACGGAAACATGAGCTCCCCCAGCGTGCTGTTCGTCCTGGCGGAATCGATAGAGGAAAACCAACCCCCTACCGGATCCTTTGGCGTCCTCGCTGCCTTCGGTCCGGGCCTCGGCATCGAAGTGGCGCTCCTCGCGTTCTGAGCGCGTACACCTCCGACGTGATACCGCTCCCGTCTTTGCAAGGAGCTATCTGGTGAGCACCACCGAGACCACGCCCGAGCCGGAGTCCACAGACGACTGGGCACCGCAGGGCGACGACTACGTCAGCGACCGCAAGTTCACTGACTTCCCCATCTCCGACGAGCTCATCAAGGGCATCCTGGAGCACGGCTACGCCACCGCCACCCCGGTGCAGGCCGCCACAATTGAGCCCGGCCTGGCCGGGAAGGACCTCCTGGTCCGCGCGAAGACCGGTACCGGCAAGACGGCGGCGTTCTCGATCCCGACCCTCGAGAACCTCGAGGCCGGCACTCGCAAGCCCCAGGCCGTGATGCTGGCGCCCACCCGGGAGCTCGCCCAGCAGATCGCGGCCGAGTGCGACGCCCTCGTCAAGTACAAGGACGTTCGCCTGGCGGTCCTGGTCGGCGGTCTGGCCATCGGTCCGCAGCAGAGCGCTCTGGAGGACGGTGTCGAGCTCATCGTCGGTACCCCTGGTCGCATCCTCGACCACATCCGGCGCGGCAACCTCGACCTCTCAGAGGCCCGCATGGCGGTGCTCGACGAGGCGGACGAAATGCTCTCCATGGGCTTCTTCGAAGACGTGACCAAGATCATCGACGCCACCTCGGCCGACCGACAGATCCTGCTCTTCAGCGCCACCATCAGTGACGACACTCAGCGGCTCGTCAGCTCCTACCTGAAGGAGCCCGAGAACATCCAGCTGTCGACCGATGCCGACAACGTCGACCTCATCACGCACGTCCTGTACGAGACGAGCCCCAAGTTCCACAAGATCCGGAGCCTGCTCTACCTGATCGACATCGAGGATCCGCACTCCGCCATCATCTTCTGCAACACGCGCGAAGACACGGCCACGGTGGCGTCCTTCCTGGACCGACAGGGCCTCGACGTTCAGCTGCTCTCGGGCGAGCTTTCCCAGAAGCGACGCACCCAGGTCATGGGCAAGGTCAAGGCGGGTGAGGTCCGCTTCCTGGTGTCGACCGACGTGGCATCGCGCGGCATCGACATCTCCGACCTCTCCCACGTGATCAACTACTCCCTTCCACAGGACGCCCCCGTGTACCTGCACCGCACCGGCCGGACTGGCCGGATCGGCAAGAAGGGGATGGCGATCTCGCTGGTGGGTGGTCCCGACCTCGCTGTGCGGCGCCTCCTAGAGACGCGGCACGGGATCGACTTCGTCGTGCGCGAGCTCCCCGATCCCGAGGAGGCGGTCCGTGCGCGCGTCGACCGCCAGGCCCGCCAGATTCGCGATGCCATGTCCACGCTGGTGTTCGAGGCCTACCTGCCCACAGTGCGAGCGCTCAAGGAGCGCCCTGACGGCGACATGCTCCTCGCTGCGACGCTCAAGGCCTTCTTCGCGTGGGATCGGCAGCGCCGCATGGCGTCGGGCGACTACGACTCCAGCCTGCAGGAGCTCCTCGACATTCGCGCCGCCAAGGCCGAGAAGCGGCGGGAGAAGCGAGGCGGAAGGCGTGACCGTGACGATCGCAAGGGGCGCGACGGACGCCGGGATCGTGATCGCGGCGACCGCCGTGACAGCCGAAAGCGCTCCAGAGCCGATTCCGAGGACACGAGCGCTGATCTGACCGAGCTCGATGCACTCCTCGAGAGCGGCGACCTGCTCGGAGCCTCGGCTCCGGAGAGCGGGGGTGAGCCCGGAAAGAAGAAGAAGCGGCGCCGGCGCCGGAAGAAGAAGACGACCGAGAACTCCGAGACCGCCGAGGCCTCTGCGGACGCTGACGCGAGTGATGCGGCTCCGGCAGCCGACGCCGCGCCCGCGAAGAAGGGCAAGGACCTCGACGACCTCGACGCTCTGCTTGCTTTTGACTGACCTGAAGGCCGCGGACCAGCTCCTGTCCGAGCTCCTCGAGAGCTCTTCGGTACTGCTGACGGGGCCCGAGAATCCGGACGGTGACAGCATCGGTGCGTGTCTCGCGCTTCAGCGCGTGCTCGCACGCCATGGCGTCCGCGCCGTGGTCGCCGGTACCCCCTCCTATCGGTACAGCACCCTGCCTGGTGCCGACGCCATGGTGGCCGACGAGGCCGTCACGGCGACGTGGGATGCCGTCGTTGTCCTCGACGGCGACCGTCACCGGCTGCCCGAGCCTGTCAGCCGAGCCTTCTCGGCGGCTCGCCTACGTGGCCTCGTCGACCACCACGCGTCGTCGACTCCCGAGGGCTACGACATCGCATGGATCGACTCGACGAGCTGCAGCACATGCAGCATGCTCGCCGAGGCCTTCGACCGCTGGGGAGAGCGACTCGACCCCCAGCTGGCCGAGGTCCTCTACGCAGGAATCGTCTTCGACACGGGCGGCTTCCGCTACTCGAACACCAGTCCCGAGACGCACCAGATGGTCGCGCGTCTCCTCGCCACGGGCTTCGACCATGCCGCGGTCTCGGCCAGCATCCTGGCGGAGCGCCGAGCCGCGGGACTCAGGCTCGCAGGCGAGGTTTTTCGCGACATGACCCTGCATGCAGAGGGTCGCCTGGCCATAGGGGCCGTCACCCTCGCCCAGCGCGAGCGGCTCGGAGTGGCGCAGGGCGACCTCGAGGGGATCGTGGACGCCCTGGTCCACATTGTCGGTGTAGAGGTCGCCGCACTGCTGATCGAGCGCGAGGCTGGCGTCGTCAAGTACAGCCTGCGCAGCCGAGGCCGGGTCGACCTGCTACCCCTCGCGGGGGCGCTCTCTCCAACCGGCGGCGGCCACGCCAAGGCGGCCGGCGCCAAGCGTAACTGCTCCGTCGAGGACGGACTCAAGGCTGCACTGGCGGTCTTGGAGCCCGCGGCGCTCGCACTCTGACGAGCGCGAGTCAGTCGCAGGCGGGTGGTGCCGGCGTCTGTGGGATCAATGTGTGGTCGGCCTCGACGACGAAGGCGCTGGAGAGAAACTCCTCGCTGCCGTCGGAGAACTCCACGAGGAGATGAACCTCCGAGCTGGAGGCATCCGGCAGGACCTGCAGCGTCAGCAGATGCTCTCCAGCGGATCGCGCCGAATCGGCGAGGACCACGACGTCGTCCGTCTCACCATAGAAGGTCAGGTCCACGATCTGGCGCAGGTCTCGTCCGCCATCACTCACCAGGGCGACGATGGCGGTCTGTCCGGGTGCGGCTCCGCCTGGATGAAGCCACAGCGGCCCCGGCGTGCTGTCATCAGGCGATGCCCCTGGCCGATCTCCGGGCCGCTCACCGCCGGCAGCTGCAGTGTCCTCGATCAGAGACTCGTCGTAGACGACACAGCCCACAAGCGCCGTCGACGCGAGCGCAGCCAGCAAGAGTCCTCGCATGTTTCCTCCGTGGTCGTTCCGGCGTTCGACGCCTCACGCGTCACCATCCTTCGATTCCATTGCCCATTCGCAATAGGGTCCAGGTTCGTCGGTCACACCCGGCGCTCCTCGAGCCACGGACACGCACTTGAGCCAGAACCCAGAGAAGGCCTACAAGAACCTCGAATTCCTCAACTCCCCGGCCGCACGCCACATCCGGATCCTGTGTGAGTACGAGGAGACCCGCCAGCGTCTGCTGCGCGAGCGGGTGCACGACACCATCGTGTTCTTCGGCTCCGCGCGCACGAAGGACTCCGCCGCTGCGCAGAAGGGCCTCGCCGATGCGCAGGCAGCCATCGCGGCCAACCCCGATGACGCCACCCTGAAGAAGGCACTGCGCCGAGCCGAGATCGTCGACAGCATGAGCCAGTACTACGACGACGCTCGCGAGCTCTCTCGTCGCCTGACCTCTTGGAGCATGGAGAGAGGCCGAAGCTTCTTGATCAGCTCGGGTGGCGGGCCAGGCATCATGGAGGCCGCCAACCGTGGGGCCGCCGATGTCGATGGTGGCCGCTCCGTCGGACTCGGTATCTCCCTCCCCTTTGAGCAGGGCGTCAACGAGTGGGTCACGCCGGAGCTGGCGTTCGAGTTCCACTACTTCTTCACTCGCAAGTACTGGTTCCTGTACCAGTGCAAGGCGCTGGTGATCTTCCCCGGTGGCTTTGGAACGATGGACGAGCTCTTCGAGACCCTGACGCTCATCCAGACCGGCAAGATCAAGAAGGCCCTGCCCATCGTGCTGTTCGGCAGCGACTACTGGAGCCGCGTCGTCAACCTCGAGGCCATGGCCGAGTTCGGGACGGTCTCACCGGAGGATCTCGACCTCGTGCACCGCTCCGACACGGTCGACGACGCCTTCGCGTACCTCACGAGCGAGCTGGGCTGATCAGCCCGACGCACTCCCCCGCCACGGCGCCACGCGCCGGCGGACAGCACGCTGCCAGTGTGGCCGGGGAGACTGCTCGTCAGTCGGGCAGCGGGACGACTGGGTCGTCGCTGAGTCGAGCGCACATGAGCACGAGCTCGCCATGACGCTGCGGGTCGGAGGGTCCGAACCCGCTCCGAACGAAGCCCACGTCCTCGTAGACCTTGATGGCACGTCGGTTCTCACCGCCCACCAGTAGACTCACGCTGCGCATGCCACGACTGCGGAGCTTCTCGAGAACCGAGCCAACGAAGCGCTGGCCGAGCCCACGTCCCCGCCAGCCTGGGCGAATGCCCACCGACAGGATGGTCGCCTCCGCGGGACGATCCCAGCATCGGACACAGACACATGTGCCGATGACGAGGTCGTCCGCCTTGAGGAGGAAGACCCGTCCGTTCTGCAGAAAAACAGCAGCGGTGTAGGGCGAGAAGGTCGACTCTGCGAACGTCTGCAGATCGATCTCGATCAGCGTGCGCACATGCTCGGGGCTGACATCCTGGAGCTCTTCGACGTGAATCGCGAACGGCTGGCCTGCTACACCGTCCATTCGGAAGATCTCCAAGGCCCCCCCCTCTCCGACACTGTGCTGAGCAAATCTAGGGCGGCGCCGGCCACTGAGTCAACCGGACACAAGCCCCCTTCACCGCGTCCTAACCAGTGTCACTCGTGAGCGCGGCCACGCGCACGCGGGTACGTGAACCCCGGAGGTGTGGATGCTGCCCCGACCCAACTTTGCCGCACACCGAGACGCCGTGCTCTCCCAGCTGCCACCAGACGAGGCCGTCTTGGTGTTCAGCGGAGCCCCGACGCTCCGCAACGGAGACAGTGAGCATCGCTATCGACCGGATTCGGACGTGTACTGGCTCACCGGCTGGACCGACCCGACCTGCGCTGTCTTTCTTCGTGCCGGCGAAGAGCCTCTGACGATGTTCGTCCGCCCAAAGGACCGGGAGCGGGAGGTCTGGGAGGGCTGGCGGCCAGGCGTCGATGGCGCTCGAAGAGACTTCGGCGCAGACGCCGCCTTCCCTTACGCCGATCTGCCAAAGGAGCTGCCACGACTCCTCCAGGGGGTGCGCGCACTGCACTACGCCTTCGCCTGTGACGCAGACAACGACACCCTGGTGATGGGCTCCGTGAGCCGTGCTGCGAGAAAGGCGAAGCGAACGGGCATGGTGACCCCCGAGACCTACCACCACCCCGTGAGGGTTCTGCACGAGGTCCGCCTCCACAAGCAGCCGGGAGAGCTCGCGCTGATGCGCGAGGCGGCCCGCGTGAGCGCCGAGGCCCATGTCGCTGCGATGCTCGCCACGCGCCCCGGCGTGACCGAGTATGCGATCGAGTCGGTCCTCATCGACACCTTCCTGCGAAGCGGCAGCACAGGTGCGGGCTACACCCCGATCGTCGCAGGTGGCGCCAACGCCACCGTCCTGCACTACGTGACCAACCGCGACACGCTCGAGGACGGCGAGCTGCTTCTCGTCGACGCTGGCGCCGAGGTGGGCTTCTACACGGCCGACATCACCCGCACCTGGCCTGTGAGTGGACGGTTCACCGAGGTCCAGCGTCGGGCGTACGAGCACGTGCTGGCCGCCCAAGAGGCCGCCATCGCTGCCGCCGTGGTCGGAGCGGCCTTCACCGACATCCACGACGCTGCCGTCCGTCGGCTCACGGAGGGGATGATCGATCTCGGCCTGCTCGAGGGCGATGTAGACGAGCGCATCGAGGACGCCAGCTTCAAGCGCTACTACATGCACGGTACCAGCCACTGGCTGGGCCTGGATGTCCACGATGTGGGCGCCTACGCGAGCGAAGGTGCTCCCCGCTCGCTGCACGCCGGCCAGGTCCTGACGGTCGAGCCCGGCCTGTACATCGCCACGGACGACGAAGACGCCCCTGCCGCTCTCAGAGGACTGGGCATCCGGATCGAAGACGACATCCTCGTCACACCGGAGGGACCAGAGGTCCTGACCGCTGGAGTACCAAAGTCACCCGACGCGATCGAGGCACTGCTCGCAGGCCGCTGAGCATCGGTTACGGGCGCCTCCTGGGGGAAGACATGGACCTGTCCGGTAGGCACGCGCTCGTGTGTGGCGCAAGCAAGGGGATTGGACGTGCGACCGCCCACGCCTTGGCCGCCCGTGGAGCCGAGGTGACCGCTCTCGCACGGTCGGGCGAGGCGCTCGAGTCCCTGACGAGCGAGCTGCAGGCCTCTGGCGCCACGGCACGCTCGCTGGTCGCCGACCTTGATGATCACGACGGGCTGCTCGCAGCTGTCGACGCACTCCTCGAGCAGGTCGGGCCCGTGCACATCCTCGTGCACAACACGGGCGGGCCAGCGGGTGGCCCCCTCCTGAGTGCCCCCGCAGAGGCACTGAGAGCCGCCTTTCATCGGCACGTCCTCTCGGCCCACCAGCTCCTGCAGCGTCTCCTTCCCGGCATGCAGGAGGCCGGCTACGGGCGGATGATCAATGTCCTGTCGACCTCCGTCTATGAGCCCATCCCCAACCTCGGTGTGAGCAACACGACCCGCGCTGCCATGGCAGCCTGGGCCAAGTCCGTGTCGCGAGAGCTGCCGTCTGGGATCACGATCAACAACGTCCTTCCAGGATTCACCGACACGGGTCGCCTCGCCGCTCTGAAGGCGGGAATCGCCAGTCGCACGGGCAAGCCCGAGGCCGACGTCCATGCGGGCTGGCTCGCACAGGTCCCAGAGGGGCGACTCGCACGCCCTGAGGAGACCGCCGCCGCCATTGCCTTCCTTGCCTGTCCCGACGCTGCATACATTCGCGGGGTGTCGCTGCCGGTCGACGGTGGACGCCTCCGCGGCATCTGAGGTCTGCCGTGAAGTACGACATTTTCTTCTCCATCAGCCAGACACCCGTCGATGGCGTCCTGCCCGACGAAGCCACCATGTTTCGGAACTTCTTCGAGCAGGTGGAGGCTGCAGACGCTCAAGGCTACGGCACCGCATGGATCGCCGAGTCGCATCTCTCGAGCCAGACCCAGAAGGGCAACGAGCGGCCTGTGATTCCTCACTGGGAAGGTGAGGTCGGCCTCAACGTCGACTTCGTCCAGCTCGCAACGCGCATCTTTCAGCGCACCCGGCGCATCGAGGCCGGGTCGGCGATCATGAACATCCTCTGCAACGGCGGCCCCGTGGCCGCAGCAGAGCGCGTCGCCGCATTTGCCGCCCTACACGGTCTCGACCCCGAGGAGCAGCGCCGCATTCACGTCGGCTTTGCGGCAGGTCGCTTCGACTTCATGAACGAGGCCTACGGCATCCGACCGCGAAACGAGCTCGAGAGTGCCGCTTGGCGCACCGTCAAGGGCCAGGTGTTCAAGGAAGCCGCGACCATCTTCCTCCGCCTGCTGCGAGGCGATGTCCTGTCGTCGGACGACATCGAGGAATCGGTGCTGGAGCGTCGTCACTTCCGATCGGACGAAGACTGGGCCAAGGTGCAGGCGCTCGCAGGTGGAGCGGACCAGATCCGCCTGCCACGCCGATTCACCTTCGAGAACCTGAAGATCGTCCCACAAGACTGGCGGAGAGAACTGGTTCAACCTGTCATCGGATCACACGACCCCGAGGTCCAGGAGTGGGTGAACCGCTTCCTGCCCGTGCACGTGTTCAACCTGTCCATCACGCGACCAGACGTGATCGAAGACACTCACCAGCGACTGTCGGCGGCGTTCCACCCCGACGGCGGGCCGTGGAACCGGAGCTACATGCCCCGCACCACGTTCGTCTTCCTCAACGCGCAGCCACACCTGTCGCCCGAGGCGCAGCGCGCAGCAGCCCATGAGGAGGCGCGAGCAGCACTCGGGGCGTACTGGAAGGCTCTCCAGGGCACTATCGACCCCGCCCGCGTCGAGAAGGCTGCCGACAACGCCCTGATCGGCAACCCTGAGGACGTGGCCAGACAGGCCGCCGAGCGCTTCCACCCAGACGACCGCCTGATGCTGTGGTTCGACTTCTTCAACCACGACAGCGCACGGGTGATCGCCAACCAGGAGGCCTGGATGACCGAGGTCGCTCCCCTCATCGCGGAGGCCACGGCATGAGCCCCCGGATCGTGGGCAACCACATCGGCGGGGTCAATCGCCCGGCACGCAGTGGGAGGACCCTCGACAATGTCGCCCCCGCGACCGGCGCGGTGGTCGCCACGATCCCGGACTCCAGCGCCGAGGACGTCGCCGATGCCGTAGCCGCTGCCCAGTCGGCCCGCGACGTCTGGTCCGGCTGGACGACGGCGGAGCGTGCCGACCTCTGTGATGCCGTAGCCGATGCCCTCGAGGCACGCCTCGACGAGCTCGCCGTGCTCGAATCGCAGGACACCGGAAAGCCGGTCTCGCTTGCGCGGAGGATCGACATACCTCGCTCCATCGCTAACTTCCGCTTCTTTGCGGGTGCGGTGCGACACAGCCAGACCGGCGCGCACGAGATGGCCGACGCCATCAACTACACCCTTCGTCGCCCCCTCGGCACCGTTGGCCTGATCACGCCGTGGAATCTCCCGCTCTACCTGCTCACCTGGAAGACCGCCCCGGCGCTGGCGACCGGCAACACAGTGGTGGCGAAGCCGAGTGAGATGACCCCGCAGACGGCCGCGGCACTCGCCGACATCATCACCGAGGTCGGCGGGCCTCCCGGGGTGTTCAATGTCGTGCACGGACTGGGCCCCAGTGCAGGCCAAGCTCTCGTCGAGCATCCGAGCGTAGCCGGCATCAGCTTCACGGGTGGCACTCAGACAGGCGCGATCGTCGGCGCTACGGCGAGCCGTCGATTCGCGAAGCTCAGCCTCGAGCTCGGCGGCAAGAACGCAACGGTCGTGTTCGCCGATGCCGACCTGGACGAAGCCGTCGCCGGCGCAGCACGGGCGGGCTTCACCAACCAAGGCCAGGTCTGCCTCTGCGGCAGCCGCCTGCTCGTCGAACGGCCCATCTACGAGGACTTCGTCACGAAGCTCGCAGCACGCGTAGAAGGCATGGTCGTCGGTGACCCTGCAGGGGCGAACACCGAGCTCGGCGCTTTGATCTCCCACGCGCATCGAGACAAGGTCGAGGGCTACATCCAGCTCGCCCAGCAAGAGGGAGGCACCCTCCTCGCTGGCGGCAGTCGTCCCTCACTCCCCTCGCCCTTCTCAGGAGGCGCCTTCCTCCGCCCCACCCTGATCGGCGGACTGAGCCCAGCCTGCCGGACGGCGACAGAAGAGATCTTTGGCCCCGTCGTGACGGTGCACCCCTTCGACACCGAGGAGGAGGCCATCCAGATCGCTAACGGCGTCCGCTACGGGCTGGCCGCCAGTGTGTGGACCCAAGACCTCAAGCGCGCGCACCGGGTGAGCACAGCTCTCGACACCGGCATGGTGTGGGTCAACTGCTGGCTGAAGCGAGATCTCCGTGTCCCCTTCGGCGGCGTGAAGGACAGCGGGGTCGGTAGAGAAGGCGGCGCGTACAGCCTGTCCTTTTACACCCAAGACAAGAACGTCTGCATTCAGCTCTGACTCATCGCTCAAGACGACACCAGCCGGCTCACTCGTAGCCGGCCGGTGAGGTCCCGCCCCCTCGGGGCGAGTCAGGCGAGAGCCCGGCTCACGCGCCGGAGTCGCCCGAGTCGCCGAGACCGGGGATGCCGAAGCCAGAGTCGCCGCCGAGGCCGAACAAGCCCGAGTCGCCGAGCAGGCCGGAGTCGCCACCGCCCGTCGGACGGCCACTGTCGCCGCCGCCCGTCGCGGAGCCGCTGTCGCCCGTTCCGGTGCCCGTGCCACTACCGCCGGTGCCCGTGCCGGGGCCACCCGTGCCCGTGCCGGCGCCCGCCGTGCCCGAGCCGCCAGTGCCAGCGCCGCCCGTGCCCGCGCCAGCCGTGCCTGCGCCGCCCGTGCCGGTGCCCGTGTCCTGGGTCCACGCGCTGTCGGAGCCGCCTGCGGTGCCGGCACCACCCGTCGCCGTGCCGGCAGGGTCGGTCGCCAGGCCCGAGTCGACGCTCAGATCTCCGAACTTGTTGCTGCTGCAGCTCATTGCGGCGAGCATGAGGCCAGCGATGAGGATTCGACCCGAGGACATGAGAACTCCAACTTTCAGCTTCGAGCGAGGCGGCAGGTAATTCGACGACGCAGCCGCATCCACAACTTCTGTCGCACACCTTGCAGTTGACCCTCTGGCTTACCCGCGGATTCCCACGACCCGCCACTCTGACATGAAGCGATCTCGCACTTCCGCTCGGTTAGTGGCGCTACGGGAGGTGTTCAGTGGCGGATGATGGCGCAGTGAGGACGCAGAGGGCGCCAGCGCCCGTGGGGCCCTACCCTCATGCTCGGCGCGTGGGCGATCTGCTGTTCGTCTCCGGTATGGGTCCTCGGCAGCCCGGAACCGACGCAATCCCTGGTGGACCAATTCGCGACGCAGAGGGTCGGCCGCTCGACTACGACGTGGCCGCGCAGACCGCAGCCTGCATCGAGAACATCCGCCGGGTGCTCGAAGACGCCGGTGCCCGCTTCGAGGACATCGTCGACTGCACCTGCTTCCTCGTTGACATGGATCGCGACTTCTCGACCTTCAACACCGTCTACAGGCAGTACTTCGCCGATGTCGCACCGACCCGCACCACTGTGGCAGTGCGCGCACTCCCCACACCCATCGCCGTTGAGCTCAAGGTGATCGCCTGGCTGGGCACACGGTGAGTCGTCTCGTTGACATCTCCCCCGTCCTCTCGCCGAGAGTTGCTGTCTGGCCTGGTGATGTCCCATTCCAGCGCAACGTGTCGCTCGCGATCTCCGACGGGGCCAACATCGACCTGTCAGCGATCAGCACCACGGTCCACGTCGGCGCCCACACCGACGCGCCGAGCCACTACCTCGGTGGCGGCGAGACCATGGAGACCCGCTCCTTGGAGCTCTACTACGGCCCCTGCGAGGTCCGGACCGTCAACATCGGGCGCGGCGAGCGCATCGAACCCTCTCACCTGACGGCTCCCCCGAGAGCTCCGCGACTCCTGCTCAACACAGGAACCTTCCCAGACCCCGATCACTTCAACCGAGACTTCGCGGCGCTGTCTCCGTCATTGGTCTCTTGGGCTCATGACCACGGCGTACGCCTGATCGGCCTCGACACCCCCAGCGTCGACCTCTGCGACGACGCCGAGCTGTTGTCCCACCAGGCCATCGCCGCTCGCGACATGGCCATCCTCGAGGGGGTCGTGCTGTCGCACGTACCCGATGGAGTGTATGTGCTCGCCGCCTTTCCCCTTCGCCTCGAGGGCGCAGACGCAAGTCCCGTCCGCGCAGTCCTGATCACGGAGGATGCATGACCCAGAGACACGGTCGCCCATCCGCGGTCGACGGCACTCGACCCGGGAGCAAGATCTACCCAGAGAGCCCTCTCGGGAGCACGATCCCCGGCGTGCCGACTGGGCGTGATGTCGAGTGGGAGCCCCTCGTCGACTACCGGCGAAACGGTGTCTCCGAGACCACGATTCACGGGGCCGTGGCGTGGGCAAGCGGCAGCGAGGTGATCCACTCCTTCGGCGGCAATGTCCTCTGCTACGGCCGAAGCATGATGAAGCCGTTCACCATGAAGGCACTCGTCGACGACCTCGCCGGCTGCACGTGGGAGCAGAAGGCCATCGCCGTGGCCTCCCACAACGGCGACACCGAGCACGTCCAGGCTGCCCAATCACTGCTCGCACCCGAAGAGTGGGGGCTCGTCCGCACCCCTCTCGACGTTCCGTTGGTTCAGTTCGGACGGCAAGTTCGGCGTCCGCGACGCTGGTTCCACACATGCTCCGGCGAGCATGCGGCGATCCTCCGAGGCTGTCGGGAGCGCGGCTGGACGCGGGTGGGCTACACGCTGCCGGATCACCCTCTCTTCAAAGAGTACCTCGAGGTGCTCAGGCGCACGCTCGGTCCGTCGTGGACCCCGCTGCGCGTCGCAAAGGACGGCTGTGGCCTGCCCACAGTCTCCAACACCGTCGCCGAGCTAGCCTTGCTGTGTGCGAGCCTGGTCCGTGAGAAGAACGACGACTGGATCTGGGAGGCCATCGTACGCCACCCCGACCTCGTCGGCGGGTTCAATCGCCTCGACAGCACCGTCGTGAAGGCGGGCGGGGGTCGAGTGATCGCCAAGGAAGGGGCCGACGGGCTGCTCGGCCTCGCTATCGAGCACGCCGACTATCCCGAGGGCTTGGGCGTCGTGATCAAGATCGCACACGGCTGGAATGCCCAGGCCACCTGGTACCTTGCAAGAGCCGTCCTGGGCGTTCTCGGGATCCAGCTGCGAAACCCGTACCCGCTCCATCGCCAGAAGGCGTTCATCGTGCCGGGCGTGGTTCCGCCAGCTCGGCAGGCCCTGCTCGAAGAGATTCCCACGTGGGACGAGTGGGATCCGGATGACGACCGGTGGCGCTGGGACTGGAGGACACCATGAGCACCGGACGGATCGTCGCTGGCGCGCTGGCGCCACACCCCCCTCATCTGGTGTACGCCGACAACCCACCGCAGAACGAGCCGACCTCGGAGTGTGGCTGGGAGATGCTGCGCTGGGGCTACGAGCGGCTCGCCAAGGACATCGCGGCCCTCGAGCCCGATGTGCTCATCGTGCTGTCGCCGCACTGGCAGACCTACATCGGCACCCACTTCCTCGGGGTTCCGCACTTCGCGTCCAAGTCGGTCGATCCGGTCTTCCCGAACCTGTTTCGGTACCACTACGACCTGAAGGTCGACGTCCCGCTCGCAGAGGCCATCGAGGAGCGTGCGCGAGCGGCAGGTCTCGTGACGAAGATGATGCGCAACCCCGACTTCAGAGTCGACTACGGCACCATCGTGAGCTGTCACCTCACGCGGCCACAGTGGGATCTGCCCATCGTCTCCATCTCGAGCTGCCGCGCCACCTCGTACTACAACGTCGATGTGATGCAGGAGCAGCAGATGGCTCTCGCCCGTGCGACCCGAGAGGCCGTCGTCGCCTCCGGGCGCCGGGCGGTGCTGCTCGCGAGCGAGAGCCTGTCGCACCGGCACTTCGTGACCGAGTCGGCCGTGCCCGAGGACATGTCCAACGAGCACATCACCAACCACCATCAGTACCTGTGGGACATGAAGCTGGTCGAGATGCTTCGGCGTGGTGAGAGTCGACGCGTGGTCGACTTGATGCCCGAGTTCACGGAGCAGGCCGTCTCCGAGTCCGACAGTGGAGCCCTCACCTGGCTTCTCGCAGCGATGGACTACCCGGACTACCCGGCCGAGCTGTACGCCTACGGCTCTGTGATCGGAACGGGCAACGCCGTCATGAGCTTCATCCCGCCAGAGGAGGCGTGATGTCTGTCGTCCACGGCATCATCGGATCAGGCCTGCCCCAGATTCTGCTCGCCCCCGAGAAGAACCCAGGCTGGAGCGAGGTCCGCGAGGGCTACGAGCGCGCTCGCGAGCGCCTCGAGGCCTCCGAGGCCGACCTGTTGATCGTCTACAGCACGATGTGGCCCTCGGTGATCGGGCACCAGATCCAAGCGGACCCCGAGCCCGAGTGGGTTCATGTCGACGAGCTGTTTCACGATCTCGGGTCGATCCCCTACCGGTTCGACATCGACAGCGAGTTCGCCCACCAGCTGCGCGAGATCGCCGAGGCGCGTGGACTTCAAGCCCGCACCATTGCCTACCACGGCTTCCCCATCGACACGGGCTCGGTCGTCGCCCTCAAGCTTCTCAATCCGAACAACCGAATCCCCGCCGTGATCCTGTCGTCAAACGTCTACGCGGACCGTGCAGAGACGGTCGTCTTCGGCAAGGCGGTTCGTGCTGCCGTCGAGCGTGCGGGCAGGAAGGCGGCCGTGGTTGCCGTGACCAGTCTCTCCAATCGGCTCTTCACGGACTGGATCGACCCAGCCGACGACCGGATCCACAGCCTGAAGGACGACGAGTGGAATCAGAAGCTGCTCGAGTTCCTCCGAGCCGGTCGTCTGGAAGACACGGCCCAGCTCTCTCGACAGATCCACCGTCAGATTCGGGTGCGTAAGGTGGTGAACTTCAAGCCGATGTGGTGGTTGTCCGCAGTGATGGGACAGCACAACAACTACACCGGCGATGTGCATGCCTACGCCCCGGTCCACGGGACAGGAGCGGCTGTCGTCACGCTCGTCCCGTCTCAGGCGGGCTTCGGAGACAAGGAGTACGACGAGGACGATGTCGAGGTCTATGCGGGAGACCGGGAAGTCCTCGGCTAGTGCCGACCCGCTCTAGGCGGGGTCTGGCTCCGCCAGCTGGCGTCTGGACGCACTGCGCCGACTCATGAACACCAAGACGCCGGCAAGCGCTGCGATCAGCACCATGCCCAGTCCGACCATCAGGGCCACGCTTGTCTGGTTGCGACTCACAGGGTCTCCTCCGACGTAGGCAGCGAGCATACGACACCCACGTCGTCCACACCCAGTGGAAGTGACAAGCCCAAGCCACGTGCGGCCGCGACGCGCCCGTGTGCGGCAGCCCCGAACATCAATGCCCGAGCGACGGCCACGACCGAGCGAGCAGACAGCGCCCCGCGCTCCGGGTGAGTGTGCGAGGGCCGGCCGGGCGGTGGTCCGCGGGCAGCCTCCGGGTGTGACGGACTACGGCGCTTATTAGTTTAGAGAGAGAAAAAGTGCACGCACGACCCTTTTTTGGGCTTTCCGTTCGCCGTCACGCAGCGCGGTCGTAGAAAATTCCAACGCTACCGGAAGGCCTTTTTTACCCAGCGAAGAGCAGAAAAGCATGGCGGCCCCCCCCCTCGAGCGCGGTC
>PKDJ01000085.1 GCA_002862545.1 Pseudomonadota bacterium
CCTCCTCTTCCTCATCATCCGTGGGTGTCTCTTCACCGCCGGTGGAATCCAGCTCAGATTTGGATGCACTGCTGTCATCTGATTCCTGGCCGTTGCAGGCCAATGCCAGCAATAAAAGACTCCAACAACGCATCGCACACTCCACACCGAAGTGTGTTGGAAATGTGGGGTGTGCGCCGGTGCCGGGAAGTCCGCCAGCTGCTCTGCGTCGCCATCATCTCGGTCTCGTCGCTCTTCGAGGTCGCCTCGACCATGGTGCTCGCCTACCCCGAGCACCAGTACACGGCTCAGCTTCAGCTGATTCGTGGGCAGCTGCACATGCAGATTGCGTCGCGAACCGATGGATTCCGCCGGGACGACTCATACACCGCGGCGCTGACAGCATTCGAGGCTGTGGTCGCAGCCTATGCACCGGTTCGAGACCGCTTCCGTGAGCTCTCGGCCAACGAGTCGGACCCTCGTTCATACCTCCAACAAATCGTCTACTTGGAGGCCGGTGGGCGTGAGGCGCTGCCGTCCTTCGTGCTCACGATGATGCGCGACGATCCCAACCTGGAGCGGGCGGTCGATGTCTTCGCAGACCTTGGCGCACAAGAGCGCGACTTGGCAGCTTCCGAGCGGCTCGTCGAGGAACTCTCCACGGTGCTCCAAGATCAGCAGGGGCTCACCGGGCTGTCGCGCGTAGGGGTCGATGCCTCGCTGGTTCGGCTGACCGCGCTCACGCTCGGTCTCGAGGCTCTCGAGGTCGAGTCCGACTGGTTGTTGGATGGCGGGGCGCCCTCTGGCAGGCTGGAGGCCGTGCGCGCCCTCGCGTCGGCTCGGGCAGGGCTGGTCGAACGCCTCGCTACGATGACCGAAGAGGTGAAGAACGGCCAGCGCGCCATGGATGAGCGCGCACTTGCTCTCTCTGCCGCCCGCGAGCGCGTCGTCGAGGGGCGAACCGGTGTCAGCCAGCTCAAGGTCGAGGGCGATCAACTGAGGAGTGCGCTGGGCGATGCGGTTGGAGACGGTCGTGTCGCGGCCCAGCAGAGGCTCGACGCCAACAGGCGGTCGCTGGCGACGGCGCAGGAGTCACTGGCGGTGGACGAAGCAGAGCTTGCGCGGCTCGAGGCGCGGGGTGTGTCCACGGGGCTTTCCGTAGACGCGTCACTCCATGAGGACATCGCAGAGCACCACCGTAAGCTCGAGGAGCTGCGGGCCGGCTCCGGTGGGGCCGAGGGCGAGAGGATCGACCGGCTGTTCTTCGAACTGGCGCGAGCGCATGGAATGCTCGACAACGTCGATCTGTCGGCCGACGCGGTGGCGGCCTCGGAGACGGAGCGAGTCCGAGCACGCTTTGACCTGGAGGTCGCAGAGGTGAGGGCCCAGCGTGCAGAGCTGGAGCGAGCCCGAATCACTGGCGAGTCTGTTTCGGTCGACTTGACGCGTGATGGCTTCGGTCGCCTACAGAGGTACTTCTCTGACAGCGTCCTCAAGGCGGACTCTGGGATCATCGATGTCTACTGGGCGCAGAAGCTGCAGACGGCCGATGAGATCAATCGTGTGAAGAAGGAGCGAACGCAGCTCCTGCAAGAACTCGAGGCGAGATTCACCTTGATTCGCCAGAAGATTGGAGAGTGACGTGCGTTCGTTGCTGCCCATCCTAGTTCTTGTGTCAGGCGCGGCCGGCGCTGCCGAGCGTGTCGAGGGTCCGATTCCTGAGGAGGTCGAGGCATTCGAACAGGCGAATGAACGCTTCCTCGCGCGAATGAGCGAGATCGACGCGGATACTCGCGTCTACGTCGACCAGCGGTACGGCGAGGAGAAGAATCGCCTCGTCGAAGGCTACAATGTCCTGCTGTCCAACTTGCGCGAGGTCGAGCGCGGTCAGCGAGATACCGCCGTGGAACGCTTCGAGAGGTTTCTAGACGACTACGGGGACGACCTGTACTCGTCCCATGTTCGATTTCGTCTAGCCGACCTCTACTTCGAGATCGCGTCTGAGGACTTCTTCGCGGCTTCTCGTGAGTACTACGAGATGGCGGAGTCCGATGACCTCGAGGTCCTCGAGAGCTTGGGGCCTGAGCCCCAGCTCGACCTCTCGCGCCCCATTGCGCTTTACGAGAGGATTATTGCGGATAACGCAATGCTTGAGCCCGCTGACCGATACGAGCGACTCGATGGCGTGTACCTCATGCTGGGCTTCTGTCTCACGGACGAGACCTCTGCGCAGCGTGACGAGATGCGGGCGCGTCAGGTCTTTGCGGAGCTGATTCAAGCCGCTCCCGACTCGGAGCTCGCCGACCGCTCGCACCTCTTCCTCGGAAACTTCCACTTCGCAGACGGCGACAACGCGTCTGCCATCGCCGAGTACGCCGAGGTGGTTGCGAAGGGGGAGCAGAGCCCCTACTTCACAGAAGCAATCTACCAGATGGCTTGGTCGCGCTACCGTCAGAATGAGTATGATCAGGCGCTGGACCAGTTCGTCGAGCTGCTCGACCTGAGTGAGCGGTACCTGGAAGAGTCTGGTAAGCAGAGCCCGTATGCGCCTGATGCGCGAAAGTTCATGGCCTACTCGTTTGCCGACATCGCGGCCGCAGAAGATGTCGACGCTGTCGTGATCGCGGAACGCTTCTTCGCGGAGAAGGGGGATAAGGCCTACGAGCGCGACGTCTACCTCGAGCTGCCCGAGGTACTGCTGCGCTACTCGCGTCCAGCAGAGGCTATCGGGGCCTACCAGAAGCTGCAGAGCGACGAGCGGTGGAAGAACGAGCCCGACAACCCGGACCATCTGATGGCGGTCGTTCGGCTCTACTCCACGAACTTTCTCGTGCGCGACCTCTCTAAGTCCGGCTCGGAGCGTCTGAAGCTCACCGATCTCTACGGTGAGGACTCCGGCTGGTGGAATGCCAATCGAAACAACCCGGACGCGCTTCAGCGAGCACGTGACTACATCGAGGCGTCTCTCCTCGATGTCGCCATCGAGTTCTTCGTGCGTGCGCAGGAGAGCGGGAGCGAGCAGGACTACGCTCTCGCCGCTGTGAAGTACCAGGACTATCTGGACAAGTTCCCAATCAGCGACGACTACTACCAGCAGCAGTGGTACCTCGCGACAGCCCTCCGACTGTCGAAGCAGTGGGATGCGGCGGCCAAGCAGTACCAGTCTCTCGTCCAGAGCGACCGCTACCATCCATTCGACGATGGTGCGCGGTACTCGGTCATGGACCTGCGACTGCAGCAAATGCTCGCGACGTCTGGCCCACCGGGTGAGCCGCCTGAGAATCCGGTCATTGAGTCAACCACCGAGCCCACCCCCGGGACGACAGTCGAGGCATTTGCTCTGTCTTCGGAGCGCAAGGCCTTCATCGACGCCGTCGACGTGCTCGTCGAGCATCGCTTCTCGGACGAGCCCGCCCCCGACACGCCAGACTACAAGGCGGCCTTCGAGCAAGACCGTTCGAAGCTGATGTACATCCCCGCGCAGATGCTCTTCTACCACAACAGGTACGAAGAGGCGCGGCCGCGATTTCTCCGTTTGATCGAGGAAATGCCTCGAACAGAGGAGGCGTCCTTCGCCGCGAGCTTGCTGCTGGACTCGTACATCGCCGAGAACAACTTGGCGGAGGTTCGCAAGTGGTCCAAGAAGTTCGCGACTATGAGTCTCGGTGCCGCCGACGTGCCGGACAGCTACTTCGCGGACACCCTCGAGGGCTCCACCTTCAAGCTCGCGCTTCAGTCTGCCGAGCTGGGTGACTTCGACGCGGCCGCAGTGGCGTTCCTAGGCTTCAAGGACGAGTTCCCGGGCTCGGAGTTCGCACCTGACGCCCTGTACAACGCGGCCTACTACTACCAGGAGGTCGGTAAGGTCGATCAGGCAAACAAGCTGTATGAGCAGTTTGTCGCCGAGTATCCGACCAATGACAAGTCCCGCGTGCTCCTGTTCAACATCGCTGCCAACTACGAGGCGACCTTCGAACTTGAGCGGGCGATCGACTACTACGAGCAGCTCGTGGAGGCATTCCCCGAGGACGTGAACGCGGCGGATGCGATCTACAATGCCGCATTCCTCCGAACAGGCCTCTCGCAGCATGAGTCGGCAGCTCTCGGCTTCCAGCGGTACGCGGACCTCTACGACCGGCCGGACGAGGAAGAGGTCATGTACATGGCCGGTGAGTCGTGGGAGAAGGTCGACGAGGAGAAGTCGCTGTCGTTCTGGCGGCGCTACCTCCAGACCTACGGAAATCGCAGTCCCGATCGGGCTCTGGAAGCTGAGGGCAAGATCGCGGACCTCCTCCGGCAGATGGGGGACGAGGCTGGTGCGGAGCGCAAGCTCGACGACATCATCACCCGCTTCGATGCCATTGTTGCGGCGGGGGAAGAGGTGGGGCCGCGAGGGCATCATAGCGCCGCCCGCGCCGAGTTTAGGGAGCTCGAGGCTCTCTTCGCGGACCTGACCGACGAGATCCTGTCAGGTGACGAAGAGAAGGATGGGGTCCTGCTCGAGGAGACGAAGCCGGAGGAGATCAGGACCTTCGGCGCGCGCGCGGATGCCTTCATCAACAAGTACGCTGACTTCGACTATATCAGCGCTGCGTACCTGCTTAAGGCGCGGGCCCTGCTCTACCTCGCAGACCTTGGGCTCTCCATCAAGCCGCCAGATTGGATGACGGAAGAGCAGCAGTTCGCCTACTTCGATCTACTGGATGAGCAGGTCTTCCCCAAGTTCTACGACTACGAGGACCAAGGGCTGCAGCGGATGTCCGATCTCGTGGACTTCGCCAAGCGGAACAAGCGGCATTCTTCCTACATCGACGATGCCTCGATTGAGCTGAATCGCAGGAGGCCTTCGGAGTATCCAGCGTTCAAGCAAGAGCTCGTTGGTACGGCGACGCCACCTGCACCTGTCGAGGTCAAGCCGCTTGAGCTGCCTGGTGACGAGGGGGAGCAATGATGGAGCGGACTGTACTCCTCACTGTTCTGCTGGCTGTGGCCTGTGGGCCGAAGAAGGCGCCCGAGCCGGTGGTGACGGAGCCCGTCGTCATCGAGGTGAAGAAGACCCTCGAGGAGCTGGTGGTGGAGTCCGGCTCGCTGCTCGAAGACCCGTCGAGCAGGGAGTCGACCGACGCAGCCATCGCGCTTCTGGAAGAGGCCGCGGAGCGCTTCCCCGACGCCGCCATCGCCCACCACAACCTGGGCATTGCCAAGTGGTACGCCGGAGACCTCGGCGGTGCCCAGCGCTCGCTGGAGCGCGCTCGTGGTCTCGATGAGTCGGTGGTCGAGACGTGGACGCAGCTCGGGCGTACGATGGCTGCCAGGGGAGATATGGCGGGCGCATCACAGCTCTTCGAAGAGGCTATCGAGAAGTTTCCCGAGAGCATCGCGCTGCGAGTGGCTCTGATCGAGATGTACCGCCAGGGGGGAGACCTCTCGCGCGCAGTCGACGAGGCGAAGTCGGCGCTAAAGGTGCGTGCAGACAGCATCGAGCTGTACAACAGCATGGGGCTGTCCTACATGGACATGGGGAGTCTCGGCCTCGCTCGATTCGTCTTCCAGAAGGCGATGTCTGCCGTCTCTGGCGCAGAGGAGAATGCATACCTGGCCTGCAATCTCGGACGCGTCTACCAGCTTGAGGGGAAGACCGCCCTCGCTCGTGCCTTCTACGACAAGGCGCTCGTGCTCGATCCGACCCTGCTGCCCGCACAGGTGTACCTGTCCGAGGTGTACATGGCGGATCGCAACTACGAGGGTGTAGTTGAGCTCCTCGAGCGGACCGCGCTGGCGGACCCGAACAACGCGGAGGTCCAGCTCATCCTAGGAGTGGCCTACCGGGGAGTGGGGCGTCACGAAGACTCCGCGGTCGCATATCGACGTGCGAGCGAGCTCAAGCCAACAGACCTCTCGCCCTGGTTCAACCTGGGTATCCTGTACGGCGATCACGTTAAGGACTACGACGCTAGCCTCGAGGCATTCCAGCGCTACATCCAAGAGGGCGGCGCCGAGGCGGATCGAGCTCAGCAATACATCAAAGAGGTCGAGCGAGAGCGTACGCGGGCGGAGAAGCGTCGCAAGGCTGAAGAGGATCGGAAGAAGCGCGAAGCCGAGCGGGCCGAGCGGCAGCGTCTCCTTGAGGAAGCCGAGCGCCAGAAGGCCGAGGAGGCCGAGCGTCAGCGGGCGGAAGAGGAAGCGGCACTGCAACAAGCTGCTGAAGCCGGCACCTCAGACTCGGCACCGGATGGAGCTGACGAGGCCGGCAGCGATGCGGAGGCAGCTCCTGTGCCCACTGGAGCGGACGAGGTCAGCAGCCCAACGGCCGAGCCAGCGGCTACCGACAGTCCTGCGGCTGAGGCAGGCTCTCCGGAAGATCCACCGGGCACCGAGGCTGACGAGCCCGTCAACGAGGGCGATGGCGAAGACGCGGGTGGCGGGCTCTGGGGGCCTGTCGATCCTCCTGGAGGTCATCCGTAATGCGTAAGGTTTTTGTAGCTCTCGCTCTCCTGGGGCCGAGCCAGGCGATGGCCCAGGGTCTCAACTTCGAGGAGATCGTGATCGAAGGCGAGATCCAGAAGCCCGAGGTCACCATCGTTATATCGAGGGAGAACCTCAATAAGAGCTACGATCTGAAGTTGGAGGAAAGCTTCCTCCAGAAGATCATCGATGCACTGCGGCGGGCTCCCTTCTGATGAGGCGTGCTGCCGACCGCGCGAGCGAGTCCGGACAAGCGCAGACCACGGACCGTGACCTCCGGTCGTGTTCGTGGTAAGCCTCGCGCCGAAAGCGGTGACGGAGTCTTGACGAACCAACTACGGTCGTCGAGGTCCAAGCTGATGCAGAGGCGGACAAGCAACATGTCTGACAGGCTCCTCACAATCCGCTGCTGTTAGCAATCTAGCGTTCGAGTAAGTATCCACGACGAAAATGCACGCGTCGCCATCAGGCGGGTCACGTGCTCCCGACTCCCGGAGGTTCTCAAATGGTCGATCCCGTCACCATGTTCAAGGAGGGTGGCTCGTTCATGTACGCCATCCTCCTGGTTGGCGTCTTCGCAATGGCGATCGCGTTCGAGCGGCTGTTCTACATCCTCTTCCGCGCGAACATCAACGCTACGGCGTTCATGGCCCAGATCCAGAAGCTGATCATGGCCAACAACATCGACCGTGCGATCAAGCTCTGCAACGCTGAGCCACATGCCGCGCTCCCGAAGGTCGTCAAGGCCGGACTCACGCGTGCCAACCGGACGGAGAAGGAGATCGAGAACGCGATCGACGAGGCCACCCTCGAGGTCGGCCCGATGGTGACCAAGCGGACCGCCTACTTGGCCATGCTCGCAAACGTCGCCACGCTGCTCGGCCTGCTCGGTACCATCCTGGGTCTCATCACGGCCTTTGAGGCTGTTGCAAAGGCCTCCGCCGAGACAAAGCAGACGCTTCTCGCGCAGGGCATCTCGGTCGCAATGTTCACGACGGCTGGCGGTCTCATGGTCGCTATCCCGACTCTCGTGCTCCACAGCGTGATCACGAACCGCTCGAACAAGATCCTGGACGACATTGATCAGTACGGTCTGAAGACCGTGAACCTGCTGACCGCTCGTCGTCGTGGGACGCTCAAGGAGGACGCGGCGGCCGACGCCTAAGCGCGCGGCTTCCCGTCTTCGTCCCAATCTGTTCCACCGACTGAAACGCGAGATCGCCCATGTCGAAGGGTAAGCGAGGCGAGCAGGCAGAGGAGCTTGACCTGGTTCCAATCATGAACTTGGTCACCATCCTCATCCCGTTCCTCCTCATGGCCTCGTCATTCGTCAGCCTGGCTGTCATTGACTCCACGCTCCCAGCGATCGGGGCGCCCCAGGAGTCTTCCGATGACCAGGAGGAGACTCTGAGCCTGTCCATTGCTGTGACAGACGAGGGCTTCACGGTCATGGGGAACGACACGGCGCTGAAGAGCAAGGATGAGGAGGGCGAAGAGCCCGGCCCCAACGTCCCTTGCAAGCAGCTGGGCTGTCCAGGTCCCGAGGCGTACGACACCAAGGAGCTCACGCGGCTCCTCGGAGAGCTGAAGGACCGCTGGCCCGACGAGGAGAACGTGATTCTCGTTCCCGAGCCGGATGTCGAGTACGAAGTGCTGATCCGCACCATGGATGCGGCCCGCAACGATCCCAACAACACGTCGGGTGGGAAGGCTCGTGAGCTCTTCCCGTACGTCGTCATCGCCGGCGGCGCCGAGTAGGAGCGAGGGATGCCCAAGAAGAAGTCACGTCGCGGAGACAACGACGCAGGACTGACCATCACGTCCATGATGGACATGATGACGATCATCCTGGTCTTCCTGCTCAAGTCGTACTCGACTGAGGACATCTCGGTCGCTGCATCAGACGACCTGCAGATCCCTGTGTCCACCTCCGTGAAGCCGCCAAAGCTCGCCGTGAACGTGGTCGTGTCCAGAAAGGACATCGTCGTCGACGGTGCCTGGGTCCTAGACCTTGAGCAGGTGATCGACGAGGAGACGGGCGACGAGCAGACAGCGGTGCCCGAGGACAAGAAGCGCGGACAGCTCGTGTCCGACCTCTACGATGCACTGCTCGAGAAGGCCGAGAATGCCAAGGACCTTGGCGTAAGGACCGGCAACGCGGACTTTGAGTTCAAGGGGGAGGTACTCCTCCAGTGTGACCGGCGCCTTCCGTTCTCTGTGATCCGAGAGGTCATGTTCACGGCTGGTCAGGCGCAGTTTGGAAACTTCAGGTTCGTGGTCATCAAGGGTAGTGACTGAGACCGCCCCAAGGTCCCGGTTCCTACGATGAGTGCATTGGAGCACGGCGGTTCGCCGTGCTTCTTGTCTTCTTGGCTGACAGAACTTGCACTCTGTCGAACCAATGACCGCACCCTAAGAGCGCTTGTCAGGCGACCCGACGGTGGCATACAGTTGTAGTGTGGTAAGGGACTGGTGGCTGGCCATGATCGGTGGCGCACCAAGCCGAGCCGCGAAGTCAAGGCCGCGAAGAGTGAACCGCACGGGAGTCTCATGGTCCAACACATCGAAAAGAACCGCTCCAGCATCACTTGCAGGGAGGTTCGTGTGTTGACCTGGAACTCGGAGAGCTGATCGATGGCAAAGGCGCGTCAGTCGAAGGTGCTGCGGATCGGCGTGATCCAAGACGGCAAGATCGTGCAGGAGCGTCTGCTCAAGGCAGGCGAGCCAGTGACGATTGGGGAGTCCGCGAAAGCGACCTTCATGCTCCCAAAGACGGGTCTGCCGTCTCCTGAGTTCAAGCTGTTCGAGCCGTCGAGCGAGGGATATGTCCTTCGCTTCACGTCAGAGATGAAGGGCAAGATCAGCTCTGGTGGTGCGGTTGTCGCGTTGTCGAAGCTCCGCGGAGACAACTCCATCAAGCGCGAGGGCGACTCCTGGTTGCTGTCGCTCACCGAGCAGGACCGCGGAAAGGTCTCGATCGACAAGGTCACAATCCTCTTCCAGTTCGTCGCGCCGCCGCCCGCCCAGGCCGTCAAGCCCATCCAAGCAATGGACTTCCGGCCTCGCCTGCTTGAGGACGATGATCCGGTCTTCCTCGGGTTCCTCGCGATCTGGCTGGCGCTGGCCGTAGTGCTCACCATCTGGGTCGCCTACACGCAGCCGCGTGAGGTGACGCTCGAGGACATCCCAGACCGCTTCAAGAAGGTGGTGATGGCTGAGCCTGAGAAGGCGCCGCCACCTGACGAGAAGCCCGACGAAGACGCCATCAAGAACGACCAAGTCGAAGAGACCAAGCCGGAGCCCGAGGCCGAGGAGAAGGTCGAGAAGAAGCCCGAGACCAAGGTCGAGAAGGCGAAGCGGCAGGAAGACGTTCGGCAGGAAGTCCTCAAGGAGAGCAAGCTGCTCCTGAAGCTCATCGGGACGCGCGGTGAGAATGGGGGCGCGGCGACGGCTCGAGTGTTCGGGGACGAGGACCAAGCGCTCGGAGATCTCGACTCAAAGCTCGAGGCTTCGTCCGGTGTGACGACGGATTCGGCGAAGGCCACAAGGGGTGGTGAGGGGACTGACCTCGGGGCGGAAGACATCGGAGACCTCGCCCAGGGCGGCGGAGGAACGGCGGAGGTCTCAGGCGGTCCAGAAGTCAAGGTCGCGCAGGTGGCGGCCGGCTCGGGCACCGTCGACGAGGAAATCGGCGACACGGGCAAGGTCACGAACGTTGTCAAGCGCTACGCCGGCCAGCTGAAGTACTGCTACGAGAAGCGCCTGCTCGACAACCCGAACCTCGAGGGACGTGTCGAGATTGGCTGGACTGTTCTCGACGGTAAGGTCGAGGGGCTGTACGTGGTGTCGAACAGCACTGGCGACGGCGAGCTGGCGAACTGCATCATGAAGAAGGTCCGGCGTTGGACCTTCCCAGCGGAAATCTCGGGCGATATTCCGAGCTGGCCGTTTGTCTTCACGGCGAAGTCGAAGTAGGCACGCCCGTTGTACTTGAGTCGCTAGGAGTTCTCATGACTACCATTCGACTGGTTGCTGCCCTCGGTCTGCTGTGCACTGTGCAGGTCGCGAACGCACAGGACCAGGGTATCCGGAGCGAGCTCGAGCGGTCTGCGTCGACGAGTGACGAGGAGAAGCTGGACTACGCAGACACTGCGCAGTCAGAGATCGGTGACACCCTCCGTGATGCGACCAAGATGCTAGAGGCTGCGAGGCGCGATGGCGATGCGGATCGGGTGCAGTGCCTCACGAGCCGACTGACCTCTGTACGTGCGCTGCAGGTCGTCACGGATGGTGCGGCGAATGCCATGCGTGGGGCGATCGAGAACGGCCAGGCAGATAAGGCTGACCACGAGTTTCGGAAGATCGCGGTCGCGCTTGGGAAGACGCGAATGCTCGCTGCCGAGGCCCAACAGTGTGACGCCGGAGCCACGGTGCAGCCCGGCGAGACACTCATCGAGCTGCTCAGCGAGCTTGTCTCTGATGAAGAAGCCCAGGGCCTACTCGAACAACTAGAGCTCGACCAGCTCGATTTTGGTATGGACCCGCCGAACGTGAGCCCCCTGCTGTAGTCGTTCGTCGAGGTTGATGGCCGGGGATGCGTCGTTGGTGACGTTGATGCGTCCTCGGGGTCACATGGATGCGATTGCCGTCGTCTGTCTGCAGAACTAGGCTGCGCGTGTCACGGAGCAGATTATTTCGATGCGTGGACTCTTCTTCATAGCTGCCCTGGCGCTCGCGCCAGTCTCATCGGCGGCGCCGGGCGACCACATTCGCCCCAGCGAGTCCACTGTCGTGACTCCAAGTGTGGCGCTGGGGTTCGACTACCGAACGAACGTCTACCGCACAGAGGCAGCACCCACGCCGGCGGGCAGCATGGTCTTTCGACCTGGGCTCGACATCGGTGTCAAGACGGATCAGGTGCGCTGGCGACTCGGTGGCAGCTGGACCGGCAGGAAGTTCCTGTTCGTAGGGGCCAATGAGGACGCGGCGGCATCCACAAATCCTGCGGCGAACCTCGATCGCTTCAACGAGTTTGGTGCCTCTACGACGCTCGACGTCTTCCCCGGTGAGGTCGTCGGCATTGTCCTCGACGAGCGGGCGACGCTGCGCAACAACAACGCGGATGCAGACTGGGCGAAGGCTCCCTTCACCACACAGGTCCGCAACCGCATCTCCAGTGGCCTGCGTGCCTCGCCCGGCCCCGCTCTCGACTTCGTGGTGGGAGGGCATCACGCCTTCGATGAGTTCCTTACGCCCGCGGCCGACGGCCAGCAGTCGTTCAACTCTCGAAACACTTTTGGTCCGCACCTCGACGTGGAGTGGCGGTTTTTCCCGCGCACGGCTCTGACCTTCAACGTGGACTACTCTGCGGTGCGGTGGCGCGACCCCGTCGTGGAGGCCGAGTCAGGCGACACGCTCGGCGCCTTCCAAGGGGAGCTCGCGCTGCCAAACTCCAACCACGTGAAGGTGAGGTCGGGCATCGAGGGACAGTTTACAGAGAAGCTGTTCTGGGATCTGCTGGTTGGCTACGGTGTTGCGGCGTACGACCCGGAGTCCGCAGAGACTACGAAGATCGATGGTGGAATCGCGGCGAGCGTACAGGGCGCGGAGCGAATCCTGGTCGCTACCGAGGGGCGCTACGTCTTCGTAGAGCAAGCGGCCATGAAGATCGGATATCGAAAGGACTTCCTGGATTCGTTCTTCACGAACTACGTCGCCTATCACTACGTCTACGCAGGTCTTGGGCTCGAGCTCGGGCCGGTCGAGCCATCCGTTGAGTACGGCACGCGGCTGGAGTCGTATCGTGGCGATGCCGTTCGAGACGACATCCTCAACCGGCTAAACATCGCCGTGGCGGTGAACGCCACGGACTATGCGGCTGTTGACATCGGCACGTGGTGGCAGCAACGTGCCTCGTCGGACATCGCGGTCGAGTATGACGACTGGAACGTTCACGTCGGGGCCACGTTCACGTACTGACCCTGGCGCGTCGAGGGTGATGCGCTGGCGGATGTCTGTCTGTCACGGTGCCTGTTCCGCGAAACTACATTAGGTCTTTACCTGACGCGTCAATAGGTGCTAACCTCTGGCGGGAGGCATGCGTTGGGCGGCACGACCAAGCAGGGTTCTGGTGTGCTCGCACAGGCGGGGACAGCACTTCGAGCGGTTCTCGGCGAGCGACAGCGAGAGATTGCACTGTTGTTCGTTCTACTAGGCTCCACCTTCTCGGTGGTAGCGCTGGTAGGCTACGAAGCGCTGGACCCTATTGTCCCATTTCAGGGGGCGGATGTCGCCAATCCTTGCGGGCCACTCGGGGCAGCGCTCGCCCACCTCTTGTTCCGGGTCTTCGGCTACGGCGCTTGGCTGTCGTTCGGCGGCATGGTCGGCTCGGTCCTGGCCCTAGCTGGTCGACGCATCATGAGCGTTGGGCGCGTGGCCTGGGCGCTCGCCTTCGTCGTCACCGTGCTGGGCTTGATCGACCTTACCTTGGCCCCCGGAGTCCATCATCCGCCGGGAGGACTGGTAGGGGAGTGGACCCGCAGTGCGCTCGAGTCGGCGGTGGGGCCAGTCGGGGCTTGGCTTCTGTTGTTTGGAGCTCTCGTCGCTGAAGTGACGGTCGCCGGAAATCTACGCTGGGGACGTCTCTTCGCGTTGGTCGTAGACCGGTTGGAAGCTGTCTGGCCGCATGTCTCCGGAGGCGCCGCTCGGGGGGCTCGTGGTCTCGTTGGGATGGCGTCCAGTGCTGGAGCCAACATCGCGTCTCGTGCATGGGTGGGCGTCCGTGCTGCGGCAGGTCGTGGCTCGGGAGTAAGCCGGAGGATGTGGAGCTCGGTGGCGCGTGCGGGCGGCGATGGCACAGAGGCTGCCCAGTGGCAGCCGAACCCAGCAGAGGGGCCACTGCTGCCTAGCGATCCGGACACTGAAGACCGAACAGCGGTCGGTGGGGCGGTCGCGTTGGCGGAGGTTGAGTGGGACCCGACAGAGGATGCGAGTCGGATCAAGGAGGACCTGCTGGACCTCTTTCCGGAGCTGCCGCCGCGTACGGGCTCGTTCGTGGCATCAGGCACCCGGGTCGATCATGAGCGCTCTACATCGCCCTCCGTGGAGAGCAGTGCTCCCCCCGCGGTCGAGGCGCCCCCTGCGCAAGGCGCGGCGTATCCCAGCTCGCCCCCTGTGCCCTCGGTCAACGCGGAGCCGACTCCCGTGCCGTCCGAGGCTCCCGCTCCACAGTCGGCGGTCCATCAGGCCGATATGCCTGGGGCAAAGGTGCACCGCGCCGAGTTTCTCGATGCTCGCGTGCAGGATGACGGAGGGGTGGTCGCGGCGGCGCGAGCTGACTTCCAGCTGCCCCGCCTGTCGTTGCTCGACGTAGTTCCGAAGCAGAGCGCAGTGGTCGACCCAGAGCGCCTGCGCGAGCTTGCTGTGCGGGTCGAGGACACACTCGACTCCTTCAAGGTGACGGGGGAGGTCACCGACGTACGCGTTGGTCCCGTGGTCACGACATTCGAGTTCCTACCTAGTCGGGGCATCTCGGTCCGAAAGGTTGCCAACCTCTCGAGTGACCTGGCGATGGGGCTGTGTGCGCTAAGTGTGCGCATCGTAGCCCCAATTCCGGGCAAGGGAGTCGTTGGAATCGAGATCCCTAGCGAGAAGCGGCTCACGATCTACCTGCGTGAGCTACTCGCGTCGCCGGCCTTCAGGAACAACAAGCACGACCTGCCAGTGGCGCTCGGTAAGGATGTCGAGGGAGCCCCCGTCATTGCAGACTTGGCCAAGATGCCACACCTGCTGGTCGGTGGAACGACGGGAGCAGGAAAGAGCGTTGGCGTGAACGGCATGCTGATGAGCCTGCTCTACACGAAGACTCCATCGGAGCTGCGACTGCTCCTGATTGATCCCAAGAAGCTGGAGTTCAAGATCTACGAGGACATTCCTCACCTGCTTCATCCGGTCGTCACCGAGCCGAAGTTGGCTGCTGCGGCCTTGGCCTGGGCATGTCGCGAGATGGATCAGCGCTATGAGCTGCTCGCTCGCTTCGACACACGGAACATCAAGTCCTACAACGCGAAGGTCGAGCGTGAGTCGAAGTCCTGGACGGCTGAGAAGGCGAGGCGCTACGCCCCCAAGGGCTGGGTCGAGGGAGACCCTCTGCCTCGTCCGGAGAAGCTCTCCTACATCGTCATCGTGATCGACGAGCTGGCAGATCTGATGCTGGTCGCAAAGAAAGATGTCGAGGGCTCGATCGCACGACTCACGCAGATGGCGCGCGCCTGTGGGATCCACTTGATCGTTGCGACCCAGAGGCCCTCTGTCGACGTGGTCACCGGGTTGATCAAGTCAAACCTACCGACCCGAATCAGCTTCAAGCTGCGATCCGTCATCGACTCGCGGACCGTACTCGACACGGGTGGAGCCGAATCGCTCCTCGGACGAGGCGACATGCTCTACCTGCCCAATGCGGGTGAGCTCGTGCGTTGTCACGGTGCATTCGTCTCGGATGACGAGGTCGGGCGAGTCGTCGATCGCGTCAGGGAGCAGGGCACCCCCCAGTATGTGGTTGGAGTCACCGACGATCCCAACGCCGAGCTCGATGACGACGACGAGGACTTGGATGAGCTCTACTCGCTGGCAGTCAAGCTGGTCTGCGGGAAGGGCAAGGCGTCGACGAGCATGGTTCAGCGCCACCTGAAGATTGGCTACAACCGAGCGGCTCGGATCATCGAGCAGATGGAACAACGGGGAGTCGTCGGACCCGCGGATGGCGCGCGCCCGCGCGAGGTGCTAGTCGGCTGATCTTGCACCGGTGCAGTCATCGCTTGAATGATTGCACTTCCCGGGCGTCGTTGCCGCGGCGGGCCACTTTCAGGGCCGTGCGTCCCGACAGGAGGAGCGAGTGGGTGTGACAAGAATCGTCGCCTTGGGTGCTTGGCTCTTCGGCATGCTCGGGCAGAGTGCACTCGCTGCGGATGCGGCCGAGGTGATTTCGAGTGTCGAGCAGAAGTACGCGGATGTAAACGCGCTCAAGGCGACGTTCACGCAGGTCACACGCTCGGAGGCACTCGGTGACCAGCAGCAGTCCGGCAAGCTGACGGTCGAGAGGCCGTCCAAGATGCGCTGGGACTTCGCGGGTGATGGTCGGCAGTTCATCACCGACGGGTCCACCATGTGGATCTACAACCCTGCAGACAAGCAGGTGCTTCGCTACGACGACTTCAGCCAGGCGTCGGCTACAGCTGACAAGCTCCTCCAGTCGCTGGACAAGCTGAGTGAGCTCTTCGAGGTCGACCTCGTCGCCATGGAGCCCGGTCCAGTGTTGGCGCTCAAGCCGCGTCAGGCCGAGGGGCAGGTCAAGGGACTTCAGCTGTCGCTCACTGCGGATCTGCTGGTCTCCGGCGTAAAGATCGACGACGCCTTCGGCGGCGTCACCGAGCTCACCTTCGACAGTGTAGAGCTCTCGGGAGACGTTCCTGATGAGCTGTTCAAGTTCGTCGTGCCGGAGGGTGTGCAAGTCCTGGATGCGGGGAGTCTCTAGTGAGTCAGACCACCACCTCGAGCCGCCCGGTAGTTGGACCCAGTGGAGGCTCTGAGGGTGGGCGTGAGCGGGTGCATCTGATCAGCCTTGGCTGTCCAAAGAACCGGGTCGACTCCGAGGTGATGGTCGGCAAGCTCCAGGATGCGGAGTTCGACTTTGTCGACGACCCGGAAGAGGCCGACGTCATCGTCGTCAATACCTGCTCGTTCATCCAGCCAGCCACCGAAGAGTCGATCGACACCGTGCTCGAGATGGCCGAGCTCAAGAAGTCGGGCAAGCTTCAGAAGCTTGTCGTCACGGGCTGCATGGTTCAGCGGTATGGCCGCTCGCTAGAGGGCGAGCTCCCCGAGGTGGACTACTTCCTGGGCACGGGGGAGTATCACCGGATCACCGATGTGCTGAAGGCGCGCTCCGGAGAGGGGCCGCGGTCGTTTGTGGATGCTCCGCTCTACATCCACGACGAGATGTCGCCCCGAGTGAATTCGT
>PKDJ01000020.1 GCA_002862545.1 Pseudomonadota bacterium
GCGACACGTCTGGAGCTGTCGCGGCGTATGGCCTTGCGCCCTGGGATGCCGATGCGGTCGAGGCGCGGGGCCGCCTGCTGCTGCGCAGCGGAGGCGCCGAGGAGGCCCTGGGCGAGTTTCGGAAGCTCCGAACGCTCCGGCCTGGTTGGTCCGCGGGACTGCTCTTGGAGGCCGAGGCGGCACTGGCGTTCGATGCTCGACTCGCGGCCGTGATTCTCGTCGACTACCTGGGCACGCCCGATGTGCCGATCCGGGCCGACGGTGCGGTTGCCCTGGGGGCGAGGATCGCGATGTCTCTTCGGGCAGGCGGTTGGGTGGAGGAGAGCACTGCGGTGGTGGAGGCTCTGCTCGAGTCCGGCCCAGATGACGAGGGGCGAGCGAGACTGGCAGCTCTCATCCATCGGCGCGACGTGGAGGCGATCGCCGATGTGCTCGCTCGCAGTGCGGATCAACCGCTCCAGCCGGGTCAGGTAGAGGCTCTCGAGGCGGCACGTGAAGCGCTTGCAGAGGGGGAGATCGAGCGAGCATCCCGTCTCGTCGAGGAGGTCCGCTCGAGGACGCCATGGAGCGCAGAGATGTGGGGCGTCCGAGCCTCTGTGGACGAGGCGCGGGGCGACTGGAGTGAGGCGGAGAGGTCCCTGGCGATTGCAGAGGCTCTCGAGCCTCTCTCGGCGGTCTGGCCCGCCCGTCGCGGTCGATTGCTGCACGAGCGATTTGCCGGGCGACACGACGCGGAGGCCCTCGCCGCTCTAGAGCGTGCTCTGGAGTACACGGCGGCCGACGAGGAGCTCTGGGTCGACCGGGCCGAGGTGCTGCTGGCGCTTGGTCAGACGCAGGGGGCAGCCGCCTCGGCTTCGGTCTACCTTGAGCTGGCCCCGGCTGGGCGTCGCGCCGTGCTGGCGCAGGAGCTGATTGCGGACGCGACGCGCGAGCGGTTGGTCCTGCCCGACCTCCCACGCTCGCCGGGAAGGCCAGCGGGCATCGATGCAGGAGCGTGGCGCGCCTACCAGCTTGCGCGGGCCTATCGGCGCTTCGGTGAAGACACCGACATCGACGCCGCACTCGCGGAGCTGGCATCGGCCCGACAGCTCCAGCCGCAGTGGTCGGATGCGCTCAATCTCGAGGCGGAAATCCGAGTGCGGCGGCAGGAAATTCCACGTGCAATCCAGCTCTACGAGCAGTCTCTGCAGGTGACGCCCGATCAGGTGGGGGTGATGGAGGTTCTCGCGTCGCTCTATGGCCGGGTCGGCCGAGCCAGCGAGGCGGAGGACCTGCTGGAGCACGCCGCGGAGAAGGGCAGCGCCGCCTCGCTGTTTGCACTCGCCCAGACTGCGTGGGAATCGGGTGATCCGCTAGCTGCTCGTGGTCTTCTCGAGCGCTACTTCGCGAGGGCTGCCTCCGGTCCGGAGTACGACGATGCACTGCGCTTGAGGAGCGACATCGACGGATTCTTGCGCGGCGCAGCATTGGTCGGGGGAAGCCTGGCGCTCGGAGCCATGGGGATTCCGCTCCTTCTGCGGGTCCGGCGCCGAACGGGGGCTCGCCTCGAAGAGCTGCTCGAGCGCGCGCCGAGCGTGTTTCGCGATGTCGCGAGAGTGTGCTCCGCCATCCGGCATGAGGTCATCAAGCACAACACGACCGTCCTGGGGGCCGTCGCTGACGCGCTGGAGGCAGGTGACCCCGAGCCCGCAGCATGGGCTGCTTCGCGGCTGTTCGGACCACGGGGAGCCGTCTCGAGGTTTCGTCACTACGTCGCGGAGCTCGAGCAGCTCGGGCGTGTGAGTGGCGTGCGTCTCAACCTGCGGTACCAAGACCCGGCACTGGGGCCACTGATCGCGGCGATGGAGGAGCTGGCGCGTCTCGAGCCCGACCTGCGTGAGGGGCGAGAGCTCCGGCTCTCGAGCCAGCTGAGAGACATCGGGCTGGCCCTGAACGAGAGGGGCTACAACGCGCTCGGAGCTGTCCTGCGCCGCGTCTGTCTCCTGCCGTTGGAGCGTTCTGTCTTCGAGAGCGCGTGGTCGACGGTGCTGGCCGAGTCTAGAGCCCAAGGCGTGTCCCTGGAGCTACGGGTGCCGCCGGGGTCCCTGAACGTACGGCTGTATCGATCGGACCTCGACGACATCCTGATCAACCTCCTGCGGAACAGCCTGGAGGTCACGCTGGCCGCCGGGGAGGACACTGTAGGAGTCGTCGTCGAGCTGGAGGAAGATCCCGTGACCTTCCTTGAGTTGGTGTGCGTGAGAGTCTGCGATCGGAGCCCCATGAGGTTGACGACAGCCATGATTCGTGGACGCTACATCGGCAGAGGGCTCGGGCTCGCCGTCGACTTGATCAGTCGCGCAGGCGGTAGCGTGCACGTCGAGCCGCAGGCAGGCTGGTCGAAGGCGGTCGTTGTGCGGCTGCCGAGGGTGGAGCGAGGCGAGGAGGACGCATGAGAGTACTGGTGATCGAAGATGGCTTCGAGTACTGCGAGACCCTCGAGCGGTTCTTGCCGGAGGGTTTCGTCTGGGTCCGCGCCGGCAGTGGAGCCCAGGCTCTGGAGATGCTGTCGAAGGACGCCGACTTCGATGCCGTCTTCCTGGACATGCGGTTCGATCGTGTGCCCGAAGGGGAGCTCCTGGGGGATGTGGAGGCCGTGACGGATCGCCACAACGGAGACCGCGTCGCGGCACGCCGGTTCCTTGAAGACCACCAGGGCTTGTACGTGCTCGCGGAGCTCCGCCGCGAGGGGCGGGACCATCCCGTTCTACTCTCCTACGACTTCGACGGTGAGCCCACCCGCTGGCGTCGGCTCGCCGCACAGCATGGCCGCGTCGACTACCTGCCCGACAATGCGGCGCCATCCGACATCGCTCAGCGACTGCGTCGCCTCGCGAGCTGACTAGAGCTCTGGGGAGCTGGCAGAGCACCTGTTATGGCGCCGCCATGGCTACGAGGCGGTGCTCGAGCTGTGGAGCGTCAGTGGAGCTGCCCGACGGGTTGCTGTCCACTGCGTGTGCCTTCTGCGACAGCCCTCTCGTCGACCATCGGCTCGAGGAGACGGAGCGGCCCGACCGCGTCGTGCCCTTTCGTGTGCCTAGGGCCAGAGCAGGAAGAGCCCTAGCGCAGTTCCTGGCCGGAGAGTGGCTCGCACCCGAGGCGCTCCGACGAGCCATCCGGCCCAGCGAGCTCTCCCAGGTCTTCGTGCCGTTTTACTGCTACGACGCCCTCGTGCGCTCCGAGTTCACGGCCAGCGTCGGTCTGTACTGGTACCGAACAGAGACCTACACGACGACGGTGAATGGGAAGCGCGTCACCCGAACGCGTCGGGTGCGAGAGACCGAGTGGTCGCCCTTGTCCGGAAGTCATGCCCGACGCTGGTTCGACCACCTGGTCTCTGCCAGCACCGGTGTGCCCGAGGAGGAGGCCAATCAACTGGAACCCTTCGACCTTGGCCTCGCGCTGCCGTACGGACCAGCACTGGTGGCTGGTGTCCCAGCCGAGCTGCCGACGGTCACGCATGAGCAGGCCCTCAAGGTCGCTGGAGAGGAACTCGCTGCGCTGGAGAGGAAGACCATCGCACAGAGTCACCTGCCCGGAGACACGCACAGACGCCTTCAGTCGTCCAGCAGGGTCGATGTCGATGTGGTGCGCTTGGTGCTGCTGCCGATCTGGACTGCGGTGTACCCTGGGCCCAGCGGGCCCGTGCGGCTCTTGGTCAATGGTCAGACCGGAGAGGTGGTCGGCGCCGTGCCACGGTCGACCTGGAAGATCGGCTGTCTGATCGCCACTGTCCTTGGGCTGATTGGCGGGTTCGTTGCCATCCTGTTCGCTGGGACTGCGCTCTCAACTCTGATGGTTGGGCTCGCCGAGCTCCTGGGCGCTCGATGAGTGAGCTTGCTGCCGTGCGGTGTCGGGCCTGCGGGGGAGCTGTGGTCGCTCGGGCCACAGCTCCTCTGCCGACCTGCCTGTTCTGTGGGGGGATTGCCTCGGACCTCGTGCCCTACGAACCGCCCGAGGACGTCGAGCCTCCGGAGGGTGCGCTGCCCTTCGTCTGCACAGAGGAAGACGCGAGACAGGCGTTTCGCACCTTCGCCCGGTCGAGCTTCTGGTATCCAAGTGACCTGAGGAGTGCGTCCCTCGACCTTCGCATGCTCCACCTGCCCGCCTGGGCCTGGTCGGGTGAGCTCGAGAGTCACTGGACAGGGCTGGTGCGTGCGTCGACTCGAAGTGGGAAGCGTCCCGTCGCTGGCGCCGAGTCGCGGCACTTCGAACAGGTATTGGTGCCGGCCAGTCCATCCCTGACGATCGCGGAGCTCGCAGCGCTCGGGGCCTTCGACGAGTCGTCACTCGTGGCCTTCCATCCCTCTCGGGCAGAGATTCCGTATGAGCTCTCCGAGATGACGCGGTCCGCCGCGCGTCAGGCGGCGCAGCGAGAGATGTCCCGGCGCCATCGCGCACACCTCGAAGCGAGCCACGCCTTGGTCAAGTCGCGTCTGTCGTCGGTGTGCCTGTCTATGCAGGGGCGGCCTGTTCTCGTGCCGGTCTTCATCGGGGCGTATCGCTATGGTGATCAGGTCTACCGAGTGCTTGTGAACGGTCAGTCTGGGGAGCTTCAGGGCTCGGCGCCCATATCCTTGTGGAAGGTCGCGTTCGCTGTGCTCGCAGCCGCAGCCGCGCTGGCCGGGTTCGCGTTGTTCGTGTTGTCCTGCACCGGAGCTCTGGCAGCGCTGGGCCTGATGTAGAAGGGGAGGGTGAATGTTCGACGACTTCGAGGCGCTGGAGGCTGCCTGGGAGAGGAGCGATGCGCTCTTTGCCCTGCTGCGGCCGGACGGCCTGCTCGAGCGTCCAATACCGCTACATCGTCCCTTCCTGTTCTACTTGGGTCACCTGCCGGCCTTCGCGTGGAGCCACATCGGCGTGGCCTTGCTCGAGGAGCAGGCTCTCGACACGGAGCTCGACGAGCTCTTCGCCCGTGGCATTCATCCCGAAGATGCGGCAGCTGCAGCCGCCGAGAGGCGAGTGCGTTGGCCATCAGTCGATCGCGTCGCGTCGTATCGAGACAGGGTGCGAGCACGCATCAGGAGCTCGGTGAGCCGGCTCCTGGAGCATGAGGATCCCTACGCTCGCCAGGTGCTGCCCCTGGTCATCGAGCACGAGTGCAGGCACCATGAGGCCCTGCTGTACATGATTGCGAGGGTTCCCACCGACGCGCTCCTGGCGCCGGCGAGCTGGGAGCCCGCGGTGAGCGCGCCCAGCTGCCCTCCGGTCCGCCACGTCCAGGTGAGCGGTGGCCGAGTCACTCTGGCGGCAAGGCGGGATGTCGGGCGCTTCGGCTGGAACGACGAGCCTCCCGAGCGGGAGGCCCGCGTCAGTGACTTCGAGCTCGACGATCGACCCGTCACGGTGGCCGATTGGCGTAGCTTCCTCGACTCGGGTGCTTACCGAAACCCGAAGCTCTGGCTGGATGAAGACTGGAGCTGGCGTCGACGCGAGGGCATCAACCATCCAGACGCCTGGAGGCGAACAGATGGGGGCTGGAGGGTACGCTCGCTGTTCGAGTGGCACGATGTAGAGAGCGTAGGCGGGTGGCCGGTCTACGTGAGCCTCGCCGAGGCGCGCGCATGGTGCCGCTGGGCTGGCCGCAGGCTCCCAACGGAAGCAGAGCTCCATCTCGCCGCCTTCCGTGAGCCCGCGCCGCTCCCTCGAGGCAGCGACTTCAGCGTGAAGTCGCCGCTCCCCGTCGACGACTCACCTCCGAACGCCCAAGGACTGTACGACCTGATCGGCAACGGCTGGGAGTGGACCTCGACAGAGTTGCCTCCGCAGGCCGGTTTCACGGCACATCTGAGGTCCCAACCCAGCGATGCGTTCGAGGTCTTCGAGGGCCGACACTTCGTGGTCGTCGGATGCTCGTGGGCGACGGACCGCCGCTTGATTCGACGCTCGTTCAGGAACGGGTACCCGCACCACTATCCGTACGTGTGGGCCACGTTCCGTACCGCTGCAGGCGAAGCCGCCTGACTAGAGAAGATCAGCCGCGCGCTGCACGTGTACGTGCAGGTGAGACCGATGATTCGGTGCGTGCCGAACGACCCCGTGAGCGCTCCACTCGATAGCGGCACCGCGGGGTGGAAAGACCTCATCGACGTAGTCGCGAGGGTAGCCACGCTCCTCGAGGAGGTGCTTCCGCAGGGCTTCGATGTGGCGCTGGTCGAGGAGAATGAAGTGGACATTGCCCGTGTCCAGAAACTCTCGAATCAACAGCCAGTTGGCATCGAGATCGAGCTCATCCGGGCGCACGTCGACGAAGCCGTCGAGAGGCTGCCGCCCCCCCTTGAGGTAGAGGCCGACATCCGCGTCCTCGCCCGTGTCGTGGGTCTTGTGCCCGAAGAGGGGCCCCCCACCACGGCTAGACATGTCGCCCACCATCAGGGGCTCCGACCTCGGCAAGAGCCACGCCATGCGCGTGCCGACCTGCGACATCGTCTCGACGAGCAGTGGGGTGCCCCAGGCATTGCCGGCATCCCAGCGAACATACAGCCCGTCATTGCGCTCGAGCTGTGCCGTCGCGCGATGCGCGAAAGGAGACACCGGGGCCTCGACCGCAGGTGCGGCCAGTGCAAGCTGGAGTGCTAGCAGTCCCGTGAGCGTCTGGTCCTCCGGTCGAGCGTGGCCGGGAAAGTAAGCGTGCCAGCACCCGAATGCAACCAGACGGCCCCGAGGAGGCTAACTATCGTGGGTTTCAGGCGGATCGCGAGCGCGCATTGTCTTGCAGTCGCCGTGCGTTAGCGGGGCTCATGCAACTCAAGCTACTGGTGACCCCGCTGGCGCGCGGGGCTTGGTTCGACGAGCGACTCGAGGTCGCGCGAGAGGAGCTGGCGTTGCTCCTTCCGGGCGTCGAGGCAGAGATCGAGCATCGTGCCGGGCTTGAGCTGCTCTCTGTGGAGCTGGCGAAGGAGCGCGTACCGGAGCTCGCGCGGCTGTCGTTCCTGCAGGCGGCGTTCGAGGTCACGGGGGATGCACTGCGGCCGCTCGCGCTCGAGCCTGCCTACGCTCTTCCATCGGCGCTGGTCACCGAGGCGCGGTACCCCGGCAAGACGAACGAGCGTGTGACCGCCCAGGCGGTCAATGTTGCCCTTGCCGTCGCCGGTCACGGACCTCATCGGCTCCTCGACCCGGTGGCTGGCCGTGGCACGACTCTCCTGACTGCGGCTCGCTACGGAATCGAGGCGTATGGTGTGGAGCGTGACGTGAAGGCGCTGGCCGACTTTCGGCGCAACGTGAAGAAGATCACCAAGCTTCACCGCATCAAGCACAAGCTCTCCGAGGGCAGCGTCATCAAGCGGCGTCGTGATGGTGCCGGTCGGTACTTGGCCTTCACGTTTCCTCAGAGTGGGGTCAGGCTGGTCGTGGGAGACAGTGCGGATCCGCAGCTCGTCGGGCGCGGGCGCTACACGCTCGTGGTCGGAGATCTGCCCTATGGCATTCAGCATCGAGGACCGGGCGGGCGTCGAGACCCGCTGGACACCCTCGCGGCCTGCGCTCCGACGTGGGCCGCAGCGCTCGCGCCCGGAGGGGCCATGGTGCTGATCTTCAATGCCCTCCAGCCACGTCCAGAGCGTCTGCACGCGTTGTTCGCCCAGCAGGGCCTCGAGCTGCTGCCGACTCGGTGTACCCACCGAATGAGCGAGTCTATCGTTAGGCAGCTCGCAGTGTTTCGACGCCCGGTCGCGTCCTGACGGACCACCTTGGGGACCCACCCGACTGCGAAAGCTGCCGTGCCGCCACCTCCCGAGCGGCGTAGCCCGGGGGCATGGAGCATCCTCCGGACAGAGTCTGTGCAAGCTGTGGCCGTCGCTTCGCCTGGAGGCGAAAGTGGGCGCGGGTATGGGACGAGGTGCGGTTCTGCTCCGCATCCTGCCGAAGGTCGAAGCCGTCGGCGCTCGACCGCGAGCTGGAGGACGCCGTGCGCGGGCTGCTGGCGGAGCGTGGCGCTGGGAAGACGATCTGCCCGTCAGAGGCGGCTCGTCGGGTGAGACCGGATGGCTGGCGACCGCTGATGGAGCGCACGCGTGCTGCTGCGCGGCGGCTGGTGGCCGCCGGAGAGGTGGAGATCACACAGCAGGGTAGGGTGGTGGACGCATCGACGGCGCGCGGTCCGATCCGAGTTCGCTTGGTGCGGCGGTCAGTGTGACCTTGGCCAGCGTCACTCCTGGGCGTCACCGGCGGTAGACGCTTCATCTGCCGGGGCGGGAGCGGCACCCTCGGCAGCAGGAGGCGCCTCTTCCGCGGCAGGTGCCGGCGGCGGGGCTGGCTTCGGGTTGCGGAGGCGCCTCTGCTTCTCGTTCTTCGCGATGGTCACGCACGCGTTGTAGCCAGCCTTCAGGCCCGACTTGATCACTCCGGGCAGCTGACTGCCCCACTTGGCGACCCAGCCCGCCTCATCACCGAAGGCGAGCTTGCTCACGAAGGTGACGCGCGACTCTCTCTGTGTGCCGGGCGTGACCACGAACATCCCGAAGACCTCACCAAACGGAACGAAGGAGTTGAACGCCCAGCGAGTGTCGATGCTGAGATCCAGCGCGCTCATCTTCTTCTGGTAGCCACTCCAGGTAGAGGCATCGGTGAAGCTGGAATCGAGCTTCTCGAACCACAGAATCGTGCGGTTGTTCTCTTCGTCGTACAGGCGGTACATCCTCTGCGGATAGGTGCCGTAGAACAGGGTGAGATCGAGGATGTAGTAGGAATCGCGGTAGGGCGCTCCGACCGCCTCGTCGTAGCCGCTGCCCAGGTCGATCACGGCCTTCGCGCCCGACATGTACTTGGGGAGCTTGGTGTTCTGAACGTAGACGATGTCGGCGACGACCTCATGCGGGATGTCCTCGTCACCCTCGCCGGCGATCATGGGCACGTACCCGTCTGGCAGGCTCTTGAGGCGCACGAGGTCGTAGAGACGATCTTGGTAGCCACGCGACCAGGCGTCAGCCCAGAATGCATCGCCCAGGGCCTTGTTGAGGATCTCGTTGGCCCGTGGGTTGTGCGCTGTGAGGCGAACGGAGGAGACACTGGCCTCGATGGGCTGGGCCGAGGTGTCGCTCGGTAAGCTGGCGGAGGCCGGCACGGCCAGCGCGATACCGAGCAACAGCCCGAGAGAACATACAGTGCGATTCATGGGCCCTCCGATCCGACGCGGCCTAACATGCCACCCTCCAGAACGCGTGGCGGTGCCAGAGCCCTCCCTTTCACTCTTCAGTTGGTGAGCATCGAGACATGTCGTGGTCGACGCGTACCTTCTTCACAGGCTCGGCGGACTCGGTGGAAGAGGCCGTCACGAGCGGAATAGCTGGATTCGCGGTTGGTGAGAGGCTGGAGCGGCTAGACCGGATGCGCCCCTGCATCGAGTGGTGGACCCTCCCAGTTCGTGGCGGCATGCTCGACGAGGTGGTGCACGTGACGGCCGTCCGAGTGCATCCTGGCGATCGCGTGCCGCTCCGCTCTGCCGAGTGGTCGATTCGCTTGGCTCGGTCCATCACGGCCCACAGCGGAGGCTTCGGTGGCGTCTTGGTCCAAGATCGGGCGCTGGGGCGCTTTGGGCGTGGCCTCCTCTACTCGGGTCGGGTGGTCGAGGCCGCGGTCGGTGGAGCTCATGGTGTTCGGCTCGATCTCGGTCGACCACCCGGGGTGGATGATGCAGCTCGGGAGGCCAGCCTCACCGAGCCAGCTAACCAAGCTGTGTGGGTGGACTGGCTGGAGCAGGTGACAGGGCTGACGACCTTCGACATTGATCAGGCGCGGGTGCGGCGTCCCCCACGCCGCAACTTGGTCGCTCTGGTCCCCGACGGGCTCGTCTCGGATGGCTGGGAGCCAGGACCCGTGGCGCCAAGGACCACCGCCGCTCTGTTCGTCGACCCTGCAACCTGGGACGAACTCTCGGCGATGCTTCCAGACCGGTGGAGAGGTCGACTGAGGCTGACGCCACCTCGGATCGGGATGGACTCGTTCAAGCCACAGACGATGTCCTATGCGCTCATTCAAGCGGATGGGCACATGGACCTCGATCTGCTCGATTCACTGGCCAGGCGAGCTCGCTGCGATGCCACCGCTGTCGAGGTGTCGGGTGAGGGACGACCGATCCGCTGGTGGGATTGGGAGAAGGGAGCGCCGGCTCATGCTGGGGAAGTCCTCGGAGGTTCGGACTTTGTGGAAGTCTGGGGAGCCCTCGCCGTCCAGCTCGACACCAATCCACATGTGTTCACCTGTCCTTGGCAGTCCGAGCCTCAGTCGATCTGACCTCGTCGACATAGGATGAGGTGCCGTGCCTGAGGTTGCCGTCCAGCTCGAGAACTACGAGCTCCTGTGCCGTGTGGCGCGCAGTAGCACGGGAGAGGTCTGGCGGGCGCGTCATGCGGAGCGTGGCTTCGAGGCAGCGATCAAGGTCGCAGCACCGACGGCATCACCTGTGGCACGGGCGCTCATGGAGGCCGAGATTCTCGCCCTCGCGCAGCTGGATCATCCGCATGTCGTGAGGGTCTATGCCCAGGGCATCGTGGACGAGACGGCCTCGGTCCTGTCGGATCAGGCTCTCCCCCTCGGTGCGAGGTGGTATGCCATGGAGTGGATCTCCGGAGGAACGCTCCTCGAGCATCGGACTGGGCTCGACTGGACCACACTGAGCCGCGTGCTCCAGCAGCTGCTTGGGGCGCTGGCGCATGCGCATGCGAGGGGGATCGTCCATCGCGACATCAAGCCGGGCAATATCCTTGTAGACGGCGCGGGAGACATCCGGCTCACCGACTTTGGGATGGCCACGACGAGCACGGCTCGTGCTGTGGTCGTCGACGGTGGCACACCCGCGTACATGGCGCCCGAGCAGTTCGAGGGTGACGAGTCACTTCAGGGGCCGTGGAGCGACCTCTACCAGGTCGGGGTCGTCGCATGGGCGTGCGTGACCGGAACACTGCCGTTCGTCGACGAGTCCTGGGAGGCTCTCGAGCACGCGCACCGCTCTGCCGACCTCCCGGAGTTCATTCCACTGTTTCCGGTGCCTGGGAAGCTGCGGGCGTGGCTTGGGAAGCTACTGCGAAAGCCGCCATCGAGACGCTTCCGGTTTGCCGCAGACGCAGCGCGCGCGCTGCAGCGCCTCGGCCCGATGTCTGTCCGGACGACGAACCCGACGCTGATCGCCGCGGATGACGATGCACCACGCCCTGTCCGGCCACGCTCTGCTGGCATCGGCGGCCCCTCGTGCTCGATGCTCGGGCTTCGACCAATTCCTCTGGTCGGGCGTCGAAGGCACCGCTCGGCTCTGTGGAGGCTCCTGCGTGAGGTCAACGAGAGCAGGAGGCCTCGCGTCGTCTTGCTGGATGGAGAGCGTGGCTCGGGGAAGAGCTGCCTTGCACAATGGATTGCCGTCAGTGCCCACGAGCAGGGGAGGGCGGACTGGGTCTGCGCAACGCATGATGCGACAGGGGGGGCGCGCAACGGACTGGCTGGGATGGTCGAGCGCGCACTTCGCGTGTCGACGTTGTCCGAGGACGAGGTGCGTCAGAGTCTTGGTGAACAGCCCGTCGACGGCGCCTCCCTCGCGGCATGGCTCGCTCCCCGCGCGGGTGTGGAGGTCCCCGATAGGAGCCAGCGCTACGCCTTGACCACCCGCGTCCTGTCACAGCTCTGCGCTGATCGGCCTGTCGTCGCTTGGCTGGATGACGCCCACCTGGACCTCGAGACTCTGGGTTTTGTCGAGTTTCTCCTCGACCACACGGACGCCTTGCCTCTCCTGGCCGTCCTCACGGTGGTGGATGAGGCGGTCCGGGAGAGCGCGGATGCGATGCATCGTCTCAGGGCGCTGTCGATGCGTGGCGACGTGGAGAGGATCCGTGTTGGCTCTCTGTCCACGCAGAGCTGGCAGCGAATCTTCTGCGAGGGACTCGGACTCTCCCACGCGCTTACCGCGAGACTCGAGGGCCGGTGCGTCAGAGACATCGTCATGGCCACCGACCTGGTGCGCGACTGGGCCGAGCGAGGCGTTCTCCACGACACACCAGACGGTCTGTCGAACACGGGCCCCCTCGAGCTGGTGCTGCCTGCTCGGCTGGTCGAGACCTGGAGAGGCCGCGTCGAAGAGGCTCTAGTGGGCTGGAGCGACGACCAACAGCGTGTCGTCGAGCTGGCGGCGGTGCTCGGCAGCCAGCCTGATGGCGACGAGTGGAGCGATGCGTGCGTCCTGGCTGGCTTGCCACTTCCACACACCATGACGGCGGAGCTTCTCTCTTCCGGGCTGCTGCGTCCAGGTCGCCATGGTTGGGTCTTCGGCCACAAGATGGTGCGGGAGGCCCTGCTGCAGCGGGGCAGGGACAGCGGGCGCCAGCCGATGCTGCACACGGCATGCGCTGCAGCGCTGGAGGGGAGACGGGATCGGACTGCGGCGCTGCGGCGCGCCAGGCACTTGCTCACAGCGGGAGATGCAGATCGAGCGGCACCCGAGTTGCTGGCTGTGTCCAGGCGCCTTCAGCGTGCGGGAGCACTGCGTGAGGCCGAGGCCGCTCTCGGTGACTGGGCCGAGACCATGATGGGTCGGGCGCCGTCACCCGACGATGACGTCTTGCTGGACGGTGTGCTCCTTCTGGCAGAGAACCTGTGCGCGCAGGGCCGACTCGACGAGGCCTCGGAGGCTTCCTGCCGGGCCCTAGAGCTCTCGAGGGCGAGTGACGCCCAGCAGGCGCGCGCACTCGGAGCGATAGGCCGCGTTGAGCTCGAGCGCGGTCAGCTTGCGACGGCGTGTAGCTCTCTGAAGGCGGCTATCGATGGCGCTACCCTGGCCGGTGACGTCGAGACGCTGGCGGGGGCAGCGACCAGCCTCGGACTCGCGAGGGTCGCACTCGGTGATTTTAAGGCGGGAGTCAGCTCGCTGAGGCTCGTGCTCTCCATGGCGAAGGAGCGTCGAGACCCTTGGGCGGAGAGCAAGGCAGCCCTCGGCTTGGCACACGCGCTCATTCAGGTTGACCTGCTCGACGAGGCGTCGGCACTCGTCTCACGCGCGCGGGTGCTGGTGCGCGCGACGCGCGCGAGCACCGATGCCGCCCACTGCGCCCACGTCACGGGTGATCTGCTGCGCGCACAGGGCGATGCTGCTGCTGCGGTGAACCAGTACGAGCGCGCGTGGAGAGACTACGGGCGGGCTGGCGCGCTGCGGGCGCTGTGGTCGCGCGTCAGCCTCGCGCTGTGTCTCATTCGGCTTGGCCGAGGTGCCGAGGGGCGTCGCCACTTGCTTGCCGTGCTCCAGGAGAGTCTCCCCCAGCCGAGCCCCACGCTGGCCCAGGCCTTGTGTCACCTTGGACTCTGTGTCGTGCGTCATGAGCATGATTCGTGGAGCCACCACTGGGGTCAGGCCCGTGAGGCGCTCAGCACCACGGGCTTCGTCGCACGTGACGTGGCGACACTCACAGAGAGCGTCGCGGTCGCCGCCGCAGAGGAGGGCCGCCATGACCAAGAAGGCAAGGCATGGTTGCTCGTGGCTTCACAGTGGAAGACCCTCGGTGACGACGAGGCTGCCGCTGCGGCGGAGGTGGCGGCGGCCGACGGCCGGTGACCACATCCGGAAGCCTCCCGCGCATCAGCGCAGGGCATCTCGAATGTTGGCTTGCTCCCGAAGGCGAGTGAGCGCCTCACGCTCGATCTGCCGCACGCGCTCACGAGAGAGGTTCATGCCCTTCCCGACCTGAGACAAGGTTCGGAACTGGTTGTCCTCGAGGCCGTAGCGCCGCGTCAGGACGTAGCGATGGCGCTCGGTGAGCACGTTCGAGAAAGCGGAGAGCATCCGCTTGATCTCCTGCGTGTTGATCGCCTGGTCATCGGGGTGAGCAGCTTGCTCGTCAGCCAGGAAGTGCTCGAGCGAGCGCGACCGGGGGCCCTCGTCGACTGGCTGGTCAAGGGACACTGTCTGGCCCTGGGACAGCAGGAACTCAGCACGCTTCTTGTCGACACCGACCTCATTGGCGAGGTCTGCCACGTTGTAGTCGACCCCCATGTCCTCGAATCGCTTGATGGCCTTGCGAAGGTTGCGCGTCTGCTCGACAGCACATCCCGGCAGGCGCACCGGACGACCCGTGTGGTCGATGGCGCGAGTCATCTGCGCCCGGACCCACCAGCGGGCATAGGTACTGAAGCGGATGTCGCGGTCTGGGTCGAAGCGCTTGGCGGCGCGCAGGAGGCCGATGTAGCCCTCCTGAATGAGATCGGCCTCGTCCATGAATGGGCCGGCCAGCTTGCGGGCCTCACCATGTGCGATGCGCCGGCCAGACATGGCGAGCTCCCAGCGAACGGCCTCGGCCTCGGCCCATGCCTGCTTGGCAGTGCGCGCGCGCTCCCGGATCGACGTGTCGACCTTGGATGCCTCCCAAGCAGCCTCGATGGCCGCCTCGAGGCGATCCACGGAGCCAGCGCGGGTGCGCTCGACCCGCTTGGGCTGGCGCTGAAGCTCGACGTCGGCCACCTCGAGGCCCGTCACGGACTTTCGTGCGCGAGCCTCGGCGGCGCGAATGCGGCGCGCTAGAGTCTTTTCTTGCTTGGCGGTTAGTCGCTCTGACTTCTTCTGCCGTGGGACGAAGTTGTCGACCACAGTGACCTCGCTGAGGGACGGGGGTAGACGCTCTCCGGTTCGTCACCGGGCGACCCGCGCAGGGTAGCAGACGCGGACGGAACATCTGACAACTAAACGTCAGGCAGACACAGCCCGTCCCAACAACCTGGTGGTCTAACCCGGTCCGGCGCCGACTGCGGGCGGTCCCACGTGAACGTAACAGAGTGTCGCGGCTGGGCCAGCACCGCTCACGAAGCGAGGCGCGCGCCATCGTGGTAGAGCCAGCGGCCGTTGCGCATCACGAAGGTGCTGGCCTCTGCAAACGAGGCGTCGTGGCCGGCCTGGAGCAGCTCAGCACGAAACAGGACGGTCGCTCGGTCGCCGTCGATCGGCCCAGGCGTGGTCTGCAGCCCCACAAAGCGTGTGCCTCTACAGAAGCGCTCGATGCCCTCTCTCCAGACGTCGGGGTCCTCGCCCCAGGCCGGGCCCTCTGGGTCCGTCGTCACCACGACGTATTCGACCAAGCCAAGCGCATAGGCGGCATAGCGGCTGCGCATGAGTCGCTCGGGACTCGACGCCTCACGGCCCGCGTGGAGCGGACCGCAGCAGCGACGGTAGCGGCGTCGACTGTGGCATGGGCAGCGGCGGTCACCACTCACTGGTAGAGAACTCCCCAGCCGCCCTGCTTCTTCATCTCGTAACGGTTCGACCAGCCGACGACGCTCGACTCGGCGTCTGTCAGTGTGAAGTGCACGATGACGTAGTCGGTCTGCTTCTTGCTGGTCGACGCCGAGAGGCTCCGAACCTCACCCTGAAGGAAGAACTCGACCCCCGAGAGTGACTTGGAGCCCTGTGAATCCACCTGTCCGGTGCGCTTCATCTCCCGCTCTTTGAGGATGGTGTCCAGCAAGTCGCGATTGACGACCGCGAGGCGACCATTCGATGCCATGACCAGCTCATCCGTGATCATCGACGTGAAGATGTCCTGGTCGATCAGGAAGCGGGAGCGGTTCTCCATCGGCAAGACCGCGACTCGTGGCACGCCGTCGAAGTCCTTGACCATCTGGCTCGTCATGAGCTCGTCCGACATCTGCTCGACCACCGCACGCACATCCCGCGCCTCTAGGCCACTCCCCTCGACGGAGGAGCGAGCGTCGGGGTCGATGTAGGTCGCCTTCTTCGAGCAGGCGGCCAGGGGGGCCGACGCGAAGAGCAGGGCGAGGATGGCGTTCTTCATGGTCATGGCTTGCCTCCTGAGGGGATGGCGAGTGGTGCCTCGCAGGCGGTGCATGGCGCACCGAATGCGTCTGCACCCCAGGGCTGAAGGTTGGGAACGAGATGGACGATGGTGTCATCGTCGGGAATGTCGACGGTGTAGCGTCTGCCGTCGATCGTCAGGGTGTGGGTGCCCGGGGTTGGATCCGCTGCCACGAGGTAGATCTCGTCGGGGATCTCCGTCCAGGCTCGGGTGTCTGCCTCGGGGTTGGTCAGTGCGCCGGCGATCCAGGTCAGGGCTCCCGCGATGTAGGCGACTGCAGCAAGCTCTGGCACATCGGTCGCGTTGGCCACGTCGCCTGCCACCATCAGCGAGTACCCAATGCCGACGCTGGCATCCTTGAAGACGGCCTTGCCACCCAGGAAGCCGTCGACTGCACGCCCTCCACGCGTGGTGGCCTGCCAGCTGATGCTGTCGAGGAGCTGCGGTCGAATGGCCTGGCCGTCCAGGTTCACGGTGGGTGAGGGAGCCGGCCGGCGGGGGACGAGACGGAGGATCTCACCGTAGCGACCCGCATTGACCTTCTCCGGTC
>PKDJ01000211.1 GCA_002862545.1 Pseudomonadota bacterium
CAGGAGAATCGGGGCCCAGGCGTACGGGGCGTACAGACCCAGCGCATCCCCGCCCACTCGCCGGGTAGACGAGCAGGCCGCCCAGAATCAAGACCATGGATCCGACTACCAACAGCGCGATGGAAGCGCTACCCATGCCGCCGGCCGGGGAGGCGGCACCGAGGCCGGCTCGTCGTCTCCGACATCGCCTGGATGAACGTCGCGGGGATCGGGGAGTTCGTCAACCAGGTGTTCCACGCCGCAGTGGACGGGTATCGCTACACCTGTGGCGATCCGCTCGATCCTCCCACGCTGAGTCACATGATCTATGAAGACGATGTTGGCGTCGTGCGCTCGTGGTCGACGGGGGATCCAGACTTCGACCAGCTGGCGACCTGCTTCACCGATGGGGAGCAGTCGTCCTTCTGGATCCGGGGCCAGCGCAACTACATCGACGACTTCGGCGTGGGCGGTGGGTGGTCTCAGCCTGAATCGTGGTTCATGCATGGGTGGTGGGACTGCGATCCGGTGCTGGGACCCATCTGTGACTTCGCAGGCTACGAGATCCTCAGGATCGACTACGAGGTCCTGCCGTCTGGTCCTGATGAGGAGGGCTGGCGCGGCGAGGCCTTCTACTCGATCTACGGCACGCCTCTGTGAGGGTCGTGCCGCGGTCGGTGAGGGGCGCAGGACGGCCCTTCCGAGCGTAGCGACCCCCTCCGTCGTGGGCACGCCCCAACGGCCACTCGCCGGGGGCCTCGAAGGGTCGTCGTGGACGGTTTTTCGAGCTGCCGTGTGACGCGCCCGGCGGCCGGGACACTCACGACGGCAAGCCAGGAGTCACCATGTCCCGCATCGCCAGTCTCGTCGCTCTCTTCGCCCTCGCCTGTTCCCCGATGCCCACCCTCGAGGGCTCCTGGGAGGGCGAGCTCGACTGTGGCGCCGGCGCCCGGTACGACCTCGAGGTCGACCTTGAGGTGCAGAGCGACACCCTCTTCACCGGCGAGGCCGTCGCCGAGATGCAGTGCACCGACGGCGCCTGCGACCTCGAGTTCGAGCTGGAGCTGGAGCTGGACGAGGAGCGCGAGGACGGGTGGACCCTCGACGGCGACGCCGACGACTGCATGCTCGTCGTGCGTGACGACAGCGGCAGCTACACCTGCCCGCGGCTCGACGACCTCGTGCTGGAGGGGGACGTCATCGAGGGGGAGCTGGAGATCGACGGTCTGAAGTGTGATCTCGTGCTCGAGCCCTAGGGGGGAGTCGGATTGTTGCAGCGCGCCGGAGTCGTCGTCCGCACGCCTGCCACATCTGCAGGCTCTCGTGGCCCCGCCGTCCCGCCTAGCGACCTGCGCTCTACGAGCCCTGATCGGCGGCGCTGCGCTCGGCCATGGCGAGGAGCTCGTCGTGGGTCGCGTGGTGCAGGCCGACCACGAGCCCCTTCTCGTCGACCGTGACGTCGAGCACAGCCAGTCGCCGTGGGCTCACCGCCGGCGGCGTGCTGATCGTGTAGCGCCGCAGCGCGCCGCCTCCAGGCAGTGACTCCACCCGACGCGCCTTGATGAGCATGTGGTGGTGGTACCCCTCCGGGAGCGGGGAGCCCGGTGCAAACAGCTGCCTGAGCTGCTCGAGCTGGACTGCTGGGAAGTCGTAGCGGTGGGCGATGAGTGTCCGGGTCGTCGCTTCGCCCTCGATGAAGGACAGCCCGACTACCCGGTCGCCTTCCATCGTCATCCAGACCAAGGCGGAGCGTCCCGTGAAGGTCCGGTGCGTGGCGTACAGGCGTCGGTTGCCCTCGATCGCCACGAGGTCGACTCTCCGGAAGAGGAGTCCCCCGCGGACGACCTTGTCCGGGTCGCTCGCGAGGACGAAGGGCTCATCGAAGAACATCCCCCTCTCGCAGGGAATCGCGTCCAGCAGCCGCTGCTTGAGGTCAGGGTCCCAGCCGGTCTGTCGGGGCTCCTGACCGCTTCGATGGGCACGGCCGTCGGGGGCAGTCGGTCGACACAGCTCCCGCGCGAGGGTCTCGAGCGCCTCTCGTCCACGCTCTTCGACGGCCCAGAGCTCGTGGCCGTAGGGATCGTCGCAGGCGAGCGTGAGGGGCGCTCCTCGGTAGATGAAGTGCAGCAGCCGCGTGTCGGGTCCGTCGATTCGCTGGACGATCTCGACGCCGAGTCCGAGGAGGCGCGTCACGAGAGGCTCGAAGTCCTCCCAGCGGTCTGCGCCCCGCAGATCGCAGACGGGCAGGCCCCGGCGCGTGCTCATGCTGTAGCTGAGAGAGCCTGCCGGCACGGCTGTTCAGCGCCTCCGCGTTGGACGCCGGCATCATAGCGTGCAGCCGCTCCGCGCTCGGGTAGTGTGGGACGCGGTTGCAGAGGCGGCCTCGCGCCCCTTGGAGTAGGTGTCGCGGGACGTGGACTCGGCGTTCGTGAGTGCAAGTTCCCTGATAGGTTCGCAGTGCGGGCGGAGGCGGAGCGGTGGCTGAGGAGATCTGGGTCGGATCGACGTTCGTGTCCCTGGCGACGCGCTCCGGTCACCGCGACGGGACCGCCTTCACGCTGACCTCCCTCGAGGCCAAGCTCCTGTCGCACCTCTTCGACAACGCCGGGGAGCTGGTGCACCAGAAGCAGCTGCTCGTCGAGGTGTGGGGCTACCACCCCAACGTCGAGAGCCGCGCCGTCGCGAGCACGCTGCGGCGGCTGCGGGCGAAGATCGAGCCCGACGCCTCGTCACCGGTGCACCTGGTCACGGCCTACGGGCTCGGGGTCGCACTGAACGGGGCTCGTGAGGTCGAGCCGCGCCCGGTGGAGGACGCCGCGGAGGAGCCGCCAGAGGAGATGCTGCCGGCGCGGCCCGTCACCCGTGAGTCGACGCTCGTCGGGCGGCGTGACGAGCTGGAGCTGATCCGGAAGAGCCTGCGGGGGCCGGCGTGGCTGGTCAGCGTCGTCGGCCCAGGGGGCATCGGCAAGACCGCTCTCGCGGAGGAGGTGCGGCGGCTGGAGGCAGGCGGCGCGCACTGGCCAGGCGGCCTGTGGTCCTGCGCGCTCGACGACGTGGCGGACCGGCAGGGCCTGCTCGAGGCCCTGGTCGAGGCGCTCGGTGTTCAGGCGACCGAGCGCGGCATGGACGCCGACATCGGGAGCTGGCTGGCCCGTCGGCACGCCGTGCTCCTCATCCTCGACAGCGCGGATCGGGTGACCGACATGCTGGTCGATCTCTGCGAGCGGTGGCGCGCCCGCGCCCCGGAGCTGCAGCTGCTCGTCACCAGCCGAGAGCGCGCCGGCGTGGCGGGGGAGGTCGTGGTCACGGTCGGGCCGCTCGCGCTCGCCCCGGCGGGGGCCTCCCTCGCCGTCCGGTCCGGGGCGTCGGCCGTCGCGCTGCTCCGTGAGCGGGTCGCGAGCTCGGATCCGTCCCACGTCTTCGACGACGACGAGCTGGACGCCCTGGACGCTATCGCCCGCTCCCTCGAGGGCCTGCCGCTGGCGCTGGAGCTCGTCTCCCACTCGTGCGCGGTGATGGGAGCGACCAACCTGGTGGCGCATGCCTCGGACGGGGGCCTCGACCTGCGGGCTCGCCGCGGACGCCAGCAGCGCCACCGCACCCTCGAGGGGACCATCGCCTGGTCGTGGCAGATGCTCTCCGAGCCGGAGCAGCGCGCGCTGGCGCGCCTGTCCCTCGTGCGGCACGGGGTCGAGCTGGCCTGTGCGGACCGCATGCTCGCGGGGATCGACGGCCTCGGTCCCTCCTGGGAGGTGATCGAGCGGCTCGTCGAGACCTCCTTCCTGCTGCGAGACCCCCAGCTTCGCCCCACCCGGTTCCGCACCTTCGCCGTCATCCGGGCGTTCGCGTCCCGCTCCCGCAGCGACGCCGACACCGCGGAGGCCCGTCGGCAGCTCGTCCTGTGGTGGTGCAGCCGCCTCGGCAAGCAGGACCTCACCGGCCGGCAGCAGGAGGTCGTCGAGGCCTTCGAGAACGCTCTCGAGGCTGGGATGCTCGCCGAGGCGCGGGCGCTCCTCAAGGGCGTCTGGCGGACGTTCCTGGCGCGGGGCAACCGGTTCCGCGTGGTCGCGTTAGCCAATGCCCTGCACGAGAAGGGGGGCCTCGTGCAGGACCCGGTCCTCGCGGCGCGGACCGCTGCGATTCGGGGCAACGAGGTCGGGCTGGTCGCGGCCCACGAGGAGATCATGGCCATCGCCGAGGCCCACCCTGGCAGCGGGGGCGTGCTGGTCACGCTCGGCTCGGTGCGGCAGTCCATGGGGCTGCATGTCGAGGCGGAGGAGGCCCTGCGGGCTGCCATCGCCACAGGGGAGGACACCGTCGCCGCGTGGCGGGAGCTGGGCGCCTGCCTGGCCTCCACCGGCCGCTTCGACGAGGCGCGTGAGGCCTATGCCCGAGCCCTCGAGCAGCTGCGCGCGCTGGAGCACCGCCCAGCGCGCGCCGACACGCTCCTTGCGCTCGGCGCGCTCCTGCTCGCGTCGGGGCGCATCGACGAGGGGCGCCGGTGCCTGCGGGAGGCGGACGGCCTGGCCGTGAGCCTCGGGAACAAGGTGCTGCGGGCCCACATCCTCAACAACCTGGCGGTCGTGGAGGCCGAGCAGGGAGGCATCCGGGAGGCCATCCAGCTGGCCGCGCAGGCGATGAGCCTCCGCGAGGAGTACGGCGATGTCTTCGGGCAGGCCGTGATCGAGGCCAACCTGGGGGAGTGGCTCGTGGAGGACGGCCTGCTGGTGGAGGCGGGGGAGCACCTCGACCACGCGGCGGGCGCCTTCAATCGGCTCGGCTTCGCGCGGGAGTCGGCCTACACCGAGATCGTCCTCGCCCGGCTGGCCCTGGCGAAGGAGCGTCCGGAGGTGGCCCGTCTACGCGCGGTCTCGGGCACCGCCGGACTGCGTCAGTGCGACGCGCTGCCCTTGCTGCCCTATGCGCTGGTCGTCCTCGCCGAGGTGTACGCGGCGCTCGAGCAGCCCGACGACGCACGCGCAGCGCTCGACGAGGCGGACAGCCTGTTTCCCACCTACGGAAGCCCGCAGCTGCAGGAGCGTGCGCGGGCGATCCGGGCCTCCGTCGCCTGATCTGGCTGCCCTGAGGCCGGGCGTGGCCGTGGTCTGCGCGAATTGTCGCAACTGTAGCAAGGTGCCGACGCGACGAAGCGCACGACTCTCCGGGCCGGTCGATGCCTACCCCTGGTGCGTACCCCACGCGCCTCGGAGAGAGCAGCATGGCCGACTACGCGCCCAAGCAGAAGTGCCCCACGACCCAGTCGACGACGCAGCAGTCGTCGACGGTGGCGCCGGAGCGGGTGCAGCAGCAGCGCGGAAATGCGGCAGCCATCGAGGCCTGCCAGCCGCAGAGCAGCCAGGGGGACAGCCTGCTCGATGCGGCCGCCGCCGAGGTCGACGCCAGCCAAGATGTCGGCGTCGCCGGGTCGGAGTACTCCGGCGGCATGGACCAGGACGCCGCGCAGGAGGGCTACTTCGGCGACGGCAGCGTCGACTGGGACGTCCAGGTCTCGTCGGGCTCGTACGCCCTCTCCGACGCCATCAATTCCGCCCTCGAGGGCTGGACCGATGCTTCGCCTGATGCGTCCTTCTCGGTCGAGCTCGACATGAAGGTGTGGGCGACGCCGGACATGGATGGGATGGTGCAGGGCTCGGTGGAGCTCGACGCCGCCATCGCGATCCAGTTCTCGATGACCGACAACATGTGGTGGCGGGCTGATGTGGGAGCCGGACTGTCGCTGACGGGACAAGGGGGCGTGGAGGCGGGCCTGAAGAGCGCCAAGCTGATGGGCGCAGAGTCGTCCCTCACAGGCGCGGTCTCGGTCGGCCTGTCCGGGACGGCCCCGACGCTCGTGGGTGCAGCGTCATCGGCCGTCACCAGCCTGCCGGAGCTCATGGCACACATGATGACGGGCTCTCTGCGGCACTCCAACGGACTCTTCCGGTCGGTTCGCTGGGCGGTGTTGAGTGCAGTCTCTCTGCCCAAGAACGCCGTGCTGCTGGCCGACAGCAGTCACGATGACACCGAGGCAGGCTTCAGTCAGGGGCCGGTCTCGGAAGTCGGAATCACTGGAGAGGTCAGCCTCGCGGCGGAGGTGGAGAAGGGGATGGCGCTGTCTGCGATCACCGGCCCCACGGGCGTCGACGTGCCCTATGGGCTCGACACGCGGCGGGAGCGGGCGGGGGAGGCTGGTGCCAGCATGACGAAGGCCCTCCAGATGACCACCATGTACAGCGACGACGACTTCGCCGGCACGCACATCTCGCAGGTGAAGACGCAGACCATGGCCGACATCAGCAGCCACCGGAGTGAGGTCGACGGACTGGAGGTCGGCGATCTGGCCCACGGCACGTCCAAGGAGGGGGTCACCGAGACGATGATGAGGGAGCACGTCGACGGGGATCTGGTGCTGGACAACAACGGGCTCTACCTCCACGAGTTTGTCTCGATGGACGAGTCGCTCTCTCTGGGGCTCAAGAACCGCTTCGATGCCTCTGTGGGAGGCCAGCGGCTGATGCGGCGCACCTACACGTGGAGTGAGGCCGGCAAGCAGTGGGTGCTGATGTACGAGCGCGAGGTGGCGGGGGGCAATGCCAGCCTCGGCGTCGGTGCGATGTCGGCGAGCTCGGGCGGCCGGGTGAGCGGTCGCGGAGGCGGCTCCATCAGCTCGGCCGGCTCGGCGGCTGGAAAGATGGGAGCGGAGCACGAGGGAGGGCAGATCGGGGAGTCACTCACGGCTGAGCACCACCGGCACGTGGGCGAGACGCTGGGGACCCAGACGCTGGCCTACGTCCGTCAGCGGTACATGCGGGGTGCCATCGGCGGAACCTACTACGACGGCGATGGCATGCGGCAGCGGCACCCCGAGTGGGAGAACTTCTGGAATGGCCACATCTCGGAGCTGCAGGAGATGCAGGACAACATGGCCGAGCCCCAAGACCGGCTCTCGGCGGCCCACGATGACTGGCAGAAGTTCTTCGGTGGCGAGGACGCCCGCCTGCACAAGGCCGCGCGCGGCTCCCTCGAGGAGTGGCGGACCGCGCTGGAGGATGTCTTCGAGGAGGAGCTGGGGATTCGCCAGGACATCCCGCTGCGCGACCGCCTGTCCGACCTGAAGAAGCTGGTCGAGGCTGGCAAGATCGTCGAGGCTCATCACCTGGCCGCGACCGCCTGTGGGGGCAAGTTCGAGGACATCGGCGCGCTCGCCAGCTGGACGAACTGGCCCGAGCTCGCGGCGGTGTTCACGAGCGACGAGCACCAGCGGTACACGCTTGCCCTGGAGGGCGTCGAGGAGCTCCGTAAGCTGATCTACGACGAGAGCGACTGGCACATGCCCTGGAGCGACAGTGTCGTGAACCAGGAGATCCTGCTGGTGCTCATGGAGACCCGCTCGCTCGGCCTCATGGACTACACTCGGGAGCTCTATCGGCTGGTCGTGGGGGAGGACATGGTGAGCGACCTCAGCGGGGACCTCGCCGGCGACGACTACGCGCAGGCGATGAACCTCGTGAAGGGCTAGCGAGCCGTGACCCCGGTGGTCAGTCCGTGAGCCTGCCGAGGCTCCACAGGATGCCGGTGAGCGCGAGCAGGACGATTCCGACGCACGGGCCTCCGAGGAACAGGCTGACGACGCTGATGAGCAGCGCGGACTTGAGCTGACTCGTCGGCTTGCGGCCCACCACGTGGCCGGTCACGCCGTTGACGAGCAGGCGCCAGCTCGTGCCGCGGAGGTCGAACGTGCCGATGTAGACCGGCACGAGCACGTGCTCGGGGGTGCACGAGAGCACCTTGCCCGAGGAGTCGGCGCCCTTCAGTCCCTCGGCCTCGGCGATGACGGCGCGGTGGGCGAGGAGCATCTCCTCGTGACCCCAGCGGACCGCCATGCGCTGCGAGGCGTGTCCGGCCTCCCAGGGTGCGTCGAAGTCGGCCTCCACGAAGGGCTCGAAGCTCTCCCCGAAGCCACCCAGCTCTCGGAGCCCCTCCCGGGTGAGTGCGGTGGAGGTGACCAAGAACGCGGACGACACGTGCCCGGTGGTGACCCCTGAGTGCGGTGCTCGGCCACTGCGCTGCGCTGGGTCTTCCCGAATGCCCGACCAGTGCGATTCCACCTCGCCGACGAGCCGCAGGGCGGGCACGTGGACGAGCTGGAGCTCGAGGCTGGCGCTGGACAGACCGATGGGGGCGAGCCACCACGAGCGGCTCCAGGCCGCGAAGCTCTCTGACGCGGACGTCGGCCCCATGACCACCGGCGCGTAGGAGCTGGGTCGCTCCGTCTCCGCCAGCTCGACCTCTGCGAGACGAGCGTCGGAGCCACAGAACAGGCAGCGGGCGAGGTGCAGGCTTGACGAGGCGTGTGGTGTCGCGGCGAATCCAGGAGTGGAGCCTGCGGTCGATCTCGTCGAGCGCCACAACCGGGACGAAATCGGCGGGCCCTGCGGGTGCAGGCCGTGGTCAGTCGCGGGTGCATCGGGTACACCGCGGCATGCCGTCACCGAACCGTCACATTCCGCTCCTCGACCGTCGCCGCTTCCTGCAGAGCAGTGCCGCGACCCTCACCCTCGGCTGTGGAGACAAGGGAGGTCCGGGCGACACCGGCGGCCCTGCTGGCGAGCCCCCCGAGTCGATCGTGCGCTTTCCCCGGACGCCCATCGCCGGTGACATGACCGACACCCGCGTGGTGTTCACCTTCTTCGTGGCCGACGACTCGCCGGTGCGCTTCCGGGTCTGGGAGGGCGAGACGCTCGTGGTCGACCAGCCGGTCGCCCCCAACGGCGACGGGTTTCACAAGCTGATCGTCGACGATCTGACGCCGTCCACGACCTACCGCTACGTCGTCCTCGGCGGCGAGGACGAGCCCTTCGAGAACCGCAGCTTGTACGGCCAGGTGCGCACCGCGCATGCTCCGGGCTCGCTCGAGCCGGTGCGCCTCGCGCTGATGTGCTGCATCGGCCGCGGCACCATCCTGCCCGACTACTACTTCCCTCCGACCACGTTCCAGCCGACGGTCGAGCCCTTCCAGTGGGAGCTGCTCACACACGCCGCGAACCACGAGCTCGACGCGCTGGTGCACCTCGGCGACCAGGCCTACCTCGATTTTGTGTGGACCGACGAGGGCGGCACGCAGGAGGCCTACCTCTCGGCGTGGGGCTGGTACCACGGCGGTGGCTACCGCGACGTGTACCCACTGGCCGGGCTGTACGCGACGTGGGACGACCACGAGTCGGCCGACAACGGGCTCTTCGACCCCTGGGCCATGACGCCCGACGAGACCGAGCGCCTCGCGAACGCCCAGGCGGTCTGGTACCGGGTGATGCCCATCGCGGCCGAGACGCCCGCCGAGGGCCCGGTCTGGCGCGGCTTCCGCTGGGGCGACACCCTGGAGCTGCTGCTCCTGGACTGCCGCTACGAGCTCACGCCAGATCGGCTCGTCAGCCCAGAACAGCTCGACTGGCTGCTCGAGCGCATCGAGGCGAGCCCGTGCCGCTTCGTGTGCATCGCCACGCCCAAGCCCTTCGCCGAGATCACGTCGAGCTCGCAGCTGCTCTCCGACAACGCTGACCGCTGGGAGGGCTACCCGGCCGACCGGGCCCGGGTGACCGAGCGCCTCGACGCCCTGGATCGGGACGGCGTGATCTTCGTGTGTGGCGACATCCACACGAACTACCTGGGTCGCGTGAAGATCAGCGGCGACGCGCCCTCCGAGCGGTGCTGGGAGGTCTGCTGCTCCTCGGGGAACGTCAACCCGCTCACCCTCGGCTTCTCGCCCGAGCAGTTCGCCTTCCTCGACGTGACGCCGCACTTCCCGGTGCTCACGTTCGACCCAGCTGCCGGAACGGTCCACGTGGCCTTCTACGGCACCGACGGATCGCTCACGTTCGAGCATACGCTCGACGCCTGAGCCTCAGTCCGCGGGCTCGAGCTGCACGTGGTCGGGGAGCCAGTGGGTGTGCGCGGCGCGCTCCGAGGGCGTCAGCGACGCCCAGTCGGCATCGGCGCCGTCGAGGGCCTGGTAGAGATCCTCGATGGTCTCGGCACACAGCCCGTCGAAGTGCTGCCCGTCCTCGCCGGGCACCTGCTGAGCGAACTCGATGAAGAAGCGCCCTTGGGTTGCCGTGAACATGCGGCGGAGTCCGGCTCCCGCAGGGTCGTGGTCGGTGAGCACGGGCGTCATGAAGCGCACGCCGTGGCGCTCCAAGGCGGCGCGGATCACCTCCATGTCGGCCCGTGGGTCGATGCTCAGCGAGATGTGCTGCAGCTCGTGAGGCTGGACGCGCTGGCTGATGGGAGTCGCCTGTGGAGCGTCGTCATCCCGGATGGTCAGGCCGACGAGCTCATCCCAGGGCACGCCCTCGGCCCGGCCTCGGGTCAGCGAGATGTGACGGGCGGGGAAGCGCTCGGTGTTCCACTCGCCCTGCTTGTGGAAGCCCAGGTCACACCAGTGCTCCAGGCTCACCTTTGAGCAGGGACTCTCGGTCACGAAGTTGCAGTGGCTGACCTTGTTGATGCCGTCGGTGCGTGCGCACAGCTCGAGGAAGCGGAACAGCGCCGGGTTCTCCGGTGCGGTGATTCCCAGGCGCTCAAGTGGCAGCACGACCCGACGAGACCGGGCGGCGTCGCTGGCCTCGAGCGGGCTGAGCCCCAGCCCCTCGGCGAAGCGGGCGAGGAGGTGCTCCTCCTCGGGGGCGAGGTCACTGTCGACCATCGCGACGCTCCAGGCACGCTGCAGGGCGTCCATGCGAGCCCGGGGTCGAATGAGCGCGAGGTCGGCATTCGTGAGGGGCGGGAGTCGGGCCAGCGCCAGAGCAGCGCCCGGCGGCAGCGAGAGGTGCTCGTCGAGCCAGCGGACCTCGGGCTCGAGGACCTGTCCGTCGGCTGCGACGACCTCGAGAATCATCCGGCTTACGATCTGACTCTCGGTGGCCTCGCTGTGAGGGCTCGAGGGCTCCAGCATCGTGGGCTCCGCGCTGCATTGTTGGGGGCTGAGTCAGATTGGACGTCGGAGCCTGCTTGTCAAGAAAACAAGGAGACACCTGCGAGACGTGACTGGCTCGAGCGCCCGTCGTCAGCGTTGAACGTCGGACAGTCGCTGAGTGGACGGTGCCGAGCACGTCAGCTTGACGGGCTCACCGGTCTTCGGAAAGACCCAGATGCCCTGGGCGTCGAGGTCGAAGTCCACCAGCTCCTCGAACACCGAGTAGAGGTTGCCATCGATGGAGAACTGGACGCGGAGTGTCTCCAGGCGCGGCCGCACGTCACCGCCGGGAGGCGAGGGGATGAGCTCGTGGTCGATCTCGAAGTGCTGATCGAAGGGGCCTGGCTCGTTGGGCCAGGAAAGCTCGACCTTGCCCAGTCGCCCGAAGCGGTAGAACACCACCCGCTCTTTGCTCTGCGTCGACTGGCAGAGCGAGACCCTCTTCGCGCCGATCGGGCAGTCGAAGAGCACGGTCTCAGCGTCGCTGCAGTGCGTCGTGGGGGTGGCGGCGCTGGCGGCCTCGTCGGGAGCGGCCGAGGCGAGTGCTGCTGCGGTCAGGAGCGAGAGCATGGGGCCTCCGCGGTGGGACGCTGTAGCGTGCTGGACGGCGCTGTGGGTAGAGCGCGCCCTCAGTCTCCGAGGCGAGAGCACGATCGGTGTACATGCCCGACGATGCGCGCTGATGGTCTCACACGTACCCACGGCATCGTCAGCAGGAGCTGCATGTAGACGGTCGAGGTCGGTCCCGGGTATCAGAGGGGTCCTCCCCGAGGCGCCGATGCGCAGCGTGCTCACCCTCGTTCTCCTGTCGGCCTGTGCCCGACAGCCTCTGGGTCTCCCGGCTGATGCGACCGCTCTCGAGGTGCTTCCGCTGGAGCGCGGAGCACTCGGTGCCTACTTCGACCGTGCGATCTACGTGCACGGGATCTACGTGGTCGCGGCCCCAGAGGTCGCGGGTGCCAAGCTTCGCCACGCAGCCCAGGTGACGGCGCAGTACCTCGACAATGATGCCGACGGCGTCGTCGATGCTCCAGGACTGACTGGGGCGCTGGCGACGAATCGCGCCACCCTGATGATGTTCGCCAACGAGCGTGATGCAGAGCGGTCAGGCATCTTCGAGGATCCCGTCCTGGACCGCATCTGGGGCCAAGACCTCTACGGTGTCGAGACAGCACCTCCTCGCGGCTTCGATGCCTCGCTCGAGGAGACGCTGCACCTGATCCACACGGCTGGCTACATGCACCTCTGGCCGGACGAGCTGATGCCGATGCCCGGCACGCCGCTGATGGATGCGATGGATGTGGCTCGGGGCGGGCGGTTCTTCGACATCCCGCGTCCCTACCCCGAAGAGTCCTGGTACCACTACTACGACCCGACCTGCGACTACGCCTGTCAGGGGGTCGAGTACTTCTACTGGGGCCTCACGACGAAGCTCGGGGCCCAAGCAGACCGCTGCGATGCGATCGCGGTGGAGTGGGAGCCGTGCACGCCGGACCTGCTGGCGCGGACCGACGCGGGCATGAGCACCCTGCTCGACGAGCCGGTGCTCACGCTCCCGACCGTCCTGCCGGACGGCACGTACACGGCGCTGTGACGGCGAGCGAAGCCCGCCGAAGCCCTCACTCGGTGGCTTCGGTCTCGGCAGCCTCGCCACCCTCGGTGGCCTCGCCGTCGGTGGCCTCGCCACCCTCAGCGGCCTCGCCCTCGGTGGCCTCGCCACCCTCAGCGGCCTCGCCCTCGGTGGCCTCGCCACCCTCAGCGGCCTCGCCCTCGGCGGCCTCACCCTCAGCGGCCTCGTCGCCCTCGGCAGCGGGGGCCTCAGCGGGCTCCTCACCGGGGAGCGGCATCGGGTTGCCGTCGGCGTCGGGCAGCGGGTAGTCGCCCGTGTAGTCCTTGCTCAGCTCGTTGCGGAGGCCCACGAGCGTCTCGCGGGGCCAGTCCTTCTGAACGAGGTTGACCAGCCAGATCGGCATCCAGCCCTTCGGGTCGGTCTGCACCTCGACCTCGACGCGGGTCTTGCCGCCCTCCTCGTCGGTGAGCCGGTAGAGGGTGTTGACCAGCTCGGCGCGGACGCCGACGGACTCAGCCTCGGGCTTCGCCGGGTGCTCGACCGAGGCGATGTGCAGCTCGACGACCGAGTCGGAGACGCGCTTGGCGACGCCTCGGTAGACGTAGTCGCGATCGGCGAAGGTGAGCGGCAGGTCGAAGGCCTGGTAGAGCACGTAGTTGAACGGACCGCTCTTCTCGAGCTCGGTCGCCTCGTAGAGCATGTCGACCCACTCGGTGCGGTGCTCGTTGTCGAGCAGGACGTGCATGACCTTGGTGGCCGGCGCGTCGTAGACGGTCTCGCCCTTGAAGGCGTAGAACCGCGTGCCCTCGAGCTCCATCCGCGAGACGATGACCTCGTCCTTGGTGTAGATCTCCTGCCAGTCTTGGGCGTAGGCCGGGCCTGCCAGGAAGGCGGTCGTCCAGATCGTGTACAGCATGCTCTGTCCCCTGCGCTCTGGGAGGGAGTACGACCCACCCAGGTTGGCGCCGCGTATAAGCAGGTCTGGGGTTCGCATCACGTACAACCCGTCACGAGGCGTTCCCGATCCGGTCGCGGAGCGCCTCGAGCGGGCTCGGCGGGGGGCACAGCGATCGTGGAGAGGTGCCGAAGCTCGACGGCCCGCTGAGCGTCTGCGGGCGGAGCTTCGGCCCCTGCGAGGGGGCCGTCCTCGGGAGAGGCTGGCGTCCAAGGGGCACTGAGGCGGCGGTCTCATGCCCAGGGGGCTCAGATCAGGCTGTCGCCCTTCGCACCTGAGAGTTCCGAGCGATGACACCGATCTGTCAGCGATCAGCACGCAAAGTGTCTGTGCAGGCGTGTCCATGGGCAGGTCTGTTCGACCGGTCTGTGCACCCTGCGTCGGGGGAGACGTCGGTGGGCGCGCCGTACCTGTACACTACCGCGCACTGCCCAGGACACTATGGATGAAGGGAGTCGTGACAGGACGGGCGCCAGGCGTGGCCGCTCTTCCGGCACTGTTGTTGGCCCTCTCGGCGCACGCGGAGTGTCCCGAAGAGTGGGTGAACGACGAGATCAACTGCCACTCGGTCGTGGACAGCTTCCTCGACCCCGGGGACTGGCCGTCGGCAGAGCCGCAGCTGCACTGGGTGTTCGGGGACTTCCTCGCGAACGTCGAGTGCCCCTACGGCTTCGACAGCTTCCAGCTGGGCAGCCAGATGGGTGTCGACTGCATCTACACCAACCTCCCGGGTGTCCGCTGCGCCGATGAGGTCTGCGACGGGGTCGAGTTCTTCTCGCCGAGCACCGGTCGCTACTACGAGGAATCCGGCCCGGAGGACGTGTACGCCTTCCGCTGCCTCGAAGACGGGCCGGTCGTGCTCGAGTTCAGCGGGCTGCAGTGCGATCTCGACTTCTTCGTGCTCGACGAGTCCTGCGATCGCCTCGACAACGTGATCACAGACAACGTCTCGCGGGATGCCGAGCCCGTTCACACCGTCGAGTTCGACTGCATCGCCGGCGACCTGAAGTACATCGTGATCGAGGGCTTCGGCTTCACCTACCGGGCCTTCGAGTACTACGCCCTGCCGTATCCGGGCTTCAACGACGGCTACTGTGACCCCGAGAACCCGGAGTGGCGCGACGGCACCTACACGATGTCGTTCGTCGAGTGTCCGGCTCCGCCCGAGGACTGCGACAACGGCATCGACGACGACCTCGACGGCGCCGTCGACTGCGAAGACATCGAGTGCATCGTCGGGTGCCTCGAGGTCTGCGACAACGGCTTCGACGACGATGTCGACGGCTTCGCCGACTGCCTCGACAGCGACTGCTGGGACGAACCCACTTGCTGCGATGACGACCTCGACGGCTACGAGGACGTCGCCTGTGGGGGCACCGACTGCGACGATCGTCTCGCACACGTCGGCGACCGGGATGTCGATCTCGTCCCCGACGACTGTGACCTGTGCCCGGACGACTACGATCCGACCCAGCTCGACTCCGATCGCGACGGCTTCGGGGACGCCTGTGACATCTGCGATGGCGCCTCGGATGCCTTCGACGCCGACGTCGACGGCGTGCCGGACGGCTGCGACATCTGCGAGGGCTTCGACGACGCGGCCGACGAAGACCTCGACGGTCTCCCGGATGGCTGCGACGACTGCTTCGGGCCGGATGTCGACACCGACATCGACGGCGTGGCGGACGCCTGCGATGCCTGCCCAGGCTTCGACGATCTGCGCGACACGGACGGCGACGCCGTGGCCGATGGCTGCGACATCTGTGAGGGCTTCGACGACGCGGCCGACGCCGACGGCGACGAGACGCCCGATGGCTGCGAGCTGTGCCCCGGCGGCGACGACCGCCTCGACGCCGATGGCGATGGGGTCCCCAACGCCTGCGACGCGTGTCCGGGCTCGGACGACCGCGTCGACGCAGACGGCGACGGGGTGCCCGACGACTGCGACGTGTGCGCAGGTGCTGACGATGCCGTCGACACGGACGGCGACGGCACCGCCGATGGCTGTGATCTCTGCGAGGGCTTCGACGACGCGCTCGACAGCGACGGCGACGGCCTGCCCAACGGCTGTGATCCCTGCTTCGGTCCTGATGTCGACACCGATGCGGATGGTGTCGCCGATGCCTGCGATGGGTGCGAGGGCTTCGACGATCTGCGAGACGGCGACGTCGACGGCGTCCCCGACGGCTGCGACGCCTGCCCCGACTTCGACGACTTCGCCGACGCGGACGGAGACGACGTGGCCGATGGCTGCGACATCTGCGAGGGCGCAGACGACGCCCTCGACACCGATGGCGACGGCGTACCGAACGGCTGTGATGCCTGCCCGGGCTTCGATGACGCGCTCGATGCTGACGGCGACGCGGTCCCTGATGCCTGCGACGCCTGCGAGGGCGTCGACGATGCCGTCGACACGGACGGCGACGGCGTGGCTGACGGCTGCGACATCTGCGAGGGCTTCCCCGACGACGAAGACGGCGACGGCGACGGCATCCCCGACGGCTGTGACGACTGCTTCGGGCCGGCTGACGACGCCGATGGCGACGGGGTGCCCGACGCCTGCGACCTGTGCGAGGGCTTCGACGACTTCGCTGACGACGACGGCGATGGCGTGGCCGACGGCTGCGACGTGTGTCCCGATGCCGACGACACGGTCGACACCGATGGCGACGGGATCGCGGACGGGTGCGATGCCTGCGAGGGCTTCGACGACGCGCTCGATGCCGATGGCGACACCATCGCGGACGGGTGCGATGCCTGCCCCGGCTTCGACGACCTGGCGGATGCAGATGGGGACGG
>PKDJ01000345.1 GCA_002862545.1 Pseudomonadota bacterium
TTGAGCAGCTCGGGATCGATCTCGCCGACGGCCTTGGACTTCCCGAGGCGCTCCTGCGCGAAGGCGTCACTGCCCAGCATCTTGAGCACCGACAGGACCTGGGCTGCGAAGGCCTCGTGCATGTCGACCACGGTCACGTCCGAGAGGCTCATGCCCGCTCGGTCGAGCGCCTTGGGCATGGCGAGCGCCGGCCCCATCAGCAGCTGATCTGCCGGGTCGACACCGACGTAAGCCCAGGACTTGAAGGCCGCGAGCGCCGTGAAGCCGAGTGCCTTCGCCTTCTCCTCCGACATGAGCAGGACCGCCGAGGCACCGTCCGTGAGCGCGCTGGAGTTGCCCGCCGTCAGCGTGCCTCCCTTCTTGAACGCCGGCCGCAGCTTAGCCAGCTTCTCGACGGAGGTGTCGGCACGCACGATCTCGTCCGTAAACACCTTCCCCTTCTTCGTGTCGACCGCGGCAACCTCCTCGTTGAAGCGGCCCGACGCGATGGCGGCGGCGGCACGGTGGTGCGAGCGCACCGTGAAGGCGTCTTGGTCCTCGCGAGAGATGCCGTTTCGCTCTGCCATGCGCTCGGCAGCCTCGCCCATGAGCTCACCGGTGCTTCGCTCTGCAATCTCGGGCTTGCGCGGTACGAGGTCGCGTGTCGGCGAGAGCTTCCCGAGCAGCGAGAAGTAGTCCATGGCACCCGACTTGCGGTTCATCGCCACCGGAGCGACCTTGTGCATGAAGCTGGCAGGAAGCTCGATCCGTGCGTTGCTCGTGCTGTCGGCCCCGCCTGCGATGACCACGTCGGCGTCACCTCGCTCGATGGCCGCGGCCGCGAGCGTGACAGCCTGCAGCCCACTCGCGCAGGCCCGGGTCACGGTGAACGCCTCGACGCTCGGAGGCAGGGCGAGGTCGAGGGCGATCTCGCGGCCGACGTTCGGAGCGCCACTCGGCAGGATCACGCCCCCCCAGACGATGCTGTCGATCTCGCTGCGTGGAATCGGCAGTCGCTCGAGGAGCGCTCCGACGGCCGCGGTGCCGAGGCCGATGGCGTCGAGCTTGAGATAGCTGCCGAAGGCACGGACAAAGGGCGTGCGTGCGCCCCCGACGATCACTGCGCGTCCCATTTCAGGCCCCCATCAGGTTGCCACCGCAGACGCGGAGCACCTGGCCACAGAGTCCGGAAGCCCCCGGACTCGAGAAGAAGGTGACGGCCTCGGCGATGTCGCTTGGAAGGCCACCCTGTGAGAGGTTGGACAGGCGGCGCGCACCCTCGCGCGTCGCCGCTGGAATCGCGGCGGTGAGCCGCGTCTCGATGAATCCAGGTGCGATGGCGTTCACGGCGATGCCCCGAGAAGCCACCGTCGTCGCCCACGCTCTCGTGAAGCCAATCACCCCGGCCTTGGAGGCCGCGTAGTTGGTCTGCCCCACATTTCCGCCAATGCCCGCGATGGAGGACAGGTTCACCACCCGCGCACCGTCGGACAGCGGCAGCTCAGTCGACAGCCTGATCACGGCCTCGAGGTTCACGGCGAGGGTCAGGTCCCACTTCTCCGGCTTCATCTTGGCGAGGGTCCGGTCACGCGTCACCCCGGCGTTGTTCACCAGCACGTCGAGGGTGTCCACGCCACGCGCCGCGAGCGCCTCGCGGACGCGCTCGATCACGTCGTCCGCGGTGACGTCGGCCAGGATCGGCGTGCCGTGGATCTCGGCCGCAACCTTGGACAGCGGACCGTCGTCGTGGGGCAGGTCGAGGCAGAGCACATGAGCCCCCTCGCGAGCCAGGGCCCTGGCGATCGCACGCCCGATGCCTCGCGCTGCCCCCGTGACCAGCGCATGCTGCCCCTCGAGCGGCCGCACCTCGGGCGCAGGACCCGTCGAGGCGACGTCGGCCGAGACCGTCAGCGGCTGCCCATCGACGAAGGCCGACCGCTCCGAGAGAAGCCAGCGAAGAGCGGGCTCTAGCCGGTCTTCGGCGCCCACCGCCACGCGGAGCAGGTTGGCGGTCGAGCCCTTGCGGCCCACCTCCTTGGCCGCGGACCGCACGAAGCCCTCCAGCGCCTGCTGAGCCGCGGCCGCCACCGGGTCGAGACCCTCCAGCGGCCGACCGAGAACCACGATGCGTCCACACTTTCGGAGATCACGGATGCGAGGGTGCAGCACGTCGTAGAGCATGCGCAGGTCAGCCACCGTTCGGACGCCCGAGGCATCGAGCACGACCGCATGAGGCCGCCCGGTCCAGCCATCGAGCGCGTGAGCCGTGCGGCCCCAGGCCTCTCCGTGGTGCGCGAACGCACCCAGATCGCCGGAGACGTAGGGGTTGGCTCCCGCGCGGACGAGGCAGCTCGCGAGCGGCTCAGCGAGGTCGGCCGCATGGACGGCGATGTCTTGGTCCATCAGCGGCTGCCCCCGCCAGGCGCCACTCTGTCGGCGTAGGTCCTGCGGAAGCGGGATCGGAAGGCCGAGCGTGCGCACGAGGTTGCGCGCGCCCTTGCGCTTGCCGAGGTCGACGAGAAAATCGGACATCAGGTCTCTCGCAGTGTGAATGTGCCAGTCAGGTAGGCCGGGCCGCCGAGGGCATCCCCGACCGCGAACGCCCCATCTCCGACGTACAGCCCCACCTCGGCGGGCAGGACGAGTGGACGGACGAACTTCACGTCCATGGTGTGCCAGCGGTGGGCATCGCCGGACCACAGGGCCTTGTTCAGCGACTCGATGGCCCGCGCCAGGGTCGAGTAGCCGTGGTTGATCGTGTTCTTGAAGCCGGCCATGCGGGCGTAGGCCGGAACCCAGTGCACCGGGTTGAAGTCACCGGTGAGGACCGCGAACTCGAGGCCCGCCTTAGGTCCGAGCCTCCAGCGCGCCACCTCGCGCCACTCGAGGTCGATGCGAGGACGCTCCTTCTTCTCCCTCTTCTCGCCCTTCTTCCTGGGAAGTGGAACGATGGCATAGGTCGTGGTGACCAGGGCCTCGGGGTGCTCCTGCGTGCCCGTGACGAGCTTCTGCCGCAGGACCGCCCGACGCCCGTTGTCGTCGATATCGTCGAGCCAGGTGCGCACGTGGAGTGGCTCGGAGGCCGCGAGTGGCGCGTTCCACTCGATGCGGCAGCCGCCGTTGAGCACCTTGGTCAGGTCGTATGGAACGTCCTTCAGGGTCTTCGCCTGCGGCGGGAAGCCCCACTGCGGGAACAGATGTGGTGGGAGCTCACCCTTGTAGGCGGACGTCGACCCGCCGACGAAGCGGATGTAGTCGCGCACCAGCTCGGCTGGGCGCGGCGCGACGGTGGTCGTAACGGCCGGCGTCGGTGTCTCCGGGGCACGGGTCGGACGGGGCCGGGCAGCGGCCACCGCCGTGCGCAGCAGAGTGGCGACCACGGGCCCCTGACGGAGCGCGTGGCGGCGTGGGACATGCATGTGGGCCTCGCTACTTGGCCGCTTCGGCGGCTAGGTCGTCCTCGGACAGGGTGCGGAGCAGGCGCTGCCCGGTGGTCGTGATGCGGTCCTCGAGGTGCCTGCAGCGTGGCTCGGCGCGCTCCAGCCAGCGATCGAGCACCTCTCCGCGCTCGGCATGGCTGCGTGCCTGCTCGAGCAGGAGCTCAGCGATGGCCACGTCCGTCAGGATCTGCGTGAGGCGCTCCGCGTGGAGCAGGGCCAGCGCGAAGTCGCGCTTCGGATCCCAGCCCTGCATGGCACCCGCCCACTCGGTGAAGGGACGATGGCGCAGCTCTCCGAGCTTGGCCGTAGCGAGGCGCTGGAGCAGGAAGCGGACCGTGCGGTTCCGCAGCACCCGGAGGCGTGCCACCGCCCGCTCCCTCGGGTCACGAGCGCGCAGCAGGTCGAAGCGCGCCGCCGCCGACTGCCGCATGAAGCGCTGCGGATTCTTCACGACACCGAGCAGCGTGTCCTTCATGGCCATCAGGGCCTGGATCTGCGACGTGCCCTCGTAGACCGGCAGCACCATCGCGTCCCGGAGCAGCTTCTCTGCGCCATAGTCCTTGGTGTAGCCCGCGCCGCCATGCACCTGCATCGCGCGCCGTGCGATGTCGACGGCGGTCTCGGCGGCGTAGAACTTCAGCAGTGGCGTCGCGGCCCGCGCGAGCCGCTGGTGCTTCTTGATGCGCTTGTCGAGGTCGGCGAGTGCATCCGGATCGGACGGCGGCATGAGCTTGCGCTCGATGTCGAGCTTCTTCGACATCTCGTCGTGCCAGCCAGCATGCACACACAGCGCACGAATGCCCTGAATGTCTGTCTGCATCTCCTCCAGGTACTCGGCGATGATCTCGTGCCGATCGATGGTCTTGCCCATCGAGACCCGCTCGGCGGCGTACGCCCGCGCCATGCGGTAGGCCGACTCACACAGCCCGAGCGCCTCGAAGCCGACACCCACACGGGCGCCGTTCATCAGCTTGAGCATGTGCTTGAAGCCCTCGCCACGCTCTCCGATGAGCTCGGCGGGTGAGTCCTCGAACGAGATGGCCACGGTCGCTGAGCCATTGTGGCCCAGCTTGTGCTCGAGGCCGTCGAAGGTGACCTTCAGCTCGCGGCTGCCGTCCTCCTTGTCCTCCCAGGCGGGCACCATGAACATCGAGAGGCCCTTGAGACCGCCGAAGGCATCGTCGGGGTCTGCCGCCTCCTCGGTCCGGGCGATCACGAAGTGGTACTTGGCGTGGCCGCTGGTGATGTAGATCTTCTGGCCCGTGACCCGCCAGATGCCGTCCTCGCCGAGCACGCCCTTCGTCCGCAGCTTGGCCATGTCGGAGCCGGCGTCGGGCTCGGTGATGTCCATGCTTCCCCAGGCCTCTCCGGCCATGATCTCCTCGATGGCCTGCTGGAACCGGGTGGAGGTGATGCCCGGAAGCTCGGGGTCGAACTCCGTGGTGCCCTCGTCGATGCTGTAGGCCAGCATCGCCAGGGCCATCCCGCCGTGAAAGCCGTTGTGTGCGCAGACCGAGACATCTGCCCGGCTGAAGAGCTCGTGCTGCATGCTGAAGACGAGGAAGGGCACGTTGAAGCCCCCCAGCTCGCGTGGGATGCACATGCCGTGCAGCCCAAGCTCGACCAGCTGGTCGTAGATCTCCTGCTGAACGGGCGGGAAGTGGACCTCGCCGTCCTCGATGCGTGGATGCTCCTCGTCGATGGCCTTGGCCCGCGGCGCGACCTCCGCGGCGACGAACTCGCCGATCATCGACAGGATGTCGCCGAAGTTCTCGACGGCCTCCTCGAGGCTCTCGGGACCATCCGGAGCCTTCCAGTCGTACTCGGTCAGTCGGACGAGGGGCTCCCAGTCGATGCCCTTGGTCACGTAGAACCGAAGATCGTCGTTGTCTTTGTAGAAGTTGCTCATGTCAGGCCCCTGGCGGAGGACGCACGTTGAACAGACCGGCGCGGGCAAGCCGCACCAGCTCGGAGATCTGAGCGGCGACACCGTCTTCACGGTCACCGGAAATCATGGAGCGGGAGACCTCGCCCGTCGCCACCGTGCCGATCACCATTGTGGCGATCTGGACGACGTAGGACTCGGCGTCGACGTCGTCGCGCACCTGCCCCATGGACTGGCCCATCCGGATGTAGTCGACCACGAGGCCGGTCCAGGGCCGGACGTGCTCGGTGAGCAGCTGCTTCACGAGCTCGGGCTGGTCGAGCATCTCGCGGACGATGAGCCGTGCGCGGGACGGGTCGGCCTGGAAGAAGCTGACCAAGGCCCCAACCCCGCCGGCGAAGCGGTCCTTTCCCGAGCGCGACTGGGCCAGCAGGCGCGGCAGCTCACTCTTCCAGTGGGCGAGCACATCATCGAGGACGGCGCGGCGAAGGATGTCCTTGCTGCGGAAGTGGTAGAGCAGCGAGGGCTTGCGAATGCCCACCGCATCGGCAACCGCCTGGAGCGACGTGCCCGCGAACCCCCGCTCCGCGAACTGACGTCGCGCAGCCGCCACGATGCGCTCGCGGACGCTGAGCTCGGCTTCTGGATCGGCGACCGTCTCGACCATGCCGTCAGGGCCTCCCTACCACTTGGTAGGCAATCGTCTAGTGCGGGGTAGCATGCACCGCAAGCGACATCCCCGATCAGGTCGGGCCCCAGCCTCGCCAGACCTTAAACTACAAAGCTCAAAATACCGCTATCCGAAACAGCGATCCGAGTGATCTTGCGCTGATCCTGTCTGGGGACTCACTCGCTCGACGATCCGTGATGCCGCTCCCAGCGTCGCTGCTCGCGCGCCATGAAGGACGCGAACTTCGCCGGCGGCGGAATCTCGATCGCGAGGCGGGCTCCTGTCACCGGATGCGGCAGCTCGAGCGCCACCGCCCACAAGAAGAGGCCCTTGCCTCGATACAGCAGACCGTCTCGGGCGTACTGCTTGTCGCCTAGGATGGGTGTTCCGAGGTGGGCGAGGTGGCGCCGAAGCTGGTGCGTTCGGCCCGTGTGGGGGAACAGTGCCACCCGGGTGACCCAGTCGGGCTTGAAGGTTCGCGCGTGCTCGAGCGCCTCCCACGTGGTGTCCGCATCACGACCATCGAGGGGCTCGGTCACCCGACCCTTGCCATCGAGCCGTCCGACGGCCAGCGCCTCGTAGCGCTTGCTCACGTCGCGCCGATGAAAGGCCTCGGAGAGACCGGCCAGCGCGGTAGCCGTCTTCGCGACCGCCACCAGCCCGCCCGTCGGACCGTCGAGGCGATGAGCTGGGCGCGGCATCCGCAGCGCGTCGGGGCGGGTGCTCGGCGCGAGGAACGGCGGCAGCGCATGCTCCAGCGTGCGGTGTCGGTTGCCGTTGACCGGGATGCCCGGAGGCTTCACCACCACCGCCATCGAGTCGTCCTCGAAGGCCACCTCGAGGGTCTGTAGGGTGTACACCGGTGGGAGCGGCTGGCTGGACTCGACCACGGTGACGACCTGTCCCGATCTCACCCAACGGCTGGACTCGACGTGCTCCCCATCCAGCAGCACCTCGCCCCGTCGCACCGCCTTTCGAGCCGCGGACTTCGTCGGGAACGCCCCAAAGGCGAGGTGCGCCACCTTGTCTAGGCGCTCTGGCTCGGCCCCCGCGGGCACGACGTGACGATCGAGGATCTGCATCGCTCGGCAATAACGCCCCTGCCGATGGCGTACTGCTTCCCTGAACCGGGAGGTCCCTCTGTCACAGCTCGCGCAGAAGCTGGTTCCGCGTCACGCTCCACCCACTCGCTCAGTGGCGGTTGTCTGCGTGGACTGTGGACTTCCCATCGACGCCGAGATCCCGTTTCGGAGCGCCGACGGTCCCGCGTGCCAGAGCTGCATCGAGCGTCCTGCCGACACAGCGATGACCATCGGCGTGTGGCGAGCCCCGTTCGTGGCTCTCCTCCCCGCCCTGGGCTCACTCGCCAGCGTCCGGGCCTGGCACTCTGACCTGTTCCGACCCGACATCCAGGTCGTGCTCGCGTTCTGCGGCCTCCTGTCCTTCGCATCCCTGGGCGAATCCCTCCGACAGCTCTCCCAGTGGGCTGCAGTGCGCTCGCTGCCCGAGGCGCTTAGGCTCTCCGAGCATGCTGTGCTCCTGGGCACAGCAGGCCTCACAGCCAGCCTCAGCCTGGCTGGTCTCCTGCTCGCAGCCTACGGAATCCTCTACCCGGTGTTCTCTTGAGCGACGTACAGTTCTTGGTTCGCGGTGCCTTTCGTCCGCTCACTGGCGCGACCGCCGAGCGCGTGGCTCAGAATGCCTGGCGGGTCACCATTCCTCGCACGGACGCCCTGAAGCGGGTCATGCGCATGAAGTCGATGAGCCCAGAGGCCTTCGACGGCACGACGTTCCTGATCGGCGACGACGAGAGCTGGTCCGCCGTCGGGGAGAGCGGTGACGACCAGGCCATCATCGTCACCGTGCTGACCTGAGGGAGCCCTCATGCAGTTCAGCCACACCACGAGGTCACGCTTCACGCCCCAGCAGCTGTTCAGGACCTACCGCGACCACCTGATCGAGATCGCGCCGCTGATCGGCTCCGTGCAGCGCGTCGAGCGTCGCAGCCGCAGCACCCTCGCCGACGGCAGCGTCGAGCTGGTCCACCTCTGGTACGGAACGGCCGAGGCCGTGCCCGTCTTCATTCGACCCTTCGTGCAGGTCGAGATGCTGCGATGGCTCGACTACACACGCTGGGATGCTCACTCTCTGACCGCATCTTGGCGCATCGAGCTTCCAGCATTGGGTGAGGCCGTTCGCGCAGCGGGCACCTACCGGTTCGAGGCCGATGGCGACGGCGGCCGCGTCGTTGCAGTCGGTGATCTGTCGCTCAACACCGCCGGCCTCCCTCCCGCGATGGTCTCGGCGAAGCCACTCGTCGAGAAGATGGTCGTGGGACTGCTCGAGCCCATGGTCGAAGATGCAGGCGGCGCCGTCGTGCGGTGGCTCGAGGGGCGGGAGAGCTAGACTGGCGGGAGGGAGGGCCAGTGCCCGAGTACCCCGACGTCGTCGTCTACCAAGAGCGCCTCACCAGCTACCTGGTCGGGCGGACGCTCGACGACGTGCGGCTCGGGAGCCCCTTCGTCGTGCGTACCGTCGACCCGCCCCTGACTGCTGCGAAGGGGGCCAAGGTCCACCGGGTCAAGCGGCTGGGCAAGCGCCTCGTCCTCGAGCTCGACGAGCAGCTCTTCATCGTCCTCCACCTGATGATCGCGGGCCGCCTGCGCTGGCGACGCAAGGGCCTGAAGACGACGGGACGTGGCGTCCTCGCCGTCTTCGACATCTCGGACGCACCCGGACGGCCCGCAGGCTGCCTGGTCTTCACCGAGGCCAGCAAGAAGAAGCGTGCGTCACTCCATGTGGTCCGCGGCCTGGACAGTCTCCTCCCCTTCAATCGCGGCGGGCTGGACGTCTCTCGCTGCTCACCCTCGGCGTTCGCTGCGCGCGTTCGCTCGGAGCGCCACACGCTCAAGCGCACCCTCACGGACCCACGCCTGTTCGATGGCATCGGGAATGCCTACAGCGACGAGATCCTGCACCGTGCCGGACTCTCCCCGGTCCAGCTCTCCACCAACCTCTCGGATCAGGCGGTCTGTCGCCTTCACGACGCCTGCACCGCCGTGCTGTCCGAGTGGACGGAGCGCCTTCGCGCCGAGGTCGGCGACGGCTTTCCCGACAAGGTGACGGCGTTCCGGGACGAGATGGCCGTCCACGGAAAGTACAGGCAGCCGTGCCCGAGCTGCGCGACCCCCATTCAGCGCATCGTCAAGGCCGAGAACGAGGTGAACTACTGTCCGACGTGCCAGACGGGTGGCAAGCTCCTGGCCGACCGTGCCCTGTCCAGGCTCCTCAAGACCGACTGGCCGAGAAGCCTCGCGGAGCTGGACGAGCGCCTCGGGCGCTGAGCCATCGCTCTCGGACTCCGGCGACTAGGGGTAGGAGACCACCACGCTCTCTCCGACGGCCAGGCCGCTGGTTCGGACGCTCGAGGCGCCATTGGGCCAGTGCAGCTCGAGCCGCGTGATCGCCACCGCATCGCCGACGCCGAAGAACACCTCGAAGCCGTTCTGAGCCGAGAAGCAGTTCCCGCCCGAGAGCGTTCGGTGCAGGGTCCAGGCCTCGCCCGAGGCGTTCCTCACCGTGAGCGCCATGCGGGTGCCGATGGCATCACGGCTGACGTCCACCCCATCGCCGACGGGACGGACCCGGAAGGTGCCTCCGGCGGCCTCCCAGTCGAAGTCGAAGAGCCGATTCGGCTCACGAACGTGGTCGGGCATGAAGTCGGGCCCACCGTTGACCACGGCCAGCTCAAGCAAGCCGTCGTTGTCGACGTCGACCATCGTCGTTCCGTGCGTGCGGTAGGGGTAGGGCGGGAAGTCGGCGACAGAGCCATCATCCAGCGCTGGCCAATCGATCAAGGGCGTCGACCAGATGTAGGTCGGAGAGGCCCCGACGGGAGAGTCAGAGATAAACAGCTGGTCGACCTCGCCTCGACGTGGACCGCCGTTGCCGATGTAGACGTCGAGCACACCGTCCGCGTTGAGATCACCGAGCTGGCAGCCCATTACGCCGTCGCGCTCCGGGTTCGCGACCGGATCGACCGAGAGTCCCGAGGCCATTCCGACATCGCTGAAGGTCCCGTCGCGCTGGTTGATGAACAGCCGATGTCCAGCGCCATCGACGAACAACGGTGAATCAGGATCACCAGAGCAGTCCGGCCCAGAGCGATTGAAGGCGATCAGGTCCTGCCAGCCGTCGTTGTCGAAGTCTTCGACGCAGGCGGCAAAGGAGTTCAGGGGCATCGCGACGTTGCTGCCGTCAGCGCCTGCGACCTCGCCGGTCGCGTCGACGAAGGACAGCCGACCGGTCTCTACGAGGAGGCTCCGCCACAGAATGTTGGGCTCGCGATGGTTGTTCTCGTAGAGGTCTAGGTCGCCGTCGTTGTCGTAGTCGACCCAAGCCGAGTGGCGCGAGGGACGCAGCGACTCCAGAAGTCCCATCTCGGCGGTCACGTCGGTGAACGTTCCGTCTCCGTTGTTCAGCCACAGAATGTTCCGCGCTGCACCCCTCGGGAACACACCACAAGAGAGGCGGTTGTTCGTCGACACGAAGAGGTCCACATCACCGTCGCGGTCGACATCTCCCCAGGCGCCATTGCCGCTCGCGGTCGGCACGGCACGCCCGGTCAGGGGATCGAGCCAGCCCGCGATGCCCGCGATGTCGGTCACGTCCTGGAAGAAGAACTCACCTGTCTCCATGACCATGTTCCGGAAGAGATGGTCGTGGTCGAGGCACTCGTTGCCGCCACCCGAGACGTACAGATCGTAGTCGCCGTCGTTGTCATAGTCGGCGGACGAGGCTGCCCAGGCCAGGTCGCCGTCCAGCAGGAGCTGAGCCATCTCGTACGCGGGCGGCTCACCCTCGGCGTGCGTGGCCCGGAGGACGTAGGACTCGTCACCGGGGTTTCCGACGAAGAAGTCGGCTTGACCATCGAGGTCGAAATCTGCCGAGACGAGCGCGCGGCCACGGTTGAAGTGTCCAAAGTCGTTGCCCTGGAAGCCAGCAGCGGGCGCGAGATCGGTGACGGTCACGCCCAGCCCGCGCCATCGTCCGTCGTCGGGGTCGAACTCGCAGTCGTCGTCCTCACTGCAGGCATCTCCAATGCCGTCTCCGTCGCTGTCCTCCTGTCCGGGGTTCCGGGCACGCGGGCAGTTGTCAGTCGCGTCCGCGACGCCGTCCGCATCGGAGTCCAGATCCAGTGCATCGAGGATACCGTCGGCATCCGTGTCCAGCGGTGCTGCGGGGTCGCCGACCTCCAGCCCGTCGACGTAGCCGTCGCCATCGGTGTCACGGAGCGAGGGGTCGAGCCCGAGCCCCCACTCGACAGCGTCGATCAGTCCGTCTGCATCCGCGTCCTCGCGACCGCGGAAGAGCCACGCGATCGACATGACCGAATCACCCACGAGGAGGTCGTCTCCGGAGCGATCGTCAACCTGGCCGGACGCAAGTGAGCCACCGGGCTCCGTTCCATAAACGAACTCGTCATCCAGCACAGCGACCGGCGAGGTCGCGAGACCATAGGGGCCCCCGAGGTAGATCTTCACAAGGCCGGCCGCCGGCGCACCAACGGCCAGATCACCGTGGCCGTCCGCATTCCAGTCGAGAGCCGTGAGCGCTCTGGCAAACCCCGCGTCAGCCGCACGGATCGCGCCGATGTAGGTGGGCTCACCTTCACCGACGGCGAACAGAGCTACCGAACCATCGCCAGGGTCTCCTACCGCGACCTCGATCCGCCCATCGCCATCGACATCGCCGAGGGCGGCCACCGAAGCGCCGAACTCCACTCCCTCCCAGGGAGCCTCGAGCCCGAAAACCCGAAGCTCTTCCGCGACGCTCCCGAAGACGAGGCTCGCGCCTGCTCCGGAGGCCCCGACCAGCACATCCCCGAGGCCGTCGCCGTCCGCATCGCCCGCGTTCACCAGAGAGCTCGCACCCGCTCCAGAACCAGAGAGCCTCCAGCGGGGAGGGCCGTCCAGCGCGACGGCTGACCAGATCGACAGGCCCCCATCCACCGAATCACCGACGATCACGTCAGCGAGGCCATCACCGTCCAGGTCACTGGCCAGGACCGGACCTACCGGGTGCTCAACGGCCAGCACCGTCTCGAACCAGGGTCCGAGCCCCTCGTCCGTGCCTTGGTAGACCCGAGCCCCCGTGGCGATGCCGACCACCACATCGTCGAAGCCATCGCCATCGACATCGGCGGAGCTCACCGCATCGATAGCTACGTCAGTCGCCCCGCCCCACGCCAGCTGCTCGGGGAAGGGATCCAGTCGATCGGAGTGGTAGGCCGCCAGCAGTCCCTCACCGTCAAACCGCTGCCGGGCGCTGCGACTCGTGACCAAGATGTCGTCCTGACCGTCCCCATTGACGTCTCCGAGCGCCACGACATCGCCCGCCTCGGTTCCGAGCCATGCGAAGTCGAGATGAAGCTCCGGGTCAATGCAGTCAGGGAAGCCGTCGCCGTCCTCATCGAAGAACTCATCGACCAAGCTTCCGTCACAGTCCGAGTCGCGTTGGTCGCACGCCTCAGGACGCCCGTAGGCGTACGCAGGGTCTCCCGGGCGGCAGTCCCGCGCGCTGACGATACCGTCGCCGTCCGGGTCCTGCCACAGGTCTATGCCGGTCCAGACAGCCAGCGCGTTGTCGGCCCACAGCACAGGGTCCATGAGACCATCGCCGTCGACATCCCCGAGCGCGCCCCCCTCTGCCGCGGGCAGCAGGAGAGCCGGGAACGGCGTCAGTCGCTCGTCGGCACCGGCGTACACCGCGGTGACCCCGCCTTGGGAGAACACGACGAGGTCACCACGACCATCGCCGTCAATGTCTCCGACCGACAGCTTGGAGCCCGCGCGGCGCAGGCCTCGCTCAAGGGCCGGATTCGCCACGCGGGTTGCCCAGACCAGCTCGCTCTCCCCCAGGGGCTCGACCGGAGCGTAGGCAGACACAGCGCCCCTGTTCGGGACGAGACCCACCGAGGTCCCGGGCGCACCAGCGAGCAGCTCGTCGCGGCCATCGCCATTGATGTCCAGCATCGCGACAGAAGCTCCCAGCGCTGCCCGAGGCTCGGCCCCCTGCCACGATGATACCGCCGGCATCGTCGCACCGGGGAACAACAGCAGATGCCCCTGCTCCGGCATCTCCGGGGACGCCGTCGGCACCCCCACGAGCAGGTCGGCACGACCATCGGCATCTACGTCGCCGAGCGCGAGAGCGGCACCGAAGCCCTCTGCTCCCTCGACCGCAATGTGTGCCTCAGCGGCCAAGCCTCCGGGAACTCCCGATGCAATCCAGACCCGACCGGATCGCGGAGCCCCAACGAGGAGGTCCGCTAGACCGTCATCGTCGACATCCCCGAGCGCGAGGGCCTCACCGAACGTCGGATCATCCCCGGCCACGTCCCAAGACGCCTCCGCGGCCGGACCGCCTACCTCACCGAGATGCAGCGACACCAGGCCTTCAGACGCGACGAGCAAGTCCGCTCTCCCGTCCCCATCGAGGTCGCCCGCGGACAGGGCCCTCCCGAAGCCCACCCCCCCACTCAGCGTGACATCAGGTGCATCGGAGGACGCGACACCGTCGAGCCACACCAGGACCCGCCCCGAGGTGGGCTGCCCCAGGACAACCTCACCGCTCCCATCGCCATCGACGTCCGCTACGAGCAGCGGCCCCCTCTCCACACCCGAAGCGGTCCAGTCAGGGGCACGGAGGACGGCACCGTCCGCCGACCGCCAGGCTTCACTCGGCACTTGCTCGGCAGAGCAGCCGCTCAAGAGAGCGCACCAAACACAGGAAGTCGCCACCGCCCTCACATCGTCCCCCGAGGAGCGCACGGCTGCATGCGCGTGCCCCCGGAGTAGCACACCCCGTCGCCATCCGCCGCCATAGGCTCACCTTGGCTCACGCGCTGCGCAGATAGCAAGGCGCAGGCACAGGATGCGGGAGCGCATGACCCGCGAGCCAAGCGGCCAAGGTCGCGTTCACCTCCTGCGCGACACGCTCCCCGAGACCCTCGGTGTAGCCAGCACCATGGGGCGTGAACCACACCGCGGGGTCGCGAGCCCCCTCCGCCAGTCTCGGCCAAGGCTCGGTGGGAAACACGTCCACCGCGAGTCCCGCGAGCCGTCCCGCCTCGAGAGCGCGCACGGCGGCGTCAACGTCCAGCACACGTCCACGAGAGGAGTTCACCACCACGGCGTGTGGCTGCAGCCGAGCGAGCTCCGCCTCTCCGATCAGCCCGTGGCTCGTGCTCGAGAGTGCACAGTGCAAGGTGACGGCGTCCGCCACAGCGAGGGCGTCTCCGAGCTCCGTGTCACCGCCGACCGGATCGACCCCGAGGACCACCGCCCCCAGCGCCTCCAACACCTCACGCATGCGACGACCGATCACCCCGAGACCGACCACGGCGACGCGCGCACCATGCAGTCCCCGAGGACGCCGCGCAGGAAGGGCATCCCGAGCCCAGCGCCCCTCTCGGGCCTCGCGCAGGAACCAGGGCAGCTGGTGCGTCAGGCCGAGCAGCGCGCCCAGAGACCACTCGACCACCGGGTCGCGCCGCGCCAGGGGCGACCGAGCCACCCGCACGCCACGCGCCGCGCACGCCGCGACGTCGATGTGGTCGTAGCCTGAGGTCGTCGTGAGCACGAGGTTTCCGCGGAAGCGCTCGAGGATGGCCTCATCCACCCGCACCTTCGAGGTGACGACGAGCGCCCTCGCATCGGCGAGTGGCGGCTCGGTGATAGACGCGTGCAGCCGCCAGTCGAGTCCGAGGCGCTCGGCTCCCGCCCGCTCGGCAGCAAGCGCCGCATCGGTCTCGTACGCCGAGCGCCCCCAGCGCAGGACGCTCACAGCTGGTCGACGAGGTTCATGACCTGGTTCACGTCGAGCGGGGAGTCGATCACGGCGATCTTCGCGCCGGCGTCGAAGAGCGTGTAGGTCGGCGGCTGCGGATCAGGTCCACCCGTAAATCGACGAGCGACGTCCCAGTCCGTGTCGAGCAGCACGGGAAAGTCGAGTCCCTGGAAGTCCGCGAAGGCATTCACGTCGTCCGAGGTCGGCATCACGTCGTCGAAGTTCGGCCCCATCAGCCAGATGATCATCAGCCCATCGCGCTCGTAGTCGGCCCACAGCGCGACCAGCTCGTCAGCGACGGTATCCGCGTTGGCCTCGTCGAGATCGCCGGGCGTCATGTACATCGCCGCCACGAGCACGACGCGGTCGCAGAAGGCGTGCAGCTGCACCTGATCGCCATAGCGGTCCTCGAGCACGAAGTCCTCGGCCGTCTCTCCGACCGCATCACCGCTGGGCTGGACGCCGTCGCGGCATGCACCGATCTTCCAGCCGCCCTGGTAGGGCTTGTCGGACGCGTCGAGGGGATCGGTGTTGCCGTTGACTTCCTTGCCATCCTCGACCCCGTCGCCGTCGGAGTCCGGGTTGCGGTTGTCGGTGCCGAGGCGCTCCTCCTCGGCATTGCTGAGCCCGTCGCCGTCCGGATCCGCCTGCGGATCGTAGGAGCCCGTGTCGATGGGCTCTTTTTCCTCTCCGCAGGCACCGAGCAACAGTGCAGCAGCAAGCATGGCACGCAGCATGTACGCCCTCCTCTGACCCGACCTTATCCGACCAAGACCCGCCCCACACCCGGAAGCAGAAGCGGCAAGGTCGACCACGACTCCCGCACAGGCGATAGGCGGGTGCACGTGGAGGACAGATGGCCCGCGCGAAGATCAGCTGGGCATGCAGCGCGTGCGACTACCGCAGCCCGAAGTGGATGGGCCGCTGCCCACAGTGCCAGGCCTGGGACACCCTGACCGAGCTCGCGCCCGCGGTCGCGGCCGGCCGTCCACCCAGAGCCGATGCAGCAGCCCCAGTGCCGCTCCACGAGGTTCCGATGGACCGCGGTGGCGAGGTCAGAGTGCGTACCGGTGTCCAGGAGCTCGACACCCCGCTCGGCGGTGGTCTGGTGGCCGGCTCGCTCGTGCTGCTCGGGGGCGACCCCGGCGTCGGCAAGTCCACCCTCCTGCTGATGGCGATGGATCACTTCGGCCGACGAGGCCTGCCCGT
>PKDJ01000072.1 GCA_002862545.1 Pseudomonadota bacterium
CTTGCCCCGGGTGCGCTGGCGGTCTGGTGTACGGCCGGACTCCCCCTCCTTCTGGCCTGGAGTCTTGCCCTCGGCATCCGCCGACACTCTCTGAGCCACGTCGTCATTCTGGGGCTCGGTAGTGCGGCCTGTGCCACAGCAGCATTCCTCGCATGGCCAGGCGCGCCGAAGGGTCTCCTCGACTCCGGAGCAGCTGCACTCTTAGGGGTCTGCGCATTCTGGTTCATCGCGACTCGGGTGACCGTCCAGGAGAGCCCGTGATTGCCTTACTTCTCACTGCGACGCTCACCCGCGCAGAGATCGTCTTGGAGAAGCAACCCTCTCTGCGGGCCGAGGTGGTGGTTCTCGTCTCCGATCAAGGTGAGCCGCGCGCGGGTGAAACAGTTCGCGTCACTCACAGGCCAGGTCTTCATGGAGAGACCGAGGTAGCCATCGGCATCACCGACAGTCGGGGGCGTGTTCGCTGGAAGCCCACGGTCTCTGGCGTGGCGGAGATTCGTGCCGGGTCCGAGACGCACCGCGTCAACATCAACGGCCAAGCGCCGACCAGCACCTGGGTCATGCTGCTGACCAGCAGCCTCCTTGGGATAGGAGCGCTCATCGGCGGACTGCGTCGTCGAGCACGGAGGCGGGAGTGACCCTGCGACTTGCCCATGTGACGGATATTCACTGGCAGACCCCACCGAGCGCCGCCGATCTCCTGTCACCAAAGCGGATGCTGGGTACGGCGAACCTCTATCTGCGCGGCAGGCGGCATCACTTCACGCGTGAGGTCCAGTCCGCACTGGTGTCTCATCTACAAGACCTGCAGCCCGACCTCGTCGTGATCTCCGGCGACCTCACGGCGCAGGCGCTGGAGAGTGAGTTTGCACTGGCGCGCCGCGAGCTGGCGCCAGTGCTCGACGTGGTGCCCACTCTCGTTGTTCCAGGCAATCATGACGTCTATGCGCCCGATGCCGTCAAGAGTGCCCGCATGCAGAAGCACTTTGGGCCATGGATGCATCACCAGGGCCCGCTCGCGCGCCTCGATCTCGGGCACGTGACCGTGCTGGGGTTGAACCCAAACGCGCCACGACTGGTGACATCCCACGGCGTAGTCCCCGAGGTCCAGCTCGACGCCCTACGCGACACCCTCGCCGAGCCCGATCTCAAGGGGCGCTCGGTCGTTCTCGTCACCCACTACCCTGTCGTCGATCGACGGGGGGCGCTCTACGACGGCTGGAGCCACGGCCTCATCAATGCCCAGGCACTGGTGGATGTCCTAGAGTCTGCACCGTGCCGCCCGGCGATGGTCCTTCATGGACACGTCCATCATGGCTACGTGGGCACCATTGCGCTGTCGGACACCGAGGTGCCGACGTACGATCCTGGCTCTAGTGGCTACGCCTACATGCCTACGCATCGACGGGCGGCCGGAATGAACGTCTACACCCTCGAGGCCGACTCTCACTCCGTGGAGCGGTTCCTCTTCGAGGGCGACCGTTTTCGCCCGGAACCGGGTGGGCCCTATGCAACGGGTCGGTAGGAAGTAGGGGCGGAGGGACTCGAACCCTCACGGCTATGCCACTCGATTTTGAATCGAGCGCGTCTACCAATTCCGCCACGCCCCCGAGGTGTATGCCTACCAGCTGCTACCGCGTGACCAGCGACCCGCAGAGTAGCGCACGCGGCCAGAGTCCTTGAGGCCACGCATGACACTCATGATCTCGTGCGGAAGGATTCGCGGGAAGCGCGCCTTGGCGCGGTGACGGATCCCTGCCAACAGTACAGTCTCGGCCAGACCGCGCTCACTGGCTCCACCGAGTCGCTCCAGCACAATCTCAGTGACGTGCTCGACCAGCTCCGGGTCGAGCCCAGTGTCCGTGCTCAGCTTCGGAGCCACCTTGCGACGCTTACGCGTGCGGGTGGTGCTCGCCCGCTTCGTCTCTTCTTCGGCCTTCGCAGCCACTTCTGTCGGATCATTGCCGAGCTCGAAGGAATCCGGCTCTTCCAGTGCCCACTCCTCGAGCGTCTCCTTCAGGCTGACCACGTCTCGGCCCTCACGCTCGGTCTCCGCGATGAGAACCTGGCGAAAGCTGAGCGGGATGCGCTTGGCGTCGATCTCCTCGAGCTCCTTCATGAAGTGGTCCCACTCGGGACCGTTCGGGATGTCGCGCACCTCGCGGTGCACGCGCTTCCGGAAGTCCTCGAGGTCCGCACGGAGCGATGCGGGTGGCTCTTCCACCTCCGAGAGCGCCATCAGGTCGAGCATGTTGATCGGCGCGAGCTGTGCAATGGGCTTGCGCAGGAGGTCCTGTACCTGGACCTCGAGCGTCGTAGGATCCGACCCTCGAAGGTTTTGTTCGTGGGGACGACGACGCATTTCGCATCCTTACTGAAGAGTGGACATGGACCAAGAGACGCTGGCGCGCATGGCAGCGCGACGGCCCGACAACGTAACGGTTGCGCCCTCGTCCGTCACGAGCGCTGGCTACACAGGCACGGAGGGTTAGGCGCGCGAGCGGAGGGCAAATGCGGATCACACGCGTCTATACTCGTACGGGCGACCGGGGAACGACGAGACTGGTGGGTGGAGCGGAGGTCGACAAGACGGATTCCCGTCTAGAGGCCTATGGAACCGTCGACGAGCTCAACAGTGTGCTGGGCATCGCTCGTGCGTTCAACGCCGCTCACAGCGGCCCGGCGACAGCACGCATCGACGCCACACTGGCGCGTGTGCAGAACGATCTCTTCAACGTCGGCTCCGACCTCGCTACACCGCCGGACAGTCGCTGGCCGGGGATGTACCGAGTGGGCGAGCGTGACGTCACCTTGCTCGAGAACGACATCGACGAGATGAACGCTGATCTGGAGCCCCTCCGCGAGTTCATCCTCCCGGGTGGAGGTCACACCGGTGCCTCTCTGCATCAAGCTCGCACGGTTTGTCGGCGGGCCGAGCGTCGCGTCGTCACCCTCATGCGCGAGCAGGATGACGTCGGCGATGGCTGCATGAAGTACCTCAACCGCCTCTCCGACCTCTTGTTCGTCATGGCCCGGTGGGCGGCCAAGTGTCATGGCGAGCCGGAGTACCTCTGGCAGAAGCCCGAGTAGAGCCGGTCACTCTTCCTCGGTGCGCGCCAACCACATCAGGTTGAGCGCATTCACGATGAAGTGTGCCACGACGGGAGCCACGATTCCGCCCGTCAGGAACGTCGCTCCCCCAAAGAGGCCACCCGCCGCAAGCGCAAACAGCGGCCAGCGCGACAGGCCTCTGTCCACCGGAGCGTGTGCCACCGCGAACAGCAGCGTCGCGGCGAGCCAGCCCACCGACGGCTGCAGCACACCACGAAACAGCAGCTCCTCCCCGACCGACGAGGTCAGCGCCAACACCACGCAGGTATGTGGCCTCAGCGGCCCCATGTGCGCCCGCAGCGTGCTCTCCAGCTCTCCAAGCAGCTGAAGAGCGGACGCCACCCTGGTCCCCGCGACCAGTGCAAGCCCCAGGACGACACCGACGGCCACTCCTGTCGCCAGCGAGTCGCCTACGATCCGTTGTTGCAGCTCTGTCCAGCCGTACCACCACGTGACCCAGGCTGCCGAGCCCAGTGCAACCGGCACGTAGAGTCCGACCGACACCTGGAGCCACAGGACATCACCAGGTCGAAGCGGCACATCTGCGTCAGGCCTCACGAGGCACTTGTGCGCACTGCGACGACGCATCCACGAGAGAGCACGACCCTGGCGAGCTCACAGCCGAGGCTGCCGCGACCACCGAGAACATCGCTGCCGTCAGAGGCGGTCAGAACCGGAACTGGACATTCGGCATGGGGGCTCCTCCTTCAAGGATGATGCCCCATGTCATCGTTCCAGCGCCCACGGCGAACACGCCCGCGGACAGCAAAAACAGCGTGTTCGTCTGCCGGTAGTACTGATCGACGCTGTCCAGCGTGCTGGCGTTGTCGAAGTTCTGCCGAGCCTGCGAGGACAGGTAGTACACAGCCCCTGCCCCAGCGAGGATAGCTCCGCCGCCAACCATCAGGGGCGTCTTCTCCCAGGGCCGCTGCCGTCGAATCTCGATGGTGGTGCCCAGCGGAGACGCCCCAGACGAGGCGGGAGCCTTCGACTGCTTCGGCTTCTTCGGCTTGGGCTCCTTCTCGGGCTTGGGAGCCTTCTCGGCCTTGGGTGCCTTCTCGGGCTTGGGCTCCTTGGCGACCTGCTCCTTCGGCTGCTTTGCGGCTCCGCCCGCCTCCTTGGGAGCCTTCTCGGCCTTCGGAGCCTTGGCGACGGTCGGAGCAGTCGCCTCCTCGGGAGCGGCCTCCTTCTTGGGGGCCTTGTCGGTCTTGGCTACCGTCTCGGCAGCGGGCTCGGCCTTGCCGCCCTTCGGGGCCTTTGGGGCCTTGCCACCGACGGCCACGGCGCCGCCCGCAGCTCCGGCCACGACTCCCGCTGCAGCACCACCCTTACCCTTCTTGTCCTTCTTCTCTTTCTTGCCCTTGCCCGTGCTGGCTACCGCGCTCGCGAGTGGAACGAGAGCCTCCTCGGGGTACTCAGAGCCATTGATGATGAAGCTCTGGACGCCGCTGTCGTCGACCTGAAGGAGGTGCAGCCGCTCGGCGCGGGCCTTGGCAGAGCTCATCTTGCGCCCATCGAGGTAGACCGTTCCCTTCAGCTCCCGCTCGAGCTTGACCGGGTCACCGCCGCTACCCCCATCCCGCAGGTCCATGTAGGTACTGCGCGCCGGATGGTCCGCCGCCATGTCCTCGAGGCCATACTCGAACGTGGGCTCGATCTCGACAGCCGTCTTGAACCAGCTCGTGCCCCGCTCGACATCGCCACCAGCGTAGAGACCCGCGGCTACGGCGCGCAGTGCGCGCCCAGCGATCATTCCAGGCAGGACCTCATCCATGCAGGCCAGTCCGGCCTCCATCTTCTTGGCCGCCTCACCCGCCGCTGCGTCGTCTCCACCGCGGAGGAAGCCCTCGACGGTGACGAGGTCGCCGAGGAGACCATCCACGTTGTACGGGGCCTCACACGGCTCCGCCAAGGCGAGGCTCGGCAAGGCCAACAACGTCAGAGCAGCAGGAAACCACGTACGCAAACGACCTCCCAGGAGTCGGCGAACGACGACGCCAGGCTAACACGAGATGCCGAACTCACAGTCCCCACATCACGAGGGCCGCACCCAGAACAGCGCCGCCCCGGCCTCGACACCCTCACCATCATCGACCAGTACCCGGACGACCTCCCCCCCGACCGGCGAGCGCACTGGAGTGAAGGTCTTCATGACCTCGACGAGGGCGAGCGTCCCGTTGGCGGCGAGGCCAGTGCCGACCGCCGCAAATGGAGGGGCTCCAGGCTCGGGGCGCAGGTACACGGTGCCATCGGTCTCCGCCTTCACCACGACCACGTCATCGGGCCCAGCCTGCTCGTCGTTGGCGCCAGCCGCCAGGCCATCGACGTGCACGTCGGATGCCAGCTCGAGTAAGGAATCGCCGTATTGAGCGTTCCCGGATGGGCGGACGCCGCGGGCAACGCCCGCGACGCTCGGTGCAGTGATGGGGTGCACTCGTCCGTGGCGACGAAGATGCCCAAGCAGGGTGCCCTCGGTGATCACGCTCCCCTCACTCACGGCTGGATGCCACTCCCCCACCGAGGGACAACCGACAGGGTCGCCCTTGACCGCCACGAGGGCCTCGGCCGTGGCATGGTGGTCAGGCGCAAGCACCGCGAGGTCGTGCAGAGACCAGATCCGTGGGTTCTTCGTCCGTCGATAGCCACTCGACTGCCACGCTGACTCAATCAGGCACTCGAGCCAGTCACGGAGCTCAGCAAGCGGCACGATCTCGTCGGCATCCATGCGACTGGCTGCTTCAACAGGATCCATGTCGGCCTCGATCCGGGACGCGACCTTGGCCATTCCCGCCTCGATCTCCGCTCGCTCCTCGGGGTCTGTCGTCGCGATCTCGAAGTTCTCGTCCAGCCGCGAGTTGTAGGTCGCGATCGCGAGCGTGCGCCCCTCCATCACAGCAAGACGTGTGATGGGGGTTGCCAACTGGACAACCGGCTCGTAGGGCAGGCCCGACATCGCGTAGTAGCCAGCGCCACTGGCCTTGCGCAGCAAGATCGTGAACACCGGCGTCTGCACGTTCGAGTTGGTGTAGATCAGGTTCGAGCCATAGCCGAGCAGACCCTGACGCTCGGCCTCGACGCCGATGTCGAACCCCGAGATGTCCTGGAGCCACACGATCGGCAGCCCGTCATCCGCACACGCACGCGCAAAGGTGCTGATCTTGGTGATCCCCTCGCGGTAGAGAGCGCTTCCTGGGCGACGGGACCGGCCCGGCTCGTCGATCAGGCCCTGACGGTTGGCAATGAAGCCCACCCAGAGTCCAGAAACACGTCCGACACCTGTGATCATCTCCCTTCCCACGTGGGGCAGGACCTCGTGGAACAGGCTGCCATCCACCAGGCGTCCGATCACATCCTCAATCGCGTAGGTGTGCCGAAAGTCCTTTGGGAACAGGGCGGTCAGATCCGTGGCCGGAAACCGCGGAGCATCCGCCTCTGCTCCATAGCGGTAGAAGTCCACCGCAGAGCTTGGCAGTCGCTCGATCTCCTCCTTGACCAGCTCCAGTGCCGTCAGATCGTCCGGCACCCGGACGTCCGCACAGGCGGACTGGTGGACATGGACCTCGGGGCCACCGATGTCCAGGCTCGTCAGTGCCAGCGCCTTTGCGCCCTTGATGAGGGCCGCCCCAGCGATCACGACATAGGCACCCTCGGTCATCACGACGCGGTCGCTGATGATGGGCATGTAGCCCCCACCTGCAATGCAGTCGCCGAAGACTGCCGCAACCTGCGGAACCCCTGCGGCGGCCAGGCGAGCATTGTGCGTGAAGATGTGACCGGCTCCCGTCAGCCCGCTGAACGAGCGGGACTGCTCGGGCAGGAACAGACCGGAGCAGTCGACGAGGTAGACGACGGGGAGCCGCAGCTCCAGCGCCATCCGCTGAGCACGCTCGATCTTCTCCGGTGTCTTCGGCCACCACGCACCGCTCGCGACGGTGTTGTCGTTGGCGATCACGATCGTCCAGCGACCCGCAATGCGTGCGAAGCACGTGATCACGCCCGCCCCCGGCGCGGGGCGACGGCTGCCCGCGAACTGGACACCCCAGTTCACCAAGGTGCCAACCTCGAAGACCCGCGAGTCTTCGTCCTTCAAGCGATCGATGCGCTCCCACGCAGTGAGCTTGCCCTTCGCATGCACCCGCTGGACGTACTTGTCGCCCCAGCCCGCGTGGGTCGCTGCGACCTTCTCCGCCAGCGCCTCGTCCTTTGCGCCGTTGTGCGTCCGATTGACCTCGACCTCGCTCTCTCCGAGCACGGTGTCGAGCTCTCTTCCAATGGGATGAAGATGAATCTTGGCCATCAGGCACCTCCCATGAGGTCACGCTCGAGGGACTTTGTGTCGTACCGGCCGGTCCGGAAGGGGTCCCAGCGGACGATTCTGCGATGCAGCGACAGGTTCGTCGTGACCCCCTCGATGCGCGTGGCTTCGAGGGCAGCGACGAGGCGCTCAATCGCCTCCTCCCGCGTCGACCCCGAGATGATCAGCTTGGCGACCATGGAGTCATAGTTGGGCGGAATCCTGTCTCCCGTGCGGAGGTGGGTGTCGACACGGACGCCCTCCCCCTCGGGGAACTCGAGCACGCGAACGCGGCCCGGACTCGGCCGAAACCCTGCGTCCGGGTCCTCGGCGTTGATCCTCACCTCGATGGCGTGACCACAGAAGCCCACGTCCGACTGTCGCACCGGCAGGCGCTCGTTCGCAGCGACGCGAAGCTGCAGCTCGACGAGGTCGACTCCGGTGATCTGCTCGGTGACAGGGTGCTCGACCTGAAGGCGGGTGTTCATCTCCATGAACCATGCCTTCCCGTCCGCATCGACCAGCATCTCCACAGTGCCTGCGTTGCGGTAGCCGGAGCGCGCGACGACGCCCGCGACCAGCGGAAGAATGCGCTCACGCTCCGCTGCGGGAAGCCCCGGAGAGGGCGCCTCCTCCAGGACCTTCTGGTGCCTGCGCTGGAGTGAGCACTCGCGCTCACCCAGATGAAGGGCCGTGCCGAAGCGATCGGCGATCACCTGGACCTCGACGTGGCGTCCACCCACGATGCGCCGCTCGATGTAGACCCGGGCATCGCCGAAGGAGGCGGCCGCCTCCGCAGTCGCCTCGGCCCAGGCAGCATCGAGCTCAGAGGGGGTGTCGACGGCCCGCATACCTCGACCTCCACCACCCGCGACCGCCTTCAGCAGGACGGGGTAGCCGATTCGGTCTGCCTCTGATCGCGCCTCTGCGAGCGTCCGCACCGGCTCACGGGTTCCCGGGATGATCGGCATTCCCAGCGCCGCCATCGTGTCACGAGCGAGAGCCTTGTCGCCGAAGCGGCGAATGTCGCCGGGAGACGGGCCGATGAACGTCAGCCCCGCTGCGGCACAGCGCGCGGCGAACGTGGCGTTTTCCGCGAGAAATCCCCACCCAGGATGGACGGCGGCGCAGTGCGTCGCGAGGGCCGCCTCGATCAGCGCATCCTGATCCAGGTACGAACCCGATGCGCGCGCAGGGCCGATCCGCACGACCTCATCTGCGTCGGAGAGCCAGGTATGGTCGGCATCGGCAGCTGACGCGACGGCCACGACCTGCACACCCATGCTGCGACAGGTGCGAAGTACGCGGGCCGCCACCTCGCCCCGGTTGGCGATCAGAATGCGACGGAACATGAGACTCCAGGGATGGCTGGCGAGTGTATGCCACCGCCGACCAAGACGGGCCCAACGCGTCAGCTCTCGTCGCTCTCCGACGATGCGCTCCAGCCACCCGCGTCAATCACGGCGTCGCTTGCGACGAGCTCATCGAGCCGACGACGATCGGCCCGTGCGCGTCGCGACATCAGGTGCCCGACGAGCCACGTGGCCCCCAGAAGCACCGCCATCGCCGCGAGTCCTACGAACAGCCACTGGCCGGCGACCCAGGCTCCCCAGGACCAGTCGCCGAGATCAGGAGCCACGACCTCGTCGCGACCCAGACCATTGAGTGCTGGCGAGACCTGCATCACTGCGACGGTGAGCAGAAACCACACCGGTAGGGCCAGCCCACCCATCAGACTACAGCCCATGAAGCTCCAGCCCAGCGCACCCTCGCGAGCAGCGCGGTCCTCGCTCATCCACCGCCCTCAGGCTCTGCCGGCTGGCTCCTTGTGCCGAGCGGAACGAGTTCGAACTCGACGCTTCGGAGACGCCAGAGGAGCACGGCCCCGGCAATCAGCATCGCCACCATCCCGTACTGCGCGGGTGTGAGGCCGAGGTACCGCGCATCCTGGTGGCCAAGATCGGCATTGCGCAGGAAGTCGAGCACGAAGCGGATCGGCGCATACGTCACCGCGAACAGGCCCAGAAAGAATCCGGGCTTCCGATCTTGGCGTCCAAGCCACCAGAACAACAAGCAGACCGGGACCATGTAGGCCATCTCGTACAGCCCGAGCTCATGGCGCAGACCGGAGACGTAGGGGTCGCCCGCCGCCCAAGGCCCGAAGCCTCGATCGAAGTCCATCGCGAGTGGAAAGGTGGTCTCCTTCCCGATGTGGTCGTGAACGACGCCGCAGCCGAGTCGCCCGAAGAACCAGCCGAAGGGGAAGCCGTAGCAGATGATGTCTGCGTGTCGCCATGCGCCGACCGGCCGAACCCAGTTGTAGAACACCATCGCCCCGAGGATGGCCCCGACGAAGCCTCCGGTGGAGGCAAAGCCCTGCCAGATCTTCAAGATGATGGCGTCGAAGGCTGCGTACAGACTGAACACACCGTCGGCGTCCAGCATGCGCTCCGGAAAGTAGAAGACCACCGTGAAGACATGCGCGACGAAGAATCCGGAGAGGACGATCACCACGGCGCCGTCGACGATGTCCTTCACTTGGAGGCCGAGCTGGATGGCTCGGTACCGGGCCACCTCGAGCCCCAGCACGAAGCCGATGCACACCAGCGTGGCCCACGGGTCGATCGGCAGGTTGCCGAAGCCCGGAACGGCCAGGTTGTAGACGCCGAGTTCGAAGTACGGGATCGCTGCCAGCATGTCCCCTCCATCCGCCGGCCTAACCCGACTGCTGTGCCACCATGGTCACGTCGCCAGCGAGCACCCGGCGCTCTCCGCACTCCGTCAGCAGTCTCAGCGCACCGTCCGGATCGATGTCGAGTGCTCGGCCGACCACACCTGCGACCTCGACCTCGCGCCCCAGCGTGTGCGACAGAGCGCGCCACCGCTGCAGAACGGGCGACGGATCTTCCTGCAGCTGCTCGCACGAGGCGATGAGTCCCTCGGCGACCTCCCGGGCAAACGCCTCGGGGTCGCGCCGTATGCCATCGACCTCGAGGAGCGATGCCGCTGTAGGCAGTGGTGGCGCCGAGGCCAGGTTCACCCCGATGCCCACCACCACATGGCGGACCTGACCGCGCTCCGAGTCGAGCTCGGCGAGGATGCCGCACACCTTTCGATCATCGGGAGCCAGCACGTCATTCGGCCACTTGATCCGGTAGGCCGGTCCGGCGGCAGTAGCAACGGCCACCGCAGCTGCAAGACAGAGGAGCGGGACGCGCTCGAGCGGGAGGTCGGGTCGCAGCAACACGGAGAGGGCGACGTTCCCCTCTCCCGACTCCCAGACGCGCCCGAGCCGCCCGCGACCCGCCGTCTGCCGGTCAGCGAGCAAGGCCGTCCCGTGGGGTGCGCCCCTCGCTGCGAGTGCGGTCAGATCGTCATTCGTCGACGCGGACTCGGCGACACGCAGGAGCCTCACTTGTCGAGCTTGAGGGAGAGGTCTGCCCAGCGGGCCTGGTGAATCAAGCCACCAACGCTGATCAGGTCGAGGCCGAGCCCTCTGATTCGCCCAATGCGCTCGATGTCCATGTTTCCAGACGCCTCGAGGATCACGGACGGCTTCCGCGCCCTCGTCACCCGTACGGCCTCGGCGAGGTCCTCGTCCGACATGTTGTCGAGCAGCACGACATCGGCGGCGGTACCGAGCGCCTCGTCGAGCTCAGCGAGCGTCTCGACCTCCACCTCGATGCGAATCAGGTGATGGTTGACGGCTCGCGCCCGCGCGACGGCATCCGCAAGAGAGCCCACTGCCGTGATGTGGTTGTCCTTGACCATCACCCCGTCGAACAGCGCGTAGCGATGATTCATGGCTCCGCCACAGCGGACCGCATGCTTCTCGAGGGCACGATGCAGGGGTGTCGTCTTGCGGGTATCGACCACCTGCACGAGCCCGCCCGCGGCCTCGACATGCGCGGCCGTGTGCGTCGCGATGCCGCACAGCCGCATCAAGAAGTTCAGCGCCAGACGCTCTCCCGTGAGCAGGGTCCGCAGCGAGCCCTCCACGCGAGCCACCGCGGTGCCACGCTCGACCCGGGTGCCCTCCTCGACCAAGGGAGCATAGGTGCAGGCCCCACCCATGCGCTCCCCAGCCGCTCTGAAGGCCTCCGCTGCGGGCCCATGCCCCGCCACGATCAGGGACTGCTTCGCACGCACGTGCCCCCGACCTACAGCCTCGGCGGGAATGCACGCCTCGGTCGTTCGGTCTCCGGGTCCCAAGTCCTCGTCGAGCGCAGCTCGGACCAGCGCGTGCAGGTTCATCCCATGGCCTCGACGATGCGGGTGCGGCTGGCCGTGAGGGTCTCGAGGCGGGTCTGAGCGACATCCCGCTTGCCCTGCACCTCGTCCACCACGTGCTGCGGCGCCTTGGAGACGAAGCGCGGGTTCTTGAGGCGCTTGTCCAGCTGGATGATGTCCTTCTCGGCCTTCGCGATGACCTTGTCGAGTCGCCTTAGCTCCTCTTCGAAGTCCACCACACCCTGCAGTGGCAGCAGGCACTCGACCCCCGACACGACGGCCGTGGCGGCGCCGTTAGGACGCTCCGTGAGGCGCTCGAGGCTCACGCCCGCGTTCTCCTTCAGCGCCCGAGCGTGATTCTTCAGGAGCTCGAGCAGGTGGTCATCTCCGACGAGCAGGCGCATCGGCTTGCGCATCGCGATCTGCATCTCCCCTCGAATGCGGCGGATCTCCGTGATGGCTGCCTGCAGGACGGCCACCTCGGTGAGCGTCTCAGGGTCGGACGGGAAGTCAGCGGCGACGGGGAAGCGACTCTGCGTCACCCAGCCCTCGGAGCCTGGCAGGCGTGACCAGACTTCCTCGGTAAAGAAGGGCATCATGGGATGCAGCAGCTGCACGATGGTGCCCATCGTCGAGAAGAGCGTGTGCTTGACGGCGTTCTTTCGCGCCTCGGGCACCTCCGGGTCGTACAGCGTCGACTTGGAGAGCTCGATGTACCAGTCGCAGAACTCGCCCCAGACAAAGGCGTAGCTCTCGGTCGCCACCTCGTTGAAGCGGTACTCGTCGAGTGCCGCGCGGATTCGCTCGACGGCTGCGCCCGTTCGCGCCTGAATCCACCGATCGTAGGGGCCGAGCTCCATCGGTCCACTCGGGTCATAGCCCTCCGCATTGAGGAAACAGAAGCGCAGGGCCTGCCAGATCTTGGTCGTGAAGCGATGGTAGCCCTCGACCCGCTTCTCGTCCCAGAGGACGTCTCTCCCCTGGGCGGCGAAGGCCACGAGGGTGAACCGGAAGGCATCGGCCCCCCAGCGCTCGATCACCTCAAGTGGGTCGACGACGTTGCCCTTCGTCTTCGACATCTTCTGGCCCTGGCTGTCTCGGACGAGGGCATGGATGTAGACATCACTGAAGGGCACGTGCCCCATGAAGTGAATGCCCGCGAACATCATCCGGGCAACCCAGAAGAAGATGATGTCGAAGCCCGTGACGAGCACACTCGTCGGGTAGTACCGCTCCAGATCCTCGGTCTTCTCCGGCCAACCGAAGACGCTGAACGGCCAGAGCGCAGAGCTGAACCACGTGTCGAGGACATCTTCGTCCTGCCGGAGGTTGGCCGACCCGCAGCCAGGGCAGCACTCGGGTGTCTCGCGCGCCACGACCACCTCGTCGCAGTCGTCGCAGTACCAGGCGGGAATGCGGTGACCCCACCACAGCTGCCGGCTGATGCACCAGTCCCGGATGTCCCGGAGCCACGCGTAGTACGTGTTCTCCCACTGCTTGGGAACGAACCGGGTAGAGCCGTTCTCGACCGCCGCGAGCGCTGGCCCGGCGAGCGGCTTCATCCGCACGAACCACTGGGTCGACAGGTACGGCTCGACGACTGCACCTGAGCGCTGGCTCCGGCCGAGGTTCATGGTGTGAGCCTTGCTCCCACGGAACAGCCCCACTTCCTCGATCTTGGCCTTCACGGCCTTGCGCGCGTCCTTGACCGAGAGCCCCTCGAACTCACCCGCCTGCCCGTTCATCGTGCCGTCGGGGTTCAAGATGTTGATCATCGGCAGGTCGTGACGCTTGCCCACGTCGAAGTCGTTGAAGTCGTGCGCCGGCGTGACCTTGACCGCACCCGTTCCGAACTCTGGATCGACGAGAATCGCGTCGGCGACGATCGGAATCTCCCGCGCGACGAAGGGATGGGTCAGCGTCTTTCCGATCAGGTGCTTGTAGCGGGCGTCATCCGGGTGCACCGCCACGGCAGTGTCCCCCAGCATCGTCTCGGGACGGGTGGTCGCGACGACGATCTCGCCACCGCCATCCTCCTCCTTGATGGGGTACGCGAAGGACCAGAGCTCCGACGGGACGTTCTCGTCGTGCTCGACCTCGAGGTCCGACAAGGCGGTCTGGTCCATCGGATCCCAGTTGATCAGCCGCTGCCCACGGTAGATGAGGCCCTGCTCGTAGAGCGCCACGAAGTGCTCCGCGACGGCCTTCTGGAGATCTTCATCGAGGGTGAACCGCTCTCGGGACCAGTCGCAGGAGACCCCGAGCCGCTTGAGCTGGTTGACGATGGTGCCCCCGGCCTCGGCCTTCCACTCCCAGACCTTCTCGACGAAGCCATCGCGCCCGAGGTCACGGTAGTCGATGCCCTGGGCAGCCAGCTTGCGGCGCACGACCCACTGGGTGGCGATACCCGCGTGGTCGGTTCCAGGCACCCACACGGTGTTGAAGCCATCCATTCGCTTGTAGCGAACCATGACATCCTGAAGCGTGTTGTTCAGCGCATGCCCCATGTGCAGGCTGCCCGTCACGTTCGGAGGTGGGATCACGACAGAGTAGGCCGGCCCCTCTGCGCCGGGGTCGGCGCGGTAGACATCGGCCTCGGCCCAGGCTTCGGACCACTTGGAGGCGGCCGCATGCGGATCGTAAGCAGCGGGGAGTTCCTCGGGCATCGCTCTACTCCTGACGACGCGGCGCTCTAATCCAGCGACGCGTGGAGTGCCGCTGCCAAGCCCCGACCCGGCGCCATCTGCGGTGCCTTTTCCAGGAGGGCGCTGACCGCCTGTCGAGCACGTCGTGGACCATCAGGCCGAGAAAAGGACTCGGGGAACGGGCCACAGACCTGCACATTGGGAAGCTGGGCCGCCCCGCTCTGTGTTCCGCGCTACCCTCTCCTTCCGACCGTCCGAGCCTCGCCGAGCGCTGCACCGCCCCGGAGTCACCGTGCGCCTCCTCGCCCTGTCGATCCTGCTGCTTCCCGGATGCGCTGCCTCGGTCATTCCGGCATTCGAGGCTGCGAGAGATGAGGCCCTCCGCATGCCGGGGCCTGCGCCCAAGACCTGGCGGCCCGATGCCGTCTTGCGGCTCTCCCAGCAGACGGTCGACCAGGCGCTCCTCACGATTCTGCAGGAGGAGGCCACACTGACCCAGCGGCTCGAGCTCGGACTCGCCACCATCCGGCCGCGACTCACGATCAGCGGCATCAAGGTGCGACGAGCCACGAAGTGCGGCGAGTGCCTCCAGCTGGATGTCGATCTGGAAGGAACAGTGCGGGTCGAGACTGCACTGGGAACGACCCGAGTCCCCGTGGATGGAGGGGCGACCTTCGACGTGGCGCTCGACCTGGCTCGGGCGACCCCGCACTGGGAGCTGACCGCCACGCCGCGCTCGATTCAGTCCGTTCGCCTCGGCCTCGGCACGGTCGTCGCCGGAGTCGGCAACCTCTCGGTCTTCCTTCAAGACTGGGTCGACGACAACCTGGTCTCGAGCATCGGAACCCAGACCATCGCGGACCTCGGCGACGCCACGCTTCCGTTTCGGGCCGTCTCGGTGGTTCCAGGCGAGGGCTCCATCGAGCTTCGCCTCCTGACCGAGTCAGGCGTGGACGAGGTGGTCGTCACGGACAAGACCGCCCCTGCGAGCGGCTGGTCACTGGAGATGAGCTCACCCGCCCTCCTGGCACTTGCGCGTCGGGCCTCCATGGGAGCGGAGCCGCTGGACTTCGACGTGGTGGCGGAGCCGACCCGTCTCGCGATCGACGACGACGCCTTCGAGCTGGGACTCCGCCTCTGGCGCGTCGCCGGCCGCGGGTGGTGGCGCGACTACGAGATCACGGGAGCTGTCGAGGCCAAGCCCAAGCGGGTGGTTCTGGTGCCGACCGACGTGAAGCAGATCGGCTCCTCGCCAGGGGCTGCGCTGGTCGACCCGCTCGCATTCCTCGGACAGGGCGTGATCCTGCGCACCATCGAGAGCGCCCTGAACACGTCCATGCCCTCCAGCCGCCGGGAGACCTTCCAGGGGCTGCAGGCAACGCTGCTCGTCGAGGAGGTTCAGGGTGGAGCCGGCACCGTGATCATCGATGGCTCACTCGATCTCACAGGCACCGGTGAGCCAACAGACCGCCCGAAGAAGCGCTGAGCACTCCCGGCAAGCATGCTAGGCTTCGCCAGTGGGGTGAAGCAGCGATGTGGCGCAAGTCCTTCACGCTGGCGTTGGTGGCCTGCTCCGTTGATCTGCCCGATGGGTCTGGC
>PKDJ01000126.1 GCA_002862545.1 Pseudomonadota bacterium
ATGCGCACGAGATTCCGCTGCTCGATCAGGGCAAGACCGGCGGCGCCTTTGGACTGAGCTTCCTTGTGGGCGGCGGCCTCGGTGTCGGTGTCGTGACTGGAAAGATCGAGCGATGGCTCGCGGATGATGAAGGAAACCCGGCGTACAAGCGGTTCCTCGATGGCGAAATCCCCGACGACCCCGCCAAGATCCCGCCCGTCTTGCCCATCGTGGATGTACTCGCAGCGCTGCGAATGAACTTCGGTGATCGGGCGAGCGTTCGCCTAGAAGGCGGGCTGCACACGATCGTCTTCTATGGCATGAGCGCAGGAGTCGTTTTCTGAGACTGGCGGCATCATCCGGAACACGCTAACTGCGCGGGTCCCTGATCCTGTCATTCCAGTGCCGGTCACTCAGCACCCCATGCGACCGCCGGCAACCTACCGGAGATTGCCTCGTGATTCTCGTCACCGTCCGCGACAACGAGCCATTCGAGAAGGCGCTGCGCCGCTTCCGCCGTAAGGTGGAGCGCGAGGGAATTCGCAAGGACATCAAGAAGAACAGCTTCTACTTGAAGCCGGGTGAGAAGCGCCGCCTGAAGCAGCGTCTCGCCGAGAAGCGTCGCCGCAAGGCTCTGCGTCGCGCCGCTCGACGCGCCGCACGCCAGGCCACGCGGCGGTCTCGCCCGCGTCCGGCTCCGCCGAAGGCCTCCTGAGCGTACACACGGCGTGTCAGTCGATGACACGCCGCGCCGCGGCATCCTCGGGCACATCAGCCCGGGTATCCCGGAGTCGTGCCTCGAGTCTCTCGATCATCTCTTGGTCGCCCGACGGTCGGGCAACCCAGACGAGCTGGTCAGCCTCGAGCCACAGTCCACCGACGCCCGCGCGACGCGCCGTCGCGTAGTGCCCGAGCACTTGTCCGCGCTCGACCCAGTCGAGCGAGGCGCTTCCGAGGGTTGCAAGCGCCCAGGCTCCGAGTCCCGCGACATCCGGGCGCGCTGCACCACTGGCCCACTCACCGAGGGCCACAGCGCCCTGACGGTCCAACGCGACCGCCTCTGGTCCAACCATCGTCACCCAACGAGCCCAGGCCACAGATGCCCACCCCGCGCAGGGAGCGAACGCCGCCGGGAGCAGGTCCAAGCCGGTGGTCCACTCTCCAAGGCGCCGCTGCTGCCGGAAGCCACCATGACGGTCCAGGCACCTCAGTCCAAATTCCCTGGCTTGGCCGAAGTGCACGACTCTGGAGCGCTCTTCGGTGGCCGCAAGGCCCCGGGCCACCTCAACGCGTGCGAGTCGCCAGAGGACCTCTCGGTCACCTGGGCGCCGCGAGTCAGCATCGATGAGCGCAGCATCGAGTTGGTCGAGGCCCACTTGGCCACGGTCGCGCCACTGCTCGTCAGCCAGGGAGAGGAGCTCGTCGATAGGCTCCTTCGTCCGCTGCCGCTTCTTGGCGCTGCAGCCCGCGACCAACGCAGCGCTCACGAGACCCAGAATCGAGAGACGAGCCACGCGTCCTCCCGTGGCACGGTAACCTCGCAGTGATGTCCGAGCGTCCCTCCGTCAGCCTCCACCATGCTTGGCAAGCAGAGCTCGATGATCCTGTCCGGATCCTCGTGCCCGCCGCTGGGTTGCTCGCACTGGATCTCGCGGTGGTGCTCTGCCTTCGGCTCGCTTGGTCGTCGAGCGTTGAGCACTGGGCTCTGTGGTCGGTGGGCAGCTGGTGGGTGGCGCAGATCGTCGGAGCCCCACTCCGCGCCATGGTCATTCACTTGGGAGCCTTGGCTGGCGGACTCGAGAGTCGAGGAGCAGTCCTGCCCCTCATCGGGGTACACATCATGACCGCAGCGCTTCGTCTAGTCGCTGCCGGCGTCGGTGCTATTCCATTGGTCGCCGCGGGCCTGACGATGCTCGGGGCTGGCTGGTACAGCCTCGGAACGGCCGTCGTCGCTGCTGGAGTAGCCCTAGGCACTGGTCTGTCGTTCATGGTGCGCTGGGGGCTTGCCTACGCGCCTGCCCAAGCCGTCATGAGGGGCCGAGGAGCCCTGCCCGCCGCTTCGGCTTCCTGGGCACAGGTTCGAGACGGGCCGACCGAGACAGCACTCATTCTACTGGCGCCCGACATCCTGACCGTCGGCGGCGGGTTGCTGTGCGGAGCCGGCGCTCTCCCGGGTTACCCGTTGTCTGACCTTGCGCTCTCGCGCCGCGTGGAGGGCTGATGCTCACCATCCTCACCGTGCTGGCCTGTGCTCTGGCGAGTCCGGAGGCACCTTCGCTCAGGCCTGTCTCAGCAGAGCAGCTCACGGAGTTGATCACCGCCCCGGCGGACCAGGTTCGCATCGTCAACTTCTGGGCGACCTGGTGTGGGCCATGCCGAGCAGAGATCCCCGAGCTCCTCGCCTATGCTCGCGGCCACACCATGGTGGAGGTCGTCCTCGTGAACGTCGACCTCATCGGGCTCCGTGACTCGAAGGTCATTCCCTTCCTGCGTGAGCAGAACGTGTCGGGCGTCACATCGGTGCAGCTCGACGACCCAGACCCCGCCAGCGCGCTGCGGCGGGCTGTTCCAGGCTGGCCCGACAGCGTGCCGACCACGCTCATCGTCGACAAGGATGGCTCGCAGGCGGGTCGCTTTACAGTCGCGGTGACTGCCGAGACCCTCGCGGTGGCCGTCGACGCTCTCTCTCGGTAGATTCGACCGCAAGGTGCCCGGATGGTGGAACTGGTAGACACAGGGGACTTAAAATCCCCTTCCCCGTCGGGAGTGCGGGTTCGAGCCCCGCTCCGGGCACTCGCTCTTGCTCGCGTCGTGCCACAGCTCCTCGCCCTCGTCGGCCTGGGAGCGTGTGCTGCAGATGACGCGGGCAGCGTCCGGGTGGTGCCCCGAGAGGCCGGTGTCCGTGGTCCCCTCTCGGCTCCGTGCGACCTCACCGATGACACGCGCTGCGCGCTGCCGTGGCCATCCAACACCTTTACGGTCGCGGACGCCTCGACGGCAACAGGGCTGCGGGTGGCGGTCACGACGGAAGCCACTCCGGTTGATGATGACCTCACGTTCATGAACCTCGCCGATGGCTTCTCGCGTGCAACGGGAGTCGTCTTCGGATTCGAGGTCCCCGTGGACCTCGCAGCGGCAGACTGGAACCCGGCGAGTAGCCTCAGTGCAGATTCGCCCTTGCAGGTCATCAACATCCAGAGCGGACATCCCCTCGAGGGTCAGAGGATGGCCTACCGAAGCGAGTGGAGAGACCTCTCGACCCCACGCGACTCACGCTACCTCCTCGTAGGCCGACCTGTACAGGTTCTGGCGCCCGATGCCGACCATGTCGCGGTGGTTCTCTCGTCCGTCGGCTCCGCGGAGCGTCCACGAGAAGTCGAGGTCGCTCTGGGCCTCACGCCCCCGACCACTGACTACGAGGCGCTCCGTGCTGGCTACTTCGCGCCTGTGGTCGATGCGCTGACGCGGTCCGGAGTCGACCTCGAGAGCGTCGTCCGCCTCACGGAGTTCACGACGAGGAGCGCCGCCGATCCGACGCACCGCATGCACCACATGATGGACGTTCTCGACCAAGGCGTCGAAGATCTCGACGTAGAGATCGAGTCGGTCTCTGTCGCTCCCTCGGCTGGGGTTGCTGCGATCGTCCGAGGCAAGCTCACGGGCGCGCCCAGCTTTCTCCAAGAAGACGGCCACCTCGCACTGGACAGTCGAGGACTACCCCGAGTCGTTGGCCTGACTGACATCACGTTTCGGCTCAGCATCCCTGCAGCGGAGGGTGACTACCGAATCGCGCTGTTCGGTCACGGCACGGGGGGCGACGTCACCGATCCCTCGTTCGACGACGAGCTCGGTCAAGAAGGCATCGGCAAGCTGTCACTTCGCTTCGACGGCTGGACCGGGGACGACTTCGTCTTTACCCTCGTGAACTTCGCGACGTTCCTGGAGGGCTCGGCCCGGAGCACCGCCGGCCTGATGCAGGCGCTCGCCGGAGGCACTGTACTATTGACGGCGCTCGACGGCGTGCTGGGCGAGACCATGGCGGGCGAGACCCTGCTCGGAGAACCGAATCCCGCTGCAGGGCGCTACCCCCTCACGGACGATGTTGCCTGGTTGGGCGGCTCGATGGGCGGCACGATGGGTGCCGTCGTCGTGAGCGCTGATCCACGCCTCCAGACTGCGGTTCTCAACGTGCCCGGCGCCGGCTGGACGCACATGGTGCCCTACTCCCTGCTGTACGAATCCGGCATGGAGAGCATCATGCTCGAGGTCTACAACGACCCTCTCGACCTCCAGGTGGCGATGGTCATGGCCCAGAACAACTGGGACGACGTCGACGGCGCAGTCTGGGGTGACGAGGCCTTGGAGGCTGGCGGCACGTTCCTCCTGCAGCAAGTGATGGATGATCCGATCTTGCCCAATCTAGGAACCGAGCTGCTCGCGAATGCACTTCAGGCAGGTCAGCTCTCGCCTTCACTCCAGTCCGTGGTCGGACTCCAGCCGGTCGAAGGAGTGGTCACCTCTGGAGCAGCGCTCACCCAGTTTCGTGTGCCCGAGGAAGGGCAGTACGACGTTCACGGCTTTGCAGGGCGAGACACCCTCGCTGCGGATGCCGCCCTGGAGCAGATTCTCCACCTGCTGCTCACCACCTGGGCCGGGGCACCGGAGATCATCCATCCGACGATCTGTTCCGAGGTGGGGTCAGACGACCGGTGCGACTTCTCCACCGCCTGGTGAGCGCTCCTCCTCGAGGCCGCTCACCAGCTGTTGCACGGCGAGCCAACAAGCCTGCGCGAAGGCTTCGGCGTCGGCATGGTCTCGAGGGTAGCGAGCCTCGCCGACATGAAGCCTGACACGGGCGAATGGAAAGGCTCCGATCATCGGAACGGGCAGACTGCGCTCGGTGTCCATGACGGCACAAGGCACAACAGGAAGATTGTGCTCGAAGGCGTCTCTCGCTGTTGTCAGGTAGACCCTTTCTCGAAGCTCTCCTGACCGAGTTCGGGTGCCCTCGGGGAACACCTGGATGCGATGCCCAGCAGCCACCATGCGGATGACCTCCGCCCGGGCGCGCGCACGGGAGGCCTCGCTACGCCGATCCAAGAAGATGGCACCCGTGAGCCAGCCATAGAAGCCGATTGCAGGAAGCCACAAGATCTGGCGCTTGGACAGGCCATTAGAGCGCAGGTGGATGATCAGGAGCAGCGGGTCCAGCCAGGAGCGGTGGTTGCAGAAGACCACCGCACCCTCGCGAGGCCCTAGCCCACTGTCTCCGGTGACCTCTGGCCGAGCCGCGAGAAGCACCCGCACCACGAACCAAGACCAGGCCTGCGCCACTCGCACGGTCCACCGCTCTCGCCGCCCGCGAGGAACGATGATGAACGGCAAGGCGCCGAGCGTGCCGATCACCAGAGCCGAGACAATGCAGCCCGCGATGACTGCAAGTCCGTATACGAATGCGGCGAACGCTCGCATGCGTTGCCCCTTAGCATGGCTGCGGGATAGCGGCCCCGCTCTCTAGGAGACCCCATGCCCGAAGACACCGGGAGCAGCGAGCCCCCATCCCCCCTGGGAGATCTCGTCTCGGTACTCCTTCGACGAGCCGTCAACCGTGGCCGCGCCGAGATCGGCAAGGCGGCACGGACGGGCCGACAGCGTCTTGAGCTGCGGCAGGCGCAGCGCGACCTCGACCACTTCTGGAGACGCCTAGGCAAGACGGCGCACAATCTCGTGGAGTCCGGCGAGGTGGACCATCCTGCGCTGCGGCGTGCAATGTCGAGAATCGTAGAGCTCGAGGAGCGTATTGACGCTCTGCGGGCCGGCAAGCTGGTGGGAGACGAAGAGACATGACTGGAGCCCTTGCAGCGCGGGGGCGGTCCGATTACATGCGCGTCGCTCAAGGGGCTGTAGCTCAACTGGGAGAGCGCTAGAATGGCATTCTAGAGGTCGTGGGTTCGAGTCCCATCAGCTCCACTGGCACCCCCGCAGTTCACTGCGGGGGTGTTCTGGTTTTGCGGCTGCCGCCACCTTGCTGGTCGACTCGCCGATGGGTCGCTAGGCTCGGTGTATGAGACCCACTGCACTGTGCATGCTGCTTGGCTCCACGCTTGGCTGCGGGGAGAAGCGGGTAGAGCTCCCGCTCGACACGGGCTCCGAGAGCACCGCGCCCGGAACGCTGGTCACCTTTCCGGAGGACGTGCTCGCCCGAGCACGGCGCATGACCCTCTCGCCACCCGAGCCCGATCCGACGAACCGCTTCTCTGCCGACCCTGATGCGGCACACCTCGGTCGTTGGCTGTTCTACGACCCTCGCCTGTCGGACGATGGCGAGACCTCTTGCTCGACCTGCCACGACCCCTCGATGGGGTTCACCGACGCCCTCGCCACCCAGCCAGGCGTCGCCAGGCACACGCCATCCATTTGGGACACCGCGTACAGTCGCTGGTTTTATTGGGACGGACGCGCCGACTCCCACTGGGCGCAAGCAGCTGGGCCGCTCGAGAATCCGCGCGAGCAGAACACGAGCCGACTCGCGGTGGCTCATCTCGTGACATCCGATCCCGATCTCACCGAGGCCTACGAGCTGTTGTTCGGTCCGCTGCCCGACCTTTCCGACGGCAGCCGGTTCCCACCTCAGGGCCGCCCCGGTCAGCCAGGCGATCTACAGACGCTCTACTGGGACGGAATGACAGAGGCCGACCAAGAGGTCGTGACCGAGATCTTCGTCAACCTGCTGAAGTCCATCGCCGCCTATGAGCGCACCCTGCTCCTCGGCGAGACACGAGTGGATCAGTTCGTCGCAGCCCTGGAGACAGGTGACCCTGATGGGCTGGCAGCCTTGACGGAGTCGGAGCAGCGCGGGCTGCGCCTGTTTGCTGGCAGCGCCAACTGCCACTTCTGTCACGCGGGAGGGCTGACCACGAATCGGGAGTTTCACAACGTAGGGCTCGCCAGCCTAGACCTCGACTACGGCCGTTTTCAGGGCATCACCACCCTGCTCGGTGACGAGTTCAACGGTGCAGGCCGCTGGTCGGACGACCCCGAGGCAGGGGGCCAGCGCCTCGACATTCTCGTGCAGTCCTCCGAACAGCTCGGCCAGTTCAAGGTTCCGTCTCTGCGAGGCGTCTCTGCGACGGCGCCGTACATGCGCGACGGTTCGCGCGCGACTCTCGCCGACGTGATCGACTTCTACGACCGGGCCGACGAGGTGCCTTCGGTCGGCCACCGCGAGGAGCTGATCGTCCCGCTCGGACTCAGCGACACCGACAAGGGCGACCTCGAGGCGTTTCTCCTGGCCCTCGACCCCGTCAAGCCCGTGGACGTGGACCTGCTCTCACCACCCGAGAGTCCCGTGCCCTGACTGTCCGGTCAGGGCTTCGGCTCTGCTCTACCGAAGAGTGTGAAGCCCCGGTCCGACCATGCATAGACGGCGGGAGTGATGCCACCGGGCATGCCCGCATAGACCTCCCTGACACCGATCAGCATGACCCTGTCGACCTCCTCAGCGCCGGGCTTCCACGCCATCGCCACGCCATCCACAGGAACCCCCAACAAGATGGGGGCCCCACCGAGCGCTTCGGCAAGGCGCTCCGGTGCGAGCACCGCGACAGCGGCCCAGCCGTCACCGTCACGGAGACGTGCGTAGTGGGAATCCATGTCCTCGATGCCCACGCGCTCGATCTCTAGAGGGTGCTTGCGCGCTTCGGCACGCAGGTGGTCGAACAGCGCGCGAGGCGCCGCGCCCCAGCGGTCGAGGTCAGCCGTAGTGACCCACCGCCGGCGCTTTTCCTCTTGAACCTTCAGGCAGAGTCGAGCCTCACCTGGAAGCACTGGCTCGCAGACGAGGGCATCATCCAGGCCACTCGCCTCAGCATGAGCGGCGTATTGCTCCGGAGCATCCCAAGGTGCCAAGGCTGGCAAGAGGCCGGCTGGCACTCCTGCCCCGGCTGTCAACACGAACCACCACATTGCCGTAAGCTCTCCCCCCCTCTGGTAATGCATCGTCGCGAGGCGGGCGTCCCGCCGTGCTGCACTCTCCGCACTACCCTTCACTCGAGGGCCAAGACACCCGCGATGCTTGACCCTTCCGTGAACCGTCCCGCCCTCGGTTCGTGGTACACCCAGTGTCCGAGCCGAGGAGTACTCATGGCCTTCTTCATGACGCAGGTGACCGACGACGTAATGCTGCTGCTGGAGGCGGAGACCACCGGCGCATTCAGCAAGAGCGACCTAGAGATCCGGCCCAATCCCATCATGGCCTTCCTCAACTCCGTCGACGCCGTCGGGAAGCTCGGTCGCTCCTTCAGCGATGGCCTGTCTCCCACCATGGAGTCGGCCGGCTGCGACGTTGACGTGACCTTCGGCATCAAGGTCGATGGTAATGGCTCTGTGATGATCTCGAAAGAAGCCCAGCATTGCCAGTTTAACGTCACTATGCGATTCACACGCGGCGGCTGACGCGTGGAGATCGGCGATCGCATCGCTGGCCGCTGGAGGCTGGAGTCCCGCCTCGCTGCACCCCGAGGAGGCCGGCGCTGGTCCGTGGTCGACCTCGAGACAGGCGAGGCCCTCGAGGCGGTTGGCCTTCAGCCAGGCTCGCTTCAGGCCACACGAGACCAGTTTCTCGAGGTCCACGAGGCCCTACATCGCGCAGGCGGGCTGGGCGCCCCGCTTGCGGTAGTCGACGGGCCCAACTCCGCGTGGGTGGTTCGCCCGGCAGTACCGTCCACCCTCGAGCAAGCGGGCCGTCTCTCGCCCGGCGCAGGGGCTGCTGTCGGCGCCATGCTGCTACAGGCCGTACCTCCTCCCCTGCTGCTGGCAGGTATTCGTCCTCGAGATGTCGCCTTGTCGGATGTTGGCATCTGGCTCGCACCCTCGGGTCCACCGCCGACAGTGGTCGAGCGGTCGACCCTCATGCCGCCGTCGGTGAGCAGCCACGAGGCCGCCGTCGCCCACCTCGTCCACCGGCTGGTGTCGGGGCGGACGCTACAGTCCAAGCCAGACACGGGCAGTCGCCCTCTCGACGAGGCCCTCACGCGCCTCCTGGATGGTGAACCAGATGGGGCTGAAGCGCTGACGGTGCTTGCAGACCCCTCGGCACCGGAGACGCAGCCCAGCGGGCCCACGCAAGTGGACGAGCCGCGGCCACGGGTCCACCAACCTGACTCCGGCGGCTTCCCTGTGATCATCACGGCGAGAGCCCTTGCCCGCTCAACGCCGGCCGAGCGCAGCGCTATCGCAGGTGCCGCCCGGGCCCCGGCCGCATGGATCGACAACTGCGCCTCGGTCGGAGCACCCGTGGTCGTGGCTACGGCAGCAACTCAGCGTCAGGCGCGCGACCTGGCGCGCTCACTCACCGAAGAGCTGGGGGTCGACGTGCATGTGCATCGGGGAGCGGGGCCCCTAGTGTGGTTGGCCTTGCTTTCGGTGTTGGGTGGCTCTTCCGCGGCCCTCGTGTTGGCCGCAGCCATACTCTTCACCGGCCTGTCCCCGCTCGGTGCCCTGGCTGCGCTGCTTTTCGGACTGACGCTGCTGCCTCTCGTGGTGCCTCCCGCGCGACGACTCGGCGAGACTGCGCCTGTCGCTCCACCACGGCTCGAGGGCAACGTGGAGCTGCTGCAGCGCAGGATCGCCGATGTCCGACGAGCGCTGAGCACTGTCGACATCGCCGATGCCGCGGCGCAGGACCTACGAGGACGACTCCGCGAGCTCGATCGGCAAGTGGGCGCTCTCGCCGCTTCCGATCCTGCCGCCGCGCTACAGCTGGTAGACGTAGAACTACTGGAGGCCCACGGGTCGCAGGATCTTCAAGCCGATCACGCGGCTGGTAGGCTACGGCAGACGGACACTGCGAGGAATGCCGACATCGCTTCGCTCAATCGCCGACTCGATGTCATTGGGTCGGCGCTTGCCGACGCAAGCCGCGTCGGCCTGACGGGCCTCGACCGATGAAGCGCGCCGGACGCCCTCGAAGGCGAGCCCTCGCGGCCCTGATCCCCGATGAACCAGGGATACTCGTCGATGTCGGTGCGGACCACGGGCACGTCGCCTCGGCAGTGGGAGCCATAGCGACAGAGCGGATGCCGGGGCGGATTGGACGACGCGACGTTCCATGGGTCGTGGCCGATGGTCTGGCTCCCTTCCGCTTCGTCGACACGGCGGTCATTGCCGGGATGGGAGCCCACACGATCCTCGGCATCCTCGACCGTGGCCCACGACCCCGACGTGCGCTGATCGTGCATGCCCCTGACGCCCCCGCAACTCTGCGACGAGGCCTGGCCGAGCGCGGGTGGCGAATCGACCACGAGATGCTCGCACCAGAGGCTCGGCGCTACGCGGAGGTGATTCGCGCCATCCCCGGTCGAGAGCCGAGTACTGGTGCACACCTCGATCTGGGTCCCAGGCTGCTTGTGAGCGATGATCCCCTCCTAGAGGCGCACCTGCGGGTCCTCTGCGCGCACCTCTCGGGGCTCGAGGCGGCTACGCGAGACCGAGATGTCGCCAAGCATGCAACGACCCGAGAGCGCCTGGAGCTGGTGGAGGCGACCTTACGAGCTCGCTTTCCCGAGGCTCATGAGGAGCGTCCGCACGATGGAGAGTGACGCCAGCGTGCGATGTGGCGGGCAGTAGACCTCCACTCGCACAGTGCGCCCTTCGCATTGTCCGAAGTACTCGATGATGAGCCTGTCGTCACCGCTCGTCGAGCTCCAGGTCGCAGTTCCTCCTGGGGTGAGCAGAGGCACGGCGCGGTAGGCTTGAGCGTCCGCGAACACCAACGCGTAGCCCGCTCGTGCCGGCAGGGGGCCGAGAGGCGAGTCGTCCACACGCAGGACCAGCCCAACCCCGGATGCCCGATGCGTGATCTCTAGGGCCGCGCCCCCGCCGGAAACCCCGAACCACCCCTCCGGAATGCTCAACTCGAGACCAGCCCCCGTCCACGCATGTGGGCCGACGACGCTCTGGAGGCGAGCCGCCTCGGGGCCGTCGTCCAAGACAAGCATGCCGCTAGACTGCGTGCGCTTTGGCGCGCAGGACGCAAGGGTCAGCAATCCGAGAAGAAGCAACCTCACCGCGAGTGACGCGCAAGACGCCGCAGAGCTGCTCGGTGGGCAGGCCCGCCCCACACCGCCGCGAACGCCTCTGCCTCATCCCCGATGGAGCGAACAGGGCGAGCAGCAACGACCTGCAGCTTGAGCGCGCGTGCTGCTGCAGGATCCAGCGCTAGAACTGGGGCCAAAACCTCTTCCACCGAGCGCGCGCCCTCGGCGAGACCGATCTGTGCAGCCTCGTCGGGCCCGAGCGCCCTCCCCTCGTGCAGAACCTGCAGCGCCCGCCGTCGACCGATGTGCTCGACCAACCGGCCAGCCCCACCCCAGCCTGGGGCAATCCCCAGCCTGCCGTGTACAAAGTGCAGCCGTCCATGGGGCCCGAGCACCCTAAAGTCAACGGCGGTCGCCAGCTCAGCTCCACCGCCGATGGCGAGCCCATGCACGTCCGCTACGGATGTGACGGGGAGTGCGAGCAAGGAGTCGAGGACTCTTCCCATTGCTAGCGCCATCGTCCGGGCCCGCCCTGGGGAGTCGATCACGCGGCGAACGTCTCGGAGATTGCCGCCTGAGCAGAAGGCCCGACCACCGGTCGCCTCAACGACGAGGGCCGCCCCCTCCCAGTCCTGAAGCGCCACCACGGCATCGGCGAGCTCGGCCATCATGCGGACCGTGACCGCATTGCCCGTCCGCGGACTATCCAGGGCCAACCGCGCCACCTCGGCACCCAGGTCCAGCCGTACAGTGCCTTCCGCCACCACCGACTGACTGGCCAGCCTCGAGAGTGCATCGCGCGCATCGCAGAGCCTCACCGTGCTTCTCCCGGCGCTGCGTACACGTGTAGCGCCGTGCCTCCGTAGGTTCGGCTCTTGACCAGCTTGAGCGCATCCGCCACCGGCGGTCCGCGGTCCGCGGGTTGCTCCAGCACGAGGATCTCAGCCACGGCGCAGGCGAGGCCCGCGACGATTGGCGCCGGCGCAAGTGGATACGGAGGATCGGCCAACACGACATCGAAGCGACCCAGACGACTCACTTCCCGGAGCACGTCGCCCTGCACGATGGTGGGCGCCACCTCGAGAGCCTTCGCGCAGCGCTCGATCTGTTTCGCGGCTCGTCTGTTGCGCTCCACGATGACCACCTCGGCGCCTCGAGAGCATGCCTCTAGGCCAAGGAGCCCAGTGCCACCGAATGCATCGAGCACGCGCACGCCGTCGAGTTGGTGCCCGACGAGTGAAAACAGCGCTTCGCGAACTCGCGCCGAGGTCGGCCTGACGCCACTCGGCACATCTGCCGAGAGGGGCCGCCCCCGAAGCCGACCGCCGGTCAGACGAGGCCTCACTCCGGCTTCGGCTCGTCGGAGGGCTCGCTGGGCGCCGTCGGTGGAAGCATGCCCTTCGTCGGCGGGAGCATGAGAGGCCCTCCAGGGGGCGCGCTTCCAGTCGGAAGGGAGTCGAGGAGAGACCAGGTACAGCGGCCCTCGTTGCAGCCACAGGTGTCGAGGACCGCAAAGCACATGCGGTTCTCCGCCGTGCTCATCAGCTCGGGCACTGCAGCGGCCGTGGTGCAGATCTCGCCGCTCGCGCCGCCAGCTCCACAGTCGTCATCCGATGCGCACTCCTCATCGGACTGGGGCAGCTCGACGCGCTGCTCACAGGACGCGTACAGATCCGCCGGCGTCGGAGGTGGTGGAGCGGTCGCCCCCGGCACTGACGGCCGTGCCGCCGCAAGACCGGGGAGCGCCGTAGGCTCAGCGGCAACGGCAGGGGCCACTGCGGACACCGAGCCTACGGTGACGGCATCATCGGCCTGGCGCTTGCAGCCCGTCGTCAGGAGGCCGACGGACACGAGCGAGAGGAGGACACCTTGGCGCATCAGACCCCCGAGCTTTGGGCAACTGCGATGTCCGAATATTGCATTCGCCCCAAGCCTGCCGACACCTCCCTGGGAGGTGGCGACTGGCGGCCTCTCGCCGGTGCCGCGAATCATTGCGCCGCATGGCTACCAGGGCCTCTTGTGCAGTACACGAACCCAACTGAAAGAACCACGACGAGGGCGGAGGGCATCGATGCGGCTGGCGCTTGCCACCCTGATGGCAATGTTGACGCTCCAGGCCTGCGAGGTGGAGGAGGCGTCCCGAGAGGGTGACGCACGCTTCCCCTTGGAGCCTCACTACCTGATCCCACAATATACGCCGGCGAACGGCCAAATCGCTGCCGGCGTCGTGACGGGAAAGTCGGAGGCTCTCGAGCAGCCCATCCCCTTCTCGCACAACATCCATGCGGGTACTCTCGGCATCAACTGCGAGTTCTGCCACAATGAGGCGCGGAACTCTATCCACGCAGGCGTGCCGCCCGTACAGATGTGCATGAACTGCCATGAGTACGTGAAGACGGAGAACGAGGACGTTCTCAAGATTCACGCTCACTACTGCGCCGAGCCTCCGTGCAAGGTCGCCGACGGACCCTTCGGGCCCATCGCGCCCGAGGAGGCTCGTCCGATTGAGTGGCAGAAGGTTCACGACCTTCCCGACTACGTCTACTTCTCCCATAAGCGTCACGTTCGTGGCGGTGTGCAGTGCACCGAGTGCCATGGCCAGGTGCAGCTGCAGGGCGCCAAGGAGACGGTCTTCGAAGACGGAGAAGAGGTCGAGAAGGTCATGACCGTGATGGTGAGAGAGTCCACCCTGCAGATGGGCTGGTGTCTCAACTGTCACGCGAGCCATCCAAGCATCGACGAGAACTACGGTGACCAGGCAGACCTTCGGCGTGCAGAGCTGAAGGACTGCTGGACCTGCCACCGCTGAGCCCACGGGGAATCGCATGAATCGCCGGTCCTTCCTGAAGGCCCTCGGTATGGGCAGTGGCGTCTCCGCCATCTCTGCCTGCGGCATCGACGACAACCGGTACTACACGCCGGTCGAGCAGCTTCTGCCCTACGTCGTCCGCCCCGAGCAGGTCACTCCAGGCACGAACACGTACTTCGCCACGTCGGTCCTCTCGGGGCCGAACGCGTACCCGGTCACGGCCGTCCATCGGGACGGTCGCGTGATCAACGTTGACGCGAACAAGCAGGCTCGAGCGGCCAACGCGGTGGCATCCGCGAACCTGTTCGAGCTCCAGCGCCACTTCTCCCCCGACCGGGTCAAGCAGCCGCTCGACGGGAGCAGCGCGGGTGGTACACCCACCGACTGGGATTCGGCGCTCGAGACGCTCGCGGGCGCCCTGAAGGCCGCGAAGCAGGCAGGCAAGAAGATCGCATGGCTCGGCCGCTACCGGAGCGGCTCGATCGTGCCGCTGCTGCAGAAGCTGGCGGGAGACGATGCGGTCTTCTACGAGCCGCTTGGACACGGAGCAGAGGCCGCGGCCTCCCTTGCCCTGTTCGGCCAGCGTGCCCTTCCGCACTACTCTCTCGCCGGGGCTCACTACGTCCTCTCCTTCGGTGCCGATCTGCTCGGCAGCTGGGGCGGCGCGTGGACGGAAGCGGCCTTCGCAGAGGCCCGTGACGCGAACAACGGGCACTGGATTGCGAGGCTCGGTCTCGTCAGTCCGCACCGGTCGCTCACGGGTGCCAACGCAGACGACTGGCACGCCTGTACCCCGGGCAGTGAGGCCCAGGTGGCTCTCGCCGTCGCCAAGCTCGTTGCCGACAAGAACGGCTACAGTGGCCCAGCGAAGGCGCTCGTCTCGAAGGGCGACCCCGCTGCTGCGGCCGCTGCCTCCGGACTCACAGAGGATGCCATCAAGGCGATGGCCGAGCGGATCGCTGCGGGCCCCTCCCTCGCCTTGCCGGGTGGTGCTGCCGGAGCGTCCGCCGCGTCGATCGACCTCGCAGTGGCGACCTACCTGATCAACATCGTGAGCGGCGCCGCGGGCTCGCTGTTCACGCTTGGCGGCTACCAGGCGCCGGTACACGACTTCAGCGCCGTCAAGACGCTGCTGGCCGACCTGGCCGGTGGCAAGGTCGGCGTCCTGCTCCTCGACGATGGCGTCAACCCCGTACACGACCTTCCCAGCGACCTCGATGTGACCGGAGCCATCGGCAAGGCCGACCTGGTCGTGTCGCTCTCGTCGCATGGAAGCGAGACGGCAGCCCTCGCTGGCCTCGTGCTCCCCACCTCGAGCGCGTTCGAGGACTGGGGTGACGAGGAGCCAAAGCGCGGGACGTGGCTGCTGCGGCAGCCGTCGCAGAGCCCTCTCTACGACACGCGGTCGCTCGGCGACATCGTCCTCGGTGCACTGCGCGCAACGGGCGCCGCCGACGCTCCTGCTGGCTCGTGGCGAGACCACCTCATGGCCGAGTGGCGAGCAAACCACTACCCCACGCAGTCCTTCTGGGACGAGGTCGGCGGCTTCGATGCCGAGGTCCCTGCCCGCAAGGTGGAGCAGGTGCTTGGCCTCTCGGAGCCGGCCGGTGAGGCCGCTGACGAGCAGGAGGCGGCGGCGCCGTCCGCTCCACTGGACGAAGAGGCCGCTGCGGCCAAGGCAGAGGCCGAGGCGCAGGCGGCCCGCGATGCCAGCCTGGCGTTCCTCCGCTGGTGGGAGGACCGGCTTCGGGACGGCTACTACCTGACGCCAGACTCTCTGCTGCACGCTGTTCCCGCCGCACGTCCATACACCTTTGGCGCTGCGCCGACCTTCAGCGGGAGCGGCGAATACTTCCTGCATCCCTTCCCCCATGCCTTCCTGAACGATGGTCGCTACGCGAACCAGCCATGGGCCCAAGAGGTC
>PKDJ01000222.1 GCA_002862545.1 Pseudomonadota bacterium
TCAAGCACAGGATCATGAGCACTCCGCGCGATGGTCATGAGGGTAGCCGGTTATCGGGCAGAGCGTCGAGGTGGCCACACCCATGACACACCTCGAACACGCAGGTACTGAGGGTGTACGCTACGGAGTACTGTGCTCGCTGTCGCCGCCGCCGTCGCCTTCATTGCCAGCTTGGCGCTGACGCCTAGCGCTGGTTGGCTGGGTCGGCGCCTGGGCTGGCTCGACCTCCCCGATGGTGTTCGCAAGCTGCACTCGTCGCCGGTGCCGAAGACGGGCGGCCTCGCGGTCGTCGCGGCCTGGTGCATCGTCGCGCTCGGTGCGGGTGTGGATGGCGTGGTGACTGCGGTCTGCTCGTCGATGGCCGCGCTGGGGCTGCTCGACGATGCCTGGGATCTCCGACCGCTCACGAAGCTGACGACTCAGCTAGCGGTCGGGACAGCCCTGGCGACCACCCCACTCGTGCTGGACGTGCTGGTCGTGCCGGGCCTGGGGGTGTTTCCACTCGGCGTGTTCGCAATCCCCGTCACGGCGGTGTGGTTCGCAGGGGTCGTGAACGCACTCAACCTTGTCGATGGTCTCGATGGCCTCACCGGTGGGCTGGGCTTGGTCGCGGGCGGCACCCTCGCTGCGCTGCTGGCAGGAGCCTCTCCCGCACTCGCCCTGGCGGCGGCTGCCCTGGCTGGTGCGCTGGCGGGCTTTCTTCCGACAAATGCGCACACTGCGCGCATCTTCCTGGGTGATGGTGGCGCCCTCTTCGTCGGTGCCGTGCTGGCCTGCATCTCCCTCGAGGCGGCGACGACACTGTCGATGCCTGCAGGCGTGCTGCCGCTCGCAGTGCCTCTCGTCGACACCACCCTGACGCTGCTGCGTCGCGCGGTCGCGCGTCAGCCTCTTCTTCGGGGCGATCGAGGGCACATTCACCACCGACTCCTCGAGCTGGGGTTGTCGCATGGAGGCGCAGTCCTCCTGCTCTGGGGCGTGGGCATGCTGGCGGCCGTGGGGGCCCTCGCAGCGGCTGTGGCGCCGGTCCTCGGGACGGTCATCCTCGGACTCGTCGGGGTGTCGGCCGTCTTCACGGCCTGGCGCTTCGGCTACCTCGGTGAGAGCCCGGGGCGGGTCGACCTGCGCGCATGACACCAGGGCTCTTGGTGCTGGGTGTGCTGATCACGCGACAGCTCCTCGATCTGTCGACGGCGCTGGAGCTCGGCGGCATGCCGCTGAACCGTCTCGGCACAGCCGCCTCGCTGGTCGTGCTCGCGAGTGTGAGCCTCCGTTACCGGACACGACCCCCAGCGGATCTCCTGCTTCCCGCTGTCACATTCTTGCTGACGGTGATGCTGGCTGCGCTTCATCCCAGCTCGATGGCTGCTGCGAGCCGCCATGGACTCCTGCTCGCAGCACCTGTCCTGGTCGGGTGGGCGACGTGGTGCTCGAACCTCTCGGTCGAGCAGCTGCTGCGCGCCGCCTGTCTGGGCGCCTTGCTGCCCGTGGCTACGTCGCTGGTCGCACTTGGTCTGGGCCAGCAGCATGACCTCGTCTCGCACGGCTATGCGCGCCTGACGGGGCTGTACGCCAATCACCACACCCTTGGCCTCACCGCCGGGCTGACGGTCATTCTGGCCGTCGCCGCATCCACGCGTGCCCGTGGTGCTGCGCGAGTCCTGCTCGGCGCACTGGCGGTCGGGGCGGCGGTGGTGGCGGTGGCCACCTGGGTTCGCACCGTCCTGGTCCTCTGGGGGGTCACCGCCGTGTCCTGGGCGCTCCTCACGCGGCAGTGGCGCCCGCTCCTGGCGGGGAGCTCTCTGTTTGGTCTGGTGGTGATGGTGAGTCCGAGCGCGCACGAGCGCGTGGGCGACATGCTCGCTGTCCTCACGCTCACGCCACCGGAGCAGGGCTGGACGGCCGTGGGCTCCTGGCGGGGGGCCATCTGGAGGGACTCCCTCACGGCCTTCCAGGCTCGAGGACCGCTCCTCTGGCTGACGGGACTAGGCCTCGGGGGACACCTGGAGCTGTGGTCCAAGCCTCTGGACCCTCACAGTGAGCCTCTCACTCTCTGGTTCCAGCTCGGAGTGATCGGACCGCTATCTTGGCTGCTCATGCACGCGGCGGCTGCACGGCGCGTCTGGCGCGCGGCAGAGCCGGACAGGTCGCTCGTTCTCGCACTGCTCGCAGGCGCTCTCGCCACCTGCCTCGTGAGCAACACCTTCGTCGCACGTCCCACGCTGGGCTGGTGGCTCTGGGCGCTTGCCGCTGCGGCGGCACGCGATGGCTGGACTAGAGCGCAGACTCGCGAAGGAACAGCTGGTCGCCCGGCTCGAGGTTGAGGTCGGCCTCGCGACCGTCCTGAATGCGCCGGATGTTGATGTTGATGCGCTCCTCACCACGGAGGACGTACGCGCCCCTGAGGCGCGCGGTGGCGCTCGGACCACCGACTGCGGAGAGCGCCTGAAGGATGGTCATGCCCGGCGCGAAGGTCACGCTGCCCGGCTTGGAGACCTCACCACCGACGTAGACGACGTGGCCCTCACGGACGGTCACACGGTCACCCCCGACGAGCAGGACGTCTGCGGAGTTGTCGGTCGCCAGGCGGGCCAGGTCCAGCGTCATGGAGCTGCCGTCGGGGCGGGAGAGCTCGACTTCTCGGCTGTTGCCACCGCGGCCGACCCAGCCAGACATGGACAGCATCTCGAGCACCGTGGTCGGCCCGCTCAGGGCATACCGGCCTGGGCTCTTCACGTCCTGTCCAGACACCACGACCATGTGCGCCTTATGGTCGGTGATCGAGACGGAGATCTGCGGATGGTTGAGCACACCCGCGGTGTAGGCCTCTGTGATGACGGAGGTGATCTCGTCTGTAGTCAGTCCCTCGACGCGAACCTTGTCGATGTAGGGCATCTTGAGCATGCCCGCGTGCTCGACGGCGTAGGGCCCGCTGATGTCGGCCTCGCCGACGACCTGCACCTCGACGACGTCGCCAGGACCGACCCGGTAGCCATCGCGATGGTCCGGACCGAGCGTCGGCAGCTCACCGACCCGAACGACGCCGGTGTCACCGACTTCGGACGCGTAGGATGTAGGGGCGAACGCCAGCAGAAGTGCGAGCAGGTGGACCAAGGCAGCCTCCGGACGTTCCCAGTATGGTGGGCAGAGGTCAAGACGGCAACGAGAGGTCAGACTCCCGCCATCACTCAGGCGTGCTAAACCAGGCTGACGTGGGGGGGGGATCGGTGACGGCGCTCGCTCTAGATAGCCGCCCGGTCGTGATCGAGCTGCACGGACTGCTCCGCGACCTCGACTCGTCAAGGTGGCGCGAAGAATTGGGTCAAGGGGCCGCCGAGCGCCTGGAGGCCATCCGGGTGAGCCTACGCGAGCAGCTTCAGTCGGCGGGTGAGCCAGGGCCCGTCTGGGAGCGGCTCGCAGAGCTGGCCGCCGCCGTCGAGGCTCATCTTCCCGAGGCGGTCAACGTTCGCGAGGACTGGATGCGCTTCCGACGCGAGGTGTGGCCGGCCTATGAGGCGCTTGCGGCGAGTCTGCGGGAGTCCAGTGTCGACGTGCCGAGCCTACGGCCCACGAATCGCGCTCGCAGCCTGCTGCACATGGGCATGGGGCTGCTGACCATCGCGGCGGCCGAGCTGCTGCCCAGTCACCAGGCCTTGATCATCGCCGCGGGAGCGGGCGCGGGGGCTGGCTGGACCATGGAGCTGGGGCGCCGGCTCGACGGGCGCGTCAACGTCGCGCTCATGCGCCTGTTCGGACCGGTCGCGCATCCGCATGAGGCGAATCGCCTGAACAGCGCCACCTGGTATGCGACGGCGGCGTTCCTGCTCGCCTGCTGGGGGGATGCGCTCGCAGGAGCCGTCGGGCTGTGTGTTCTCGCCTTCGGAGACCCGGCCGCTGCGATGGTGGGGCGTCGCTGGGGGCGCACTGCCATGGGGCGCGGCCGCACGCTGGAGGGGACCCTCGGGGGCATCCTCGCGGGTGCCGTGGCCGTCATGGTGTTCCTCTCCTCACTGCATCCCGAGCTCTCTGCCGGCGCGGTGGCCGGGGTTGCTGTGGGGTCCGCCAGCGCTGGCTTGCTGGCCGAGGTGGGGGTGCGTCGACTGGATGACAACTTCACCATTCCTCTGGCAGCTGCGGCGGCCGCCTCGCTGGTGCTCAGCGTGCTGTCATGATGGACTGGCTGGCTGAACTCCGGGGCAAGTGGAGTGGCGCCATCGAGCGCTACGGTCGGGCTGCGATCGGCACCTACGTCGTCATCTTCGCCGTGACGCTCATCGGCTCGTGGCTGGCCATTCGAGCGGGCGTGGACGTGGGGACATCGGTCGCGGAGCTCGGCACGCTCGGAGCCGCCTACGCTGCGACGAAGCTGATGCAGCCGCTCCGGATTGCTGCCACGCTGGTGGTCACGCCCATCGTGGCTCGCGTGCTCGGCACGGATGCAGGTCCACCGGCTGCCGAACCCTGATACGCTCGTCATCGAGCGTTCGGAGGAGGACGATGCGACGTGCTGTCGCGGCTCTGGGCCTGACCGTCGTGGCCAGCCTCGCCTGCGGAGGAGCGGGTGAGCTGGCTGAGATCCTGCCGGTCGAGATCGTGCCGGAGGACCCGATTCGCGCGATCATCGCGAACGGGGACTACCCGCTCGCAGAGTCGATGCTCAACCGGCGCTTTGCTGAGAACCCGAAGGACCGAGATGCCTTCGAGCTGCTCGGTGACCTCAACATGCATCGGGGCCAGAACTTCAACCTGAAGTGGCAGGAGAACCTGCAGCGTGCGCAGACGGCCTACGTCGAGGCGGTCCGCCTCGATCCCAGGGACTGCGGCGCGTGGACCCGCCTGGCGATGGCTGTGGTCTCGGCCTCCACCAACCCAGAGATCCGCGTCACGCCCGACGACCTCGCGGGAATGCCCGTCTCGGATGGCTGGGCGGCCTGTCCTGGGGCGGCGTCGATCCTGGCGCTCGAGGACCTGCGCACGCCGCTTCAGGTCCTCGAGGACCCCGATGCGGTCGAGGGAGACCTCGTCGCCAAGCAGCGCCCTTACCTCGTGCGCTGGTATGCGAGCATGGGGCTGTCGGACCTGGACTGGAAGCGAAGCTTTCGCCGCAAGAGGGCGGCCGATGGCAGCCTGTTCGTCGTCCTCGAGACGCCCACGACGGCGAGAGGGCTTCACGGCTCCGTCGCCAGGACGATCACGGCGCCCGAGACGGTGAAGATCGAGGGGACCGAGGAGACCGAGGTGACCTTTCTGGACCGACGCTCCAGTGCGTCGAGGCCCGGTTCAGGGAAGGTCCTCGCGACGGCATGTCCAGGCACCCACTGGGAGATGGGCTCCGACAAGTTCCCGAGCGGCTACTGCCAGAGCGTGCCCTATGATGCCCGACAGTCACCGATCTACGACGCCTCGCTGCTGACTCCCACGGGGCACGCCTACTACGAGATCTCACCCACCAAGGGCGCGACCATCGATCGCGACGGCATCGTCCCGGGGTCGGTGCGGTGTCTCCATGGTCCCGTAGAGCGCATGCTGGTCGACACGCCGACGTGCTCCGTCACCTACTCGATACCGATCCCGGTTCGGCGGGCGGTCTCGCATGAGCGTGGGCTTGTGGCCCACTCCTACGAGCATGCAGATGCGATGGTCCGGGCGCGTCGGATGGGAGCGGTCTGGGGAGATGAGGTCGCGGCGCACATCGTCCGGGGGGAGATCGCGGTCGGGATGCCTTTCTCCCTCTTCGTCGCGTCCCAGGACGACCTCACGGGCTGCAAGGGCCGCGGCATCTTCACCCGCGCCGTCTTCGACGGCAGGCAAGCGTCCTTCACCTGCACGATGGACGACATGACGTACCACTTCGAGGACCTCGTCCTCGTCAAGCTCGAGCGTGCTCGGTGAGCTGCGGGCTCTAGGGGTCTTCTGGGAGCGTGCGCTGCCAGAAGGCACGCTCGCCAGCGAGCTCACCGTCGGCGTAGACCTTGAGGACGACGACCTTCTCGCCGTCTGGACGGTGCTTGTCCTCCATGGTGAGCCAGGTGCGATGCCAGCCTGGCTCGGCCAAGACCGAGCGCTTCTCCATGGACACGCTGCCGTCTACCTCGATCTCGAAGTCGATTCGGTCAGGCGGCGTGAGCCACACCGACATACCGATGAAGGACTGCTTCGGTCCGAAGCCCAGCGGACGCCCGACAGGCGGGTCACCCTGGTTGAAGTAGCGATGGGCCTGGATGGCCTCCAGCCCGGTGTGCACCAGCTGGCCAAGGTAGGCCTGCTCGCGCTGGAGCAGGTTCTTCCAGATCACGGAGGAGGGGTGCCCGTCGATCAGTGTGAAGCGCGGCTCGGGTCCTGCGGAGTCCTCGGTGGTGGTCGCACCTCCACCGCAGCCGCCGCGTGCAGGCGAGGTCGCTGACAGCGAGGGCTCGAGGTGTAGGGGCCAGGCGAGCTCAGCCTCCATGATCTGCAGCTGGACTGTGGGATGAAGGCCATACTCGACCTCGTACATCCAGGCGGGCCAGGGGCGAATGCCTCGGCGGTCGAGCTCTGCACGACGCGCCACGGCCTCCTCGAGCCAGTCCTCGATCTCTGCGAACCTCTCGAACTTGGCGGAGTAGGTCAGGTAGTGGAGGAAGGTCGGGTGGATACGCCGCCCTCCGACCATGGCCATCGGTGGCTCTTGCGCCATCGCCTCGGCGGCTGGTCGCATGCGCTCGCTCGCACTCCAGACCGGCACGATGGCGCCAGCATTGTCGACATGGCGGGCCCAGAAGTGCTCGAAGGACACACCCGTGAAGGCGTGGAGCTCGTCACGCAGGGGGATGGGGGCCTTGTGCCCACCGTACTTCTCGTTCAGGTACTTGAAGAACTGCTCCATGTTCTTGCCCGTACGCGCGCGCATCTCCTCGTCGAGAAGCTTCACGACGAGCGGCCCCTTCGCGTAGTGAAGGATCTCGCCCGCGTCCTTGCCGGCGCCCGCCTCCTTGGCGAGTGCGCGGTCGTACTGTGGGTGCAGGGCACGCTCGCGCACGAACCAGCTCCACATCTTGTTCCAGGCCCGCTGGTCAGGATGGCCGATGCCCGTCTCTGCGGTCGAGATGAGCTCGATGTAGGAGGCCCAGCCCTCCATGAACCAGTGGTCCTGGGGATCGCGGAGGGTCATTCCGGAGGGATGGTACTTGTTGATCGGGTGAGCGAAGCGGTGGCCGAGAAGCTCCCAGTTTCGCAGACGATCCGTGGGCTGCTCGTAGCAGGCTCCATTGGCCCACGCTCCGCCGAAGACACGGTCTTTGAAGGGCATGGGCAGGAACGCGAACATGAACGGGTGTCCGGGGTCGAAGCCCGTCTTGTCGGCGAACCACTCGGCCATGCGGTGGGTCTTGTCGAAGACGAGCTTCTTGTGCTCTTCGGGGAATCCCGAGTACACCGCGACCCGAAAGTCCGTGTCACCATAGGTGCGATCGTCTCGGTCGAACGCGCCGAGTGCGATGCAGCTGGTCTGAAGGGACTCGAACATCACGCGGTCGGGCACGGTGTCGAGGCTGTAGCGACCATCCTCGAGCTCCCGGAAGGGCGTGTGCACGTCCCAGCCGTCGGGAACCTGAACGGAGAGCGTGATCTCCGACATGCCCATCGCACCCTTGGGCATGAGATACACGCGTCCGTCGAAGCTCGCCCAGTCGGGCTGGATGAGGCCCTGGTGCCCGTGGCGTCCGATGCCACCGGGCTTGGCGCGGTAGGTGACCTCGACGCTGGTGCCCTTGAAGTTTGGCAGCACCCACTTGCCTCGATCCCGCTCGACCTTGATGGGGTTGCCCTTCGGCCCGACAGCCCGAAAGTCCTCGTACTCGTGCTCTGGAGACCGGCCGAGTGGCTTGAAGTACAGGGGCGGTTCGAGGTGAAAGTCGGTGATGCGCTCGGTGATCGTCAGCCACCCACTCTCGGGATCACGGGCATCGACCACGACGTCAAGCTTCCCTCCCTTGTTCTCGGCAGGGAGGAAGCGCGTCAGGGCCAGGGTGTCTGAGCTTGGGGTGGCGGCTGCGTCGCTCGGGTTGGGCGCGGGCTCTGCCGTGGCCAGACAGCCGGCGAGCACCATGATCGTGGCAGGAAAACGCATCGAACCTCCCAGAGGGGCCCGCCTTAACCGTCAGGAGCCCAGCCGGTCGCGCGCTTCTTCCGCGTAGCGGCGCGCCCAGGCGCGATGAGGGGCGACGCGGAGAACGTCCTTGAAGGCCGCGTAGGCTGCGGCCCAGTGCCCTGCGTCGCGCGCTGCGATGCCGGCAGCGAAGCGCTCCGCGGCGACGGCGTCCGCGGCCGCCCTCAGGGTGGGCTCGCGAGAGTCCCAGGCATGGCCGCGGGCGAGACGCACGAGGTCGCCGTCAGCCGTGCGGCCCCAGCAGGCTGCGAGAGCCGTGGCGACACCCGCTCGGCGCTGCTCGTGCCAGGCGATGTTGCGGGGAACGTGCAGCCGGGCGTCTCGCCAGGCTTCCTCGGCACCGGCGCAGTCGTCGGCAGCAGAGCGGGTGAGGGCGAGGTCGTGGTCGAGGGCGGCCGCCTCGGTCACCGTGCCCTCAGGCCCGACTCGCACGGACGAGGGGAAGCGAACCTCTCCGCGCACGAGGCGTGGACCGAGCGTCTCCGCGTTGGTGGGAAGCCGATCGCCCTGGCGTGGCGTGCCACCGACGCGGAGCACGGTTCCACCCGCCGAGAACACGGCGAAGCCAAGGTCGTAGGTTCCCTCGGGTAGATCCTGCCGCAGGCGCAGGCTGTGGTGGGTGCGCACGACCTGGGACGGAGGCCACTCGTGCGGCTGCAGGAGGCCATAGGCCAGGTCGAGACTCCAGACCTGAAGCGCGCGTCCGTCTTTGCGGCTGAGGTAGGCCACGACCTCGAAGTCACGGTCCGGGCTCCGCTCGAGGGTCGACCACGCGGTCTCGAGGTGCAAGAACCGACCCGGCTCAGCCTCGGGCCCCGCGAGGTCGAAGCCCTCGAGACTCACCCCTCCTCCGAAGTCGACAGCGCGATCCTCGGGGTGCTCCCAGGTCGGGGCCACCAGGTGCCGCCGGTGCAGCCAGACGCCGTCGTGTGGACCGTGAAAGTCGGGGTAGGGCGGCAAAGCGACGAACTCACGCCACTCCGGGTAGGTCTGCAGGCGTGTGTGCTTGGCCCAGAAGCGGTGAAGGTGGGCGAAGTCCGGCTGGTGCTCGACGAGGGCGTAGTGGCGAGAGAACTGGCTCTCGTCCCAGGTGTGGTGGGCGATGGGGACATCGACGAGCCCCGCAACGTCCACTTGATCCCAGTCTGTGTCCCAGAGGTGGGCGCCCATGTCCATGTCGAGGTTGGTGATGCGGTCGAGGTGCAGGCGGTGCTGCCAGGCCTTCATGTAGCGAATGCGATTGCGGATGAGGGCAGGCCCATCCTCGGGGTTCTTCGCGAAGTGGTTGGTGAAGGCCACGTTCACGGGGAGTGTGGCGACGGCGAGCACCGCTGCGACGAGCCAGGCGGGTGCAGCCCAGGTCTCGCCCCGTCCAAAGGCGCGCTGTGCGGCGTCGCTCCAGAGGGTGACACCGACCGCGAAGAGCACGGCCATGGGACCGGCCAGAAGGCTCATCCAGCGGAAGCCCTGCATCCAGTCGCCGTTGGCGTAGACGGCGAAGCCGACCCCTCCGACTACGGACCACCAGCACAGGGCGCGTGCTGCGCCGTCCCTCTCACCGATTCGAGTCAGGGGCAGGAAGGCGGCGATGGCGCCGAGCACGAGCAGGCGGGTGCTGATCCACCACGACGATGTCGGCAGGCTCGGCCACCACGTCTGGGCACGGAGGAGCTCTGGACCTGGCCAGAGCAGGACCACGCTGGCGGCGGCGAGAGCGCCCAGTCCGATGCGTCCGGACCGACCACGAAGCCCGGTCACGCCCACGATGTAGACGGGCAGCAGCCAGCCATGTCCGAGCGCGGCGGCCCACGCTCGCACGTAGCCCCAGCCCGGTCCCCACCACTTGAAGGGGGTGGAGCCCGTGGTGCCGAGCTTTGCGTAGTAGGTGTTGGGCAGAGCCCAGGCGAAGTAGAGGTATCTCCAGGTGTTGTAGGCGAGCCACGGCAGCCAGAAGACCGCGAGCCAGCGCGCCGTTGGGCGCCAGCCATGGCCCCTGTGGAGAGAGATCACCATGTAGGCCAGGCCACCGAGCGCGGCGTAGGCGATTCCGTCAGGGCGGGTGGCCGACAGCAGCAAGAACAGCACGGGTGCGAGCACGCCGCGCCCGGTGCGGGCCTCGACCAGCGTGCGTGCGATGCCCAGCAGCAGGAGGAAGCCGAAGAGCGCATTCTCCAGTCCCGAGGCTCCCCAGATTGCGGCCTGGGCACTGCCTGCGATGCACAGGGGTGCGAGCATGGCGGGCCAGCCCCGACCGTCGAGGGCCTCACGTGCGAGCCACCAGGCCACGACGGCGAAGCCGGCCGTCAGTGCCCAGCAAAGCACCTTGGCCGTGATCCAGATGTTCAGCCCCACGAGGTGAGCGATGGCCAGCACCGCGACCCAGGTGGCGTTCGAGTAGCCCTCGACCCGCTCTCCTCCGACCGTCGCCACCAGGCCGTGCCCGTCTGCGACGTTGCGCGCATAGGCGAACGAGATCACGGCATCGTCGATGTACCAGTCCCACAGCATCGCCTGGTGCACTCCGAGCGCAATCAGGCACAGCAGCAGGGTCGCGGCTTGTCCGCGGGTCAGGTCGAGAGGCATCACGGGCCTCTATCGTCCCACGAGATACAGCGCGCGCGATGTGGAACCGCCGCCGTCTCTGTGATCTCCTGCCTGTGCTCGCCCTCGCGTGGCTGCTGCTCACAGTGCTCGGGATCTGGGGCGGGCGCCTGGGCTACGCGTTCGACCTGGAGTGGATGGAGGGCGGCATGCTCGCCCACGCCTGGCGGATTCGGGAGGGCCTCCCTCTGTACGCGGCTCCAAGTCCCGAGTTCGTCCCCTTCGTCTACCCGCCTGGGTACTCGGTCCTCCTGGCGGCCGTCGGAGCTGTGGTCGGGCTGGACTATCTGCCGGGGCGCCTCCTCTCCGTGCTGGGCGTGGTGGCCGCTGCCTCCGCAGTCGGCGCCATGGTCTACCGGCGCCCCGAGCGCGATGGGGTCGTCGCGGCCTGCGCGGCAGGAGCCTTCGTCAGCTGCTACGCCTTCTCGGGTGCCTTCTACGACCTCGTTCGGCCTGATGGGCTGTCGCTCGGGCTCCTGGCATGGGCCGTCGTCGCGGCCGGGTCTCGGCGTCCCGTCTGGAGCGGCCTGCTCCTGGCCGCCGCGTTCTGGTGCAAGCACAGCGCAGCGCTGTACGGCGTTCCACTGGTCCTGGGGCTCTGGGCGAGGGATGGCGTCCGCCCTGCACTGCGCTTCGCGGTCGCGTCCGTGCTGCCAGCTCTGGCGCTCACCATCGCGGCCCAGGTCTCGAGCGGTGGCCACTTCCTGCGCTACCTGCTGCTGGTGCCCGGGAGTCATGGGCTCGTGGGCGTGCGCGTGTGGCCCCTCACACCGTCGGAGCTCGGCGTCGCTCTGCCGTTCTTCCTGGCGGTCATCGCTGCGTCGGTGCTGTTGGTCGAGCCTCGGCGGCTGCCGGTGCCTCTGAGCGTCATCGTGCCGGTCGGAGCCGCGTCGGTGGGCGCCGGATTGGCCCTGGCCTGGGGAGCCACCGCGCCGAGTGCACTCATCGGTCATGCGGCACTCGTGGCGGCGCTCGTGGGTGTCCTGGTGCACGCCGTCGACCATGTCATGACCCGGACGCGGCCCGCGGGAGACACGGTGCTCGTAGTCGGCCTGGGGGTCACGGCGCTCGTGAGTGCCATGCTCATGCGTGGCCATCAGGGTGGCTTCGTCAACGTCCACATGCCGGCACACTGGATGATCTGCGCTGGGGGAGGGGTAGCTCTGTCGCGGTGGCGCGCGGCCGATCGGCGGCTGCCGACCCTCGTGGTCTCGGGAGGTCTTCTGGCGCTGCAGCTGCTGTGGGGGCGCAGTGCGATCGTCGCCGCAGACCTCGTGCCGACCACGGAGGATCGGCTCGCGGGCGAGGCCCTCGTGGCCGAGCTCAAGGTGCGCAGGGGGCCCATTCTCTCCCCATACTCGGCATGGCTCCCGGTTCGGGCAGGTCACCCACCCAGCCTTCACATGATCGGGGTGATGGACATCGATCATGCGGGAGGGCCATACGTCGGCCACCTCACCACGCTCACGAGCGCGATTGAGGAGGGGATGTATGGAGCCGTCCTCCAGGGGAATCGTCCGATTGGGTACGGTGTCTCTGCCCGATATCGACCGGAGCGGATGCTCTTTGACGAGGAGTCGTCTCCCCCCGAGGGGCGGCCGGCCTTCATGCCTCGCAGCGGCTGGCAGGTCCGACCGCAGGTGCTGATGGTCCCGCGCTGACGACGAGCGGTCACCGGCATACGTCCTCCGCATGCCGAACTCCACTCTCATCGCGCTCCTCGTCTCGGCCACGCCGGCCTCGGGGGCGACGCTCGACATCGACGGAGCGTGCCCGGGGCGCCCGGCGATCACGGTCTCCGACGCGACGCCCGACGGGACGGTGTTCTTCGTCGTCTCCTCCGATGTCGGCGATGCGAGCGTGCCCGGTGGGCTGTGTGCGGGCCTGCCGCTGGGGCTCTCCGAGAGTGACTTGCGAATCGCTCAGCGTCGGACTGCGCGCCCTGACGGTGGACTCTCGGCCAGACCGCCGCTCGGGCCGTTCGACTGCGGAGCGTGGATGGTCGCGCTCGACCTGTCGAGCTGCTCGGTCAGCGAGGTCGCTCAGGTCGGGCCCCCGCTGGAGCAGCGCCGCACGTTCTACGACGCACTCGGAGACTTCGAGGCGCTGGAGGTGGTCGGGGAGGGGTCGACCCTCACGGGCTTCTCGGCCGACGCTCCCGCGTCGCTCTCCGTAGCGCTGCTCAACGGCGTTGGTGTGGTCGGCGGGCGCTACGACCGTGATGTCGATGACGGTGAGGCCCTGACACTCGCGTTCGAGGAGCCCGCGTGGGCTGTGAGCCTGACCTTCGGCATGGTGAACGACCTCTCGGGTGACGGCATCCTCGGCAGTGTCGACGTGTCCGGCGTAGACGCTGCGGGCGTGGCCTTTGGACCCGTCCGGGGAGTGGCCGCCGACCTAGAGGACGTCGCCGGATTTTTGGGGGTCGATGCCCTCCGAGAGCTGACGGTCCGCGCCGTGGGTGACAGCGTTCGACTGACCGAGGTTGGCCACTTGGTGGTGCCGTGACCCTGCTGCTGTGGCTGGTGATGGCCTGCGGACTCCAGAGCGCGAGCGACACGGCAGACGTGTGCCGGGCGGGCTGGGCGCGAGAGGCCGACGGGCACTGCTACCCCCCCACCACAGCCCCGCCCTCGCTGGTCGACGCGCTCGAGGGGCTGCCGCCGTGCAGTCCAGCTCCGCAAGGAATGACCATCGACGTGGCCTCTGGCTGCGTCGGAGGCAGCATCTGCCCTGGGGCGACCCTCGCTGCGCACGTCGCCGAGCTGGGGCCCGAGGAGAGCTGCTTCGGGGCCAGCTGGAGTGACGACTGGGTCTACTGCTCATGGACGGTCGGAATCGAGGGCCTGTTTCCAGACCTCGACCGGGATGGGGTGCCCGATGTCGACGCCGGGACCGACCGCGTGCGCCTGACCTGGCCCCACGAGGGCCGCACCCCTGCTGGTGTCGGGGTCGGCGCCAGTGCCGCCTGCTTCGTCGACTCGCTCGGCCTACCCGACGAGTTCGTCGTGGTGAGTGCGGGAGACGAGCTGAGAATCCAGGAGCTGATCTACGACCGGCACGGTGTCCTCGCCTACGATGTGGGCACGGACGACGGCTCGGGAAGGCCGGATGGTTCCTTCGATTCCATCTACCTCTATGGCACGCCCGAATGATCTACCTGGACCACAACGCGACGACTCCGGTACTCGAGGAGGTCATCGAGGCGATGCTGCCGTGGCTGCGGCAGGGCTTCGGCAACCCCAGCTCGGACCATCCGGTCGGACGCGCGGCTCGGGCCGCCATCGACGCGGCGCGGGAGGAGGTGGGCAGCCTGATCGGTGCGCCTGGTTCGACCATCGTGTTCACCGGTGGCGGAACCGAGTCGTCCAATCTGGCGATCCGAGGTCTCTGTGCTGCAGTGGACTCCCGGCGCCACATCGTCACGAGTGCGGTGGAGCATCCAGCGACCATCCGGCCATGTGCACGCATGGAGCGGTCGGGCTGGCGGGTGTCCACGATCGGTGTGGACGCGACGGGGGCGGTCGATGTCGAGGCGGCGGCCGCTGCCATGAGCGCCGACACGGTCCTCGTCACGGTGATGCATGCGAACAACGAGGTCGGAACGATCCAGCCCCTGTCGGCGCTGTCGCACCATGCACGCCGGGTCGGGGCCTTCGTGCACACCGACGCTGCTCAGTCTCTCGGCAAGGTGCCCGTCGATGTCGATGCGCTGGGCGTCGACCTGCTCACCCTAGCGGGGCACAAGCTCTACGCTCCCAAGGGGGTCGGGGCGCTCTATGTGCGTCCGAACACGCCGCTGAAGCCCATCATCGATGGTGCGGGGCACGAGCGGGGTCTGCGCCCGGGTACGGAGAACGTGCCCTATGTGGTCGGCCTCGGCGTAGCGTGTCGCATCGCAGCGAGAGACCTGGCGACCGAGGCGGCGAGAGTAGAGGGCCTCCGAGAGCGCCTGCATGCCAGGCTTCGTGAGCGTGTTCCGGGCCTGCGGCTCTCCGGTCACCCGACTGCGCGCCTCCCGAACACGCTGAATGTGCGCTTTCCTGGAGTGAGTGGCCGCTCTGTGCTCGCCGGTGCGCCACGCGTCGCCGCGTCGACCGGGAGTGCTTGCCACGAGCACGGCGAGACGGCCTCGGCCGTGCAGCGAGCGCTCGGGCTCACCGAGTCCGAGGCCTTGGGGGCCGTGCGGCTCTCCCTTGGGCGTCACACGACGGTGGACGAGGTCGAGCGAGCGGCGGATGCTCTCGTGAAGGCCTGGGAGGAGCTGTCATGAGGTCGCGTGTCGTCTTGGCGGTGCTGCTGCTGCCCCTCCTTGCGGGCAAGCGTGCGAAGGGTCCGCCGCCGACGTTCCTCGAAGACGGGCCTGTCGTGTCGGCCAACCCGCTCTACCCCGTGACGGCGGGAGACCAGCGCCTTCACGCGCTGGTCTACGACCCGGTCTTTCGTCCGAAGCGCTCGGGTGGAGGCTGGACGAGTGACGTGCTCGAGGCGTGGTCCACGGGCGATGACGGACGGCTCGAGGTCCTGTTCAAGAAGGGAATCTCCTGGCACGACGGCGAAGATGCGGATGCAGCCGACCTCTGCGCCACGCTCTCGGCGCTCGCTGACGAGCAGACCTCCGCGCCTCTCGCGCGTCTGGCTCGACGTGCGCCTGCCTCGTGCCAGGTGGATGCAGAGGAGCCCCGTCGCGCCTGGGTCACCCTGCCCGTGCGGGAGCCAGAGCCGTGGCGTCACTTGGCTATTCCGCTGCTGCCTGCCCATCTCGTCGGTGGAGCGGTGGCCTACTCGGATCTGTCAGAGCCCGTGGGAACGGGACCGTATCGGGCCGTGCGGCGTGACTATGGATGGTGGCTGGAAGACGCCCGAGCGGCGCATCGTCCAGCGCCCGTCCCGGTGCTCGAGCGTGCCTGGGCGCCGCTGGCGGCGG
>PKDJ01000221.1 GCA_002862545.1 Pseudomonadota bacterium
CCACAATCCAGTCATCTCCCCAGGGAGCGACGGACCAGACCGGTCCGCTGAAGCCGCCGAGCAGGCGCGCGGGCGCAGGTGACTGCAGCGCCTCGTCGAGCCAGCCATCGGGCGTGGCGCGCCGCACGCGAACCTCGGAGCGGTGCACGGCGTCTCCCTCCCGGTCAATGGCGAGCACGATCCGCACGGGCCCATCCTGGCCGGCCAGGATCGTCTCGTCGCGCCAGGTCGCGGGGACGGCACAGTCTCCGATGGGGGTACGACTCCACGGCAGGCGAGCCTGGAGGCTGTACTGCACGGGCAGGCTCTCCGCGCGGCCGACCGACAGCATCATGCTCTGCTCGTGCAGGGTGCAGCCGCGCACCTCGGTGTGCGACAGACGCAGGCTGTGGGCGGACCATGTGGGGGCGTGCCAGGTCGGCCCCGGGCGCACGAGCAGGCCCTCTCCGCTGCAGAGCTCCTCGAGTGCGGCTCGGAGCTCCGGTGACGCGTCGGGGCTCGACAGGGCGAGCCCTGGCACCAACCAGGGGTGTGTCTCGGCGACGCGGGCCTCGTCGATGCGCGCCTCCGTCAGGAGGGTCCGCGCCGCGACCGGATCGCAGACGACCTCGGCCGCCAGGGCGCTGGCCAGAGCGAGGACTACCATCCGGTGACCCGCAGGCTCAGGCCGTGGTGGCGCACGCCCTCGACATCGATGGCCAGCGGCGCCAGCGACCAGGTGCCTCCGGCGCGAGGGCGGACCATGGCCATGTCGCGCGCTGAGCCGCTGCGGACCCAGCGCGTTCCAAGGAGGGCGCCGCCGGTGGCTCCGAGGCCGACACCCACCAGGGAGGCGCCGAGCACGACGGCGTCGTCGTCTGTGGTCAGGGCTCCCACCAGCACGCCGGCCGCACCGCCGAGCGCACCTCCTGCATCGGCCACGCCGATCACGACGGGGGGAACGCCGACCACGGGTGACACGAGCAGTGCGCCGACGCCGAGCCCCACGTTGCCGCCGATCAGGGCTCCGGGGAGGGATGGTCTCCCAGCCAGCTGTGCGCCCACGCCTCCGGCGTAGATTCCCCAGAGTCCGAGGCTGGTGCTGGAGATGCTCTCGATGACGGGGACGTCGACCTCGCTCGCGAGGACCGCCGCCGTCGCGCTTGCGACGGCAGGTGTCGCCACCAGGATGCCCGTAGTCCGGGTGCTCGCCTGGCCGTGGATGCCCCAGCCTGCGGCCTGCCAGGCGGTCCAGGAGCCGACGATTCCCACGAGGACCACGTCGTCGGGGTCGATGGGCTCGGGGTCGGCCCAGGTGCGCCATGCGCCCACCCCGGAGCCGACGAGCATGCCCGCGAGTGCGCCGGTCCGTGCAGCGGCCAGGTTCTCGGCCTCGGGGCCGATGGCGAGTCCGACACCGCCGCCGAACACCCCGCCGTGGAGCATGCCGGCCCACGCCCCCGTCTGGACGCCCGCGGTCGCATCAACGGGTCCGGCGAGGGCCCAGCTGACTAGCGGTCCAGTCCCGAGTCCGACCAGCACGCGGCCGGTCGTCGCCTCTCGGGGACTCGGCCAGAGGACGGCGCCTGCTGTGGTCAGAGAGGTGGTGAAGGTGATGAGCCCCCGATCCTCGGCCGTGACGTCCATGCGCGGGGAGAGCGCGTGTGCCCCGATGCCCCCGAGTGCCACAGTGGTGCCCAGCACGGGCTCCATGGAGTCGGTCTGTCGCAGGAGCGTCGTCACTCCCGCCGAGGTCACGGCCAGCGCACTGGTCATGCCGAGGGCCTCGACGCTGTCGCGACCCGTGCCGAGATGGACCTTGTGGAGAGCGACGCCGGTGCCGTAGCCGAGGGTCGCCCCGCCCAGTCGTCCGAGCACGCCGGCGGTCTCCCCGCTCGGCGACAGGAGGAGCTGGCCCGCGGCGGTGCCCATCAGACCGGATGTGGTGATGAAGGCCGCGTCGCCCGCCTCCATGGGGAAGGCGCGACCGTAGAGTGCGCCGGCGGTCGCTCCGGTGATCCCCCCGGTCACCACGCCCACGGCGGCCAGCTCGGCCTTTCCCAGCTGGCCTGCCGCCGACAGCGCCGTCCCGAGAGCGGCCCCACCGCCGAGCATCAGCCACGGTCGTCCATCGACCCGGACAGCATCCCCGATGTCGTCCAGGCGCTCCGGGTAGTGGCGTGCGATCCCGTCGCGCAGGGCCGCTCGCAGGCGGGCGCTCTGGCCGGGCGTCTCGAGCGTGCGGACCAGCACGTCGGCGGCGGTGTCGGTGCCGAGGCGACCGAGTCCCTCGATGGCCGCGATCCGCAGAGCCTCGGGCGTCTTGGGGTGCGACAGCCAGTCGGTGAGGGGTGCCAGCGACTCGCTCCACGCGGCCATGGCCTCCACGCAGGCCAGGCGCACCGCGTGGGCGCGTCGCTCGCCGCAGGACGTGAGCGAGGGCAGGGCGCGGGGATCCCCGAGCGCGGCGAGCTGTCGGGCTGCATCGGGGGCGGAGTCGTCATCGACCAGCGCGAGCAGAGCATCGAGGAGTGCGCGCTCCGGGACGCCCGCGCGGGCGACGTGAGCCTGCAGGGCGGCCGCGATGCCGGTCACGTGCTCGGGGTGGTCTGCAGCGAGGCGAAGGCAGACCTCGATCTCGGCACCGGCAGCCGCTTCGGCACACTGCTGGGTCGGGGAGGCCTCCTGGGCCACTGCCGAGCGCGGGCCGAGTCCAGCGAGCGACAGGAGGACGGCACTCCAGGTGCGAGGCCGCCATGATGAGCGGGGACGTCTCACTGCTGGCACCCGCCCTCGGCGCGCGGCCGAATGCCCACCTGAGAGGGGCCCTCGCCGACGATGATGTTGCAGGACCACTGCTCGCCATCCTCGTGGATCGTCAGCGGCACGAGCTGGCTCGCAGGCAGCTGGAGGGCTCGGCGGGGACCGGTCGCCTCACCATGAGGGCTCGACACCGACAGCCCGTCCGCGATGGTGAACACCACAGTGACCATCGGCGGTGCGTCGAGGGCGTCGTCAGGCTCGCCCGCGGCGGGCTCGGGGCGAGGCGTCGACGGTGCAGTCTGCTGGCGAGCGGGCTCGGAGGGGAGAGCCGGTCGGTCCGGACGGGTGGAGGCGGTGGGCTCCGGCGGATCAGCGGGGGCGTCGAGTGGCGACGTGTCCGCGGAGGGCGGGGGGAGGGGAGCGGCCACTGTGGAGTCTGGCGCCGGGCTCCCGGCGGGAGCCGTCACGGGGGCCATCGGAGCGGCGCTGAGCCACCACCCGACGAGCGCGGCAGCGCCGACGAGGATCGGAACCACGCCGAGACTCCAGGGGATTCCCTCGGCCGCGGGCTCGGTGGTGGTCTCGGGCGGCGCGGTCGGACTCTCCGTCGCGGCGGTCTTCCAGGTGAACGTGGAGGCGCCCAGGGATTCCTCGGCCAACACCGTGCCGGTGCGCTCCCCCGAGAGGGTCGGCTGCCGCAGCTCGGGAACGACCCTCCGAGCCCAGGAAACGCGGTCTTCGCTGGTGCTGCTCCGTGCCAGGGCGCGACAGTGGTCGCAGACCCAGGCAGCCGTGGGGCGTGTCTCGGGGTCGAAGGCACACATCTGACGCAGGAGGGCCGCGATGTCGGGCTCGTCGACGTGTGCGAGGGCCGCGTCGAGGTCGTCGAGGAAGCCCTGACGGGAGAGGCGAGGCCTCGGCAGGGCGACACCGGTGACCAGCTCGAGCAGCGTGACGCCGAGGCTGAACACGTCACTGGGCGCCTCGGCGATGCCGTCCAGCCAGCGCTCCGGTGCCATGTAGCGGGCGGTTCCGAGCTGCTGGCTGCGCGTCTCGGCCTCGCGTGCGTCGAACTGGGCCCGCGCGACGCCGAAGTCCATCACCTTGACCGCGCCACGCGCCGTGACCATCAGGTTGGACGGCTTGATGTCGCGATGGACCACCCGCAGGGGAGCGTCGGTGCCAGGGGGGATGGCCGTCCAGGCGGCGTCCAGGGCGTCGGCGATCTCGGCCACGACCTCCAGGGCCGCGCGCGCCGGGAGGCGACCGACGCGGGACAGATCGGTGCCCTCCACGAGCTCCATGAGCACGGCGAGCTGGCCGTCGATGCGGGTGAGGCCGTGCACGGTGACGATGGCGGGGTGCCGCAGCAGCCCGAGCAGGCGAGCCTCGTCGCGCAGTCGCTGTCCATACTCGGCGTTCGCGCTCCACTGCCGGTGCAGGCACTTCACGGCGAGGGTGCGGACGAAGCCATCTGCCTCCTGAACCTCCACCTCGTGCACAGCGCCGAAGGCGCCCTCACCCAAGGTTCCGCGAAATCGAAAGGTGCGCTCCGACATCAAGCCCCGATGCTCGCTCGTGATGCAGAAGGTGGGAGGTTCACCCGGCGACCACTCGTATCCGATCCGGCTCGACGCCGAATCGTCGGAGTCCCCGCCGGACCTCGACGATGTCGGCAGCGCCCTCGACACCCGCCTTACCGAGCTGCCGGCGCCCGCGGTGGATCGCCACATTCAGTGCATTGGTGCCCATGCCGAGCATCTTCAGGAGTCGGTCGCGCTCCACCCAGCCCTGCTCGGCCAGAGGCTGGTCGGACTCGGCCATGCGGAGCCGCGCCAGCGTGAGCAGGACGTATAGGTGCTCTCGCGCCTCGAGCTGGATCGGCATCCCGCGATGCAGCACCTCGAGCGCGACGTGCTCCTCGTCGCGGCTCACGGTGAACACCAGCCGGGCTGTGTCGAGGCGACAGCCTCCAGCGAGCGTCGCGGTCCCGTGCAGGGTCTCGGGGCAGACGATCGACCACGACGTGCCGCCGGCCGAGACGGGGCCGTCCAGGGGTGCACGCTCGTCTCCCTTCTCGCGCCACCAGGCTCCCTGCGCGTCGGCATAGACGACGACCTCTGGCTCGTCGCTCGAGGGGAGCGCGAGCAGGTCACCCGTGCCGTGTGCGCGCCGCCCATCTGCGGCGAGGGCGACCACGCCGGGAGGGCTGTCGTCGACCAAGCACCAGCCCTCGACCGTGCCGAAGCCGAGACGCGCGCCCGCTCGGAGGGGCTGAGCCGTGCCGGGAGCGAGTCGGGAGCCGTCGACGAAAGTCCCGTTGCGGCTGCCGAGATCGCGAATGCTCCAGGCCTCTCCGCGCCAGTGCAGCGTCGCGTGCTCGCCCGACACCGTGCCGTCTGGGATGTGGAGGTCACAGCGCGCAGAGCGGCCGATCAGAGTGCGGCCGGCGAGAGCCAGGCGCGTACCGGAGGAGTGTTCGAGGAGACCCATGAGCAGAGTCTAGTGCACGGGTCGACGATGGACGGGTCTGTGGCAAGATGGACCGATGGCCGTGACCGTACAGCGACTCTCGATGGACAGCAGCTGGTGGATCTCCATCGGCGGCGTGCGCTTGCTGGTCGACCCCTGGCTGATCGGGCCTGAGGTCGACTACGCGCGCTGGTTCAACACCCAGTGGCACGCGACACCGCCGGTGCCGCTCGATGCCCTGCCGACGTGGGACGTGGTCCTGATCTCGCAGAAGTACCCGGATCACCTTCACGCCGAGACGCTGCGCAGCCTCGACCCCGAGGAGGTCTGGGCTCCGGGGCACACGCACGCCGCCCTCGGGCGCATCCTCCCGAGGGCCACCCTGCGCGACGCCCGGCGAGAGGTGATTCGGCGGGGTGAGCTCACCGTCCGCTGGCTGGCGAGTCGCCGTCGGATCGATCCGATCTACGAGGCCGTGGTGCTCGACGACGGGACCGACAGCATCGTGCTCGCGCCGCATGGGCTCGTTCCCGATGCAGACCATCGCGGGATCTTGGCCGAGTGCTCGTCCTGTGTCGCGCTGCTCGCGCCGCTGCGCCGCTACCAGCTGCCTGCGGTGCTCGGCGGCGCCGTCGCGCCCGGAGCCCAGGGCCTCGGCCCACTCGTCGAGGCGGTGGAGCCGCGCTGGATCGTCTCGACGCACGACGAAGACAAGCGAGGGACAGGGCTCGTCCCCCGGCTCGCGCGTGTGACGCCCTTCGACCCGGCTGCTCATCCGAAGTTTGCATCTCGGCTTTACGAGGTTCCGGACTACTCTCCGCGCTGCCTCGGCGGGTAGGCCAGAGGCCGTCGACCCGCGCAGCTGGCGCAGCCGCTAGGATATGCACAGAACACGGATCAACCGGAGGCCGGGATGAGACTGCAGCTGTGTGGAGTGGCCCTCGCGTGCGCCCTGTGGGGCTGTGGAGACGCCAAGTTGGACGGAGACGACACGGCCGCGGCGGCGGACACGACCACGCCGTCCACCGCAGCGACCGGAGGAACCGCCACCGGCGGTGGCACAGCGACGGGCACGGCCACGGGCGGTGGCACGGGCACAGCGACGGGCACGGGCACAGCGACGGGCACGGGCACGGCCACGGGCGGTGGCACGGGCACAGCGACCGGCACAGGCACAGCGACGGGCGGTGGCACGGGCACGGGGTCGGGAACCACGACGTTCGAGCCGGAGTATGGGCTCTCCGAGCAGACGCTGTTCCACGACGACACGGATCGCTTCTACCTGCAGTACGTCCCCGAGTCCTACGACGGCACCACAGAGGTGCCCGTGCTGCTCAACTTCCATGGCTTCGGCGACACGGCCTTCAACCACATGAGCTACTCGGACATGCGCCCTCTCGCCGAGGAGCACGGCTTCATCCTCATCTACCCGCAGGGGACGGTGCTCGAGGGCGACACCCACTGGAACACCTACGTTCCGGGTCCGGACAACAAGAGCGAGGCCGACGACTTTGGCTTCGTCGACGTGCTGCTCGATGAGCTGTCGGCGCACTACGCGATCGCGTCATCCCGGGTCTACGCGACCGGCTTCTCCAACGGTGGCGACTTCACCTACACCCTCGCCTGCTACCTCAGCGATCGGGTCACGGGCATCGCGCCGGTCTCGGGTCTCATGTGGAACCGCACCCAAGAGGACTGCGTCACCACGCACCCGACAGCGCTGCTCAGCATCCACGGGACGCGCGACTTCGTCCGCCCCTACGAGGGGATCCCTGGGTACCTGCTGGGCATGAACCCGACGCACGACTTCTGGGCCGAGCAGAACGGCATCGTCGACGACCCCACCCTGACGCCGCTGCCGGGTGACATCGAGCGCTACGACTTCGGCCCGGGCGATGGGGGCTCGGCGATCCGTCACTACAAGGTGAACGGTGGGTTCCACGAGTGGCTGCGCGTGAACGACGACGGTGTGTTCACCGACGAGCTGATCTGGAACTTCCTCTCCCAGTACGACCAGGACGGGTTGCTCTGACGGAGCGCGCGCACGGCGCTCGACGCCTCATCGCGTTGCTTGGAGCCCGGTGACTAGGTGGACATCCGGAGAGGTGGCTCGACGGCGCGTCGGGCGACCCGGCTGCGGGCGCGCTCCCCGCGATGCGGCCCCTCGTTGTCGGCGGAGCGGGGAAACTCGGGCTCGAAAAAACCGACGATCTCGGTGCTGAACTCGTCGTCCTCGGTCGCGATCTTCATCAGGTCACGCTCGAGGGCACATCCACGGACCGTGTTTGTGTTCGACATCTCGACTCCCTGGGCACGTAAACATCTCCCGCCAGGTGTTGTGTTGTCAAGTGCTAGCCTAGAAATGGTCAAGATATTCTGCGACACAGCAGCCCAATCGAACACTTGCGAGTGACGAACTCCGGGGATCCCGAGGAGGCGGATCGCCGCTGGGGCTCACGATCGCAGGCAGTAGTCGCCGCTGGTGGAGAAGCCGCTGGGGCAGCTCCCGGACTTGGGAATCGCCAGTCGGGCGCCCGAGCCCGCCAGGCAGTAGTCACCGCTGGTGTTGTAGCCACTGGGGCAGCTGCCCACCTTGATCACGGCATAGCTGGCGCTGCTCCCGGGCTTGCAGTAGTCGCCGCTGGTGTTGTAGCCGCTGGGGCAGCTCCCCACCTTGGGCAGGGCGCGGGGCGACATGTCGTCGGGCGCGGTCGAGGTCTGGGACTGAAGGCAGTAGTCGCCGCTGGTGCTGTAGCCGCTGGGGCAGCTTCCATTCTTGGGCAGGGCGTGGCGCGCGCTGCTGCCGGCGAGGCAGTAGTCGCCGCTGGTGTTGTAGCCGCTGGGACAGCTGCCGACCTTGACCACCGCGAAGCGGGCGCTGCTGCCCGGCGTGCAGTAGTCGCCGCTGGTGTTGTAGCCACTGGGACAGCTGCCCACCTTCGCGACGGGCTCAGCGGGCGGACTGGCCAGTGCTGCGCTCATCAGGATCCACCACATGCTGCCTCCTTGGAGTCCGATCGTACACCGCCTGTACGCGTCAGCGTGACCGTCCATTCGCTGAGCGGGGTCCTCGGTCTTGGTAGGCTCTCGGTCAAGGAGGTCTGTTGACATCACGAGCGCATGCCTGGCTTGTCCTGCTCATCGGGTGTGGCACCCCCCCGTCCGAGCCCCTGGATGAAGACGAGGAGGTACTCTCGACCGAGCCTCTGGTCGACACGGCCGCCTGGTGGACGGCCGAGCCCGAGGACCTCGATGGCGATGGCTTCACCGTCGCGGACGGAGACTGTGACGACGGCCGGTCCGACATTCACCCCGAGGCCGACGACGCGATCTGCGACGGGCGGGACAGCGACTGCGACGGTGAGGTGGACGAGCACTTCGGCGGCGATCCACACGAGCCCGACGACGAGGAGGCCTACCGCCTCTCTGGCCTCGGCTACCCTGACGAGGCGCTCGAGTACGCCTTCCTGTCGACCGAGGGCGATGTCGATCGCTACCGGTTCTACGTCGAGGATGGCTTCTTCGAGTGGTTCTCGGTCGAGGCCTGGCTCTACGACCTCCCCCCCGAGGTCGACGCCACCCTCACGCTGCACTGGGTGGCCGACCCGGACGGCGTCGACCGGGGCGTCGTCGCCACGTCCGACCTCGGTGGAGCCGGGCGAGAGGAGGTCGTCGACTGGGGCGGTGAGGCCTTCCAGGACGACTCCGGCTGGTATGAGGTGGAGGTCCGTGCCACCTCGGGGCACGCCTGCAGCGCGCCCTACACGCTCCAGATCTTGCTGGGAGGTGTCTGATGTGGCTCCTCGGGATCCTCGCATGCGGCGGCGGTGAGCCGGCTGCAGACAGCGACGGCACTGCGGGCGCTCCATCGGCGACGATCGCGCCGGCGACCGAGCGCGTGTGCTCCGGCTTCCTCAACCTCGAGGTGGTCGCCACGGATCTGTGGGGGCGCGATCTCGACGCGACGCTCGCCTTCGATCGCACGCCACCCCTGCTCGACGATGCATCCGCGGCACCGGGCTCGGCCTGGCTGCCGCTGGCGGAGGCGCCGCTGACCCTCACGGTCGTTGCCGAGGCGCCGGATCATCACGGCGCCACGTTGCAGATCACCCACGATGGCAGTGGTGCACTCGCCTACGAGGTGCTCGGCGAGGACGCGCGCTGGACCACCAGCACAGAGACGCGGGAGGGCCCGGAAGGGCCGTGCCCCACCGAGACGCTCTACGTCGGGCTGGCCCATGCCTGGTTCGCGAGCACCGCCGCCGCGCCCACCGACAACGCGGTCGAGCTCCTCGTCAACGGCGAGGTCTTCTGGGGCGACGTGGCCTCGCGGCTCGCGGGGGCGCAGCGGCGGGTCACCTGGTCGTCCTGGTGGTGGGACTCGACCTTCGAGCTCGTGCGGCCCGTGGGGCTGCCGGTCGGGCCCACCGAGGAGCGGGAGGGGGCGACGGCGATGGGCCTGCTCGAGGGCCTCGACGGGGTCGACCGCAAGGTGCTGATCAACCGCTTCTGGGGCGAGAACACCGACTTCTCGACGCTGATCAACACCGACGACGTGCTGCGCGGCTACGCCACCACGGCCGGTGACGGCTTCGACGTCGTGCTGCAGGGCAACAGCACCGAGGTCCCGCTGTTCGGGGCCTACGAGGGGGCGGTCGCCGACTTCGACTACGGGGCGCGGCTCCGCGACAACCCCCGCTACGCCGATCGGGACATCCCTCGGGCGCCGCTTCCCCCGCCGGAGGACTACGCCATCGAGGCGGCCTCCTGGCACCAAAAGGCCATCGTGATGGACGGCGAGGTGGCCTGGGTCTCGGGCTTCAACACGAAGGCCGACGACTGGGACACCGATCTGCACGCCGTCTACGACCTGCAGCGGATGGCCTTCGACGCCACCGAGGAGGACCGCCAGGCGGTCGCCGACCGCGCTCGCCTGCCGGACTACGTGCCGCGGCGTGACTACGGCATCCGGGTCGAGGGCCCCGCCGTGCGCGATGTCGAGGCCACCTTCCTCGAGCGCTGGGAACGCGCCGTCGCCGACGATGCGCTGTACGCCGACAAGGCGACGGACTTCGTGCTGGACGAGGCCCCGGCATCACCTCCGGGGAGCGTGCCCGTGCAGGTCGTCCGCACCATGCCGGCGCCCTGGAACGAGCAGTCGATCCTCGAGACGCACGTGCGCGCCGTGCACCAGGCCACCGGGCTCGTGGTGATCGAGGACCAGTACCTGCGCTCTCCGCTGCTGCAGCAGGCCCTGGTCGCCCGGATGCTCCAGGAGCCCAGCCTGCACGTGGTGGCGGTCACGATCGACGTCGCCGCCTGGGATCCAGGTGCGAAGTACACCTACCTGTTCGATTCGGCGCTGCGGGAGCTGTTTCCGGCGCGCTACCGCCTGTACCACCTGCTGGCGACCGACCTCGTCGTCGACGATGTCGGCGCACGCTTCGACGTGGTGCCGATCTACACGCACTCCAAGCTTCGGATCATCGGCGACCGCTACGTCTCGCTGGGCTCCTGCAACGTCAACAACCGCGGCTACCTCTTCGAGGGGGAGCTGAACGTCTCGGTCCTCGACGCCGACTTCGCGCGCGCGGCCCGCGACCGTGTGCTCGGCGACTGGGCCGGTCCGGAGGCCGCGGTGACGCTGCCCGACGACCCGGCGGCGGTCCTCGCCCACCTCGACGGCGTGGCGGCGAGCAACGCCGAGCACCTGGCCTGGTGGGAGGCCAACGTGGCCCGCTTGTCCCCGGCGGAGGCGGAGGCGGAGTGGCGCACCCGCGCGCCCTCGGGCTGGCTCTACCCCCTCGAGCCGACGGCCGACTACCTCTTCGACGTGGGACCGGACCTGTTCTAGTGCGTCACTCCGCGTCGAACGGCGGAGCCTGATCGCACGGCGAGTTCGTGCGGTGCGTGGTCGGCGACCGCCCGCTCGTCACTCGCCGCGGACGAAGGACTCGCCGTGGCCCATCTCGGCGAGCTTCTCGACCAGCCGGCGGCGGAGCTTGCGGCGGCAGCGCTGCAGGAGCCCCCGTGCGCCGCTGCCCGAGAGCTCGAGGATGTCGGTGATCTGGTCCTGGGGCAGGCACTCGACGTAGCGCAGGTAGATCGCCTCCTGCTCCTCCGGCTCGAGATCGGCGGTGGCCTCCGCGATGAAGGCCTCACGCTCCTCCCGCTGGAGCGCGGTGAGCACGTCGAGCTCCGCCGAGCCGGCCTCGAGGACGCCGTCGTCGCTCAGCACCTCGCTGCGCTTGCGCACGGCATTCAAGCAGAGGTTCCGGGTGATGCCGTAGATCCAGGTCTTGAAGCGGGCGCCGCCCTCGTAGGTCGGGAGCTTGGTGTAGGCCGTCATCAGGGCCTCCTGCACCAGCTCCTCGGCGCGGGCCTGGTCCTTGACGATGCGCTTGGCCAGGGCGAGCAGCTGCGGCCGGTGCGCGTCGAAGAGGCGGTCGAGATCGGCCGAGAGTGTTGGAGTGACCAGGGCGTCACCGTCGAGGACCTCTCGGGCACGGCCGACGATGCGGCGCTCGGTCTTCGGACCCGGGGTGCGGTCGGGCATAGGCTCCTCCTCCTCGGGGGTCTATCTCGCCTCTGCTCCGATGCGCCCCTCGCGGTCGGCGGGGCAGCGTCCCGGTACCCAAGAGCCAGACGAGGAGCCCCAGCCGGGACTCCTCGTCGCTGTACTGCCGGTGTCGATCAGGGGATGCACACCGAGGCATCGGCGACCGGGTCGATGTCGCAGATCTCGAGGTCCACGTCGCAGGTGTCGATGAAGCACGGCACGGGGTCGGCGCAGAAGCTGCTCTCGAAGGCGCGGGTGAAGACATCGGTGTCGGCGCGTCCACCGTGGTTGCTCGCCCAGGCGGTCACGAAGCCACCGTCGGCGAGGTTGGCGACCGAGACTTCGGCCTGGTCGCCATCGAACTGGTCACCGATGCGGGTGGGGCTGCTGACCGCCAGCGCAGAGGCGTCGAAGGTCTGCATGAAGGCGTCCTCGCCGTCGCCCCGGGGATCGACCGCCGAGTAGGTGAGCAGGAAGCCGTCGGGGTGACCCGCGAGGGAGATCTCGGAGGAGCCGAGGTCCGTCGCCAGAGTGATGGCCGAGCCGTCACCGGGGAAGATCAGACCGGACTCGGAGCAGTTGCCGAGGCGGGCGTAGGCGGTGCCGCTCTGCTTCCAGGCCAGCACGAAGTCGCCCAGCTCGTTGATGGCCTGCAGGCGGGGCTTTACGCCGGTTCCGGGCACGTGCACCGTGATGTCGGAGGTGAGCCCAGAGACGGCCCGGTCGCACTCGGCCTGCAGCGCGCGGCCGGCATCGATGCAGCCGTCGTCCTCGTCGGAGTCCCAGAACCAGGTCCGGACGACGTGTCCGCCGGGGAGCTCGGCGCCACTGCCGTACAGGAAGAAGTTGTTGTCGCAGGAGCGGTTGTTCATGCGGGTCGAGCCGAGGCTGGCGCCCTCTGCGGAGAAGCGATGGGCGAACACGTCGTAGACGGCCGGCGCGATGGCCATGTTGTCGTGGTAGGTGAGCTCGAAGCCGTCGCCATCGCGTCGGATCGAGGCATCCTCGGCGCCCGTCACCCGGGCGGGGCTGTCGAGGACGGGCACTCCGGTGGTGTCCAAGATCTGGAAGTAGGTGTCGGTGCCGGAGTTCCAGGCGACGACGAGGCTGCCGTTCGTCAGGACGGCTGCCAGCAGGTGGTCACCGCCGACCTCGGCGGCATCCACGGGAACCTCGACCGTCCGCGCTGCGCCGGAGGCGTCGAAGAAGCGGGCCTTGGCGATGGTGGTCGGTCCCTCGAGGGACTTCCACACCACGGCGAAGCCGCCGCTCGGGTCGTCGGCAACGACCACGTCGTACTGGTCTTCGCCGGTCACCTGGTTGGTCTCGTAGTCCTCGCTGCAGGTGAAGGAGCAGTCGTTGGTGGGGTCGTCGTCGCAGACGCCGCAGCCGTCGAGGCGGGCCGCGCCGCCCCAGATGCCCTCGCAGTCCAGCGCGCAGTCGTTGGTGGGGTCGGCATCGCAGACGCCACACATGTCCTCGGTGGCGTCTCCGCCCCAGATGCCCTCGCAGTCCAGCGCGCAGTCGTTGGTGGGGTCGGCATCGCAGACGCCGCACATGTCCTCGACCGCCTCGCCCCCGATCACCCCGAGGCAGTCGGGCGTGCAGGCCCAGTCATCGGCGCAGTCCGGGTCGTCGCAGTCGATGAGCGCGTCGCCATCGTCGTCGGCACCGGAGTCGCAGATCTCGGTGTCGACGGGAGCGACCGGCACGATGCCGGGGCTGGAGATGCCGAAGCGCCGGTCGACGGAGGCGACGGCCTGCACGGCGATGGCGTCGGTGGGGAAGTCCTCGGGCACGACGAGGGTGAAGGAGGCCTGGCCGCCGAGGGTCCACTGTGGACCGATGACCATGGGCTCGCCCACGATGTCGAGACACTCGCCGCGGAGCTCGGGGGGACAGCTTCCGTCGCCGAGGCCGTCGGTGGTGAAGACCAGCCAGGTGCGGATGTCGTCGAGGGGCTCCGGAAGAGCGATGTCGAAGCGCAGGCGCTCGCCGCGCTCGGCCAGCTCGAGCGAGGGCGTCACCCGGATGTCCATAGGCGGGGCCTCGCCCGGTGCTGCGTCGGCGCTCCAGTCGAGGGAGGCGGTCTCGGGTGCGGTCTCGTCGCTCTGGCACGCAGTGAGCGCCAGGGAGCCAGTGAGGACGAGCGCGGTGAGGACCGAGGTGAGCTTCGGCATGGGGTTCTCCAAGGGGTCGGGGTTCGCACCCAGAGTGGGAACGATTCGCCGTCCGGTCTGTCGCAGGGTGTGGCAGGAGCGAACTGCGACGATTGCGACAGTCTTCAGAGCCGCTCGCGGCAGACGTCGAGCACCAGCGCTCTCCGAGTGTCGGCTACACGCAGGTTCGGTAGCTCAGCGCCACCCCCAAGGTCGAGTCGCTGCTGGGACGCTGCCCGCGCACTCCCCCGACCGGGCGCAGGCGTCACCGCCGCGGAGGGCTGGGTACTCCGAGCCGCTACAGGCCGGCGTGCCTGCGGAAGAAGGACAGGACTTCGTCGGTCGCCTCGATGTCTCGGCAGTGGCCCCGGTCGACGCGGTGGCCGCCGGGCCAGGAGTGGCCGCCGTTGTCGACACGCAGGAGCTCGACGGCCGAGACGTGCGCACACTGGTCATAGGTCGTGCGCGTCACCGACGTGTCGTCCGAGGGATCGTCTCGCAGCGCCTCGGTGCGGGGCGACGTGCTGTCGCAGCCGGTCGCGTCGAGCCAGAAGTCGAGAGTGTCGGTGGCCGACAGCGAGAAGTCGCGGGCTTCCCAGAACCGGTCGCGGGTGCCGATGATGTAGAGCATCGGCAGGGCCTGCGCGGGTGCACAGAGGTCGCGGAGGTGGGTGTGGAGCGTCTGCGCGACCACCGCCATGCCGGCGAACCGCTCGGGGGTCTTGCAGGCGAGCTGCTGCGTCATGAAGCCGCCGTTGCTGAAGCCGGCGATGTAGATGCGCTCGCTGTCCACCGGGTAGCGCGCCTCGAGCGCGTCGAGCAGCCCGTGCACGAAGTCCACGTCGTGATTCTGCTGCACGTCGCGCGATTCCCACGCGGGCTGGTCTGGTCGGCTCTGCTGTCCGTCGGGAAACAGGAAGATCGTCTCCTGGTCCAGCTCCTCCAGGAAGTGCTTGCCCATCAGGGCGCCCGTGCCGCCGCCGGTGCCGCCGTGGAAGACGACGACCACGGGGTACTGCTTCCCGGCGTCGAGCTGAGTGGGCACGTGGACGAAGGCGTGGCGGTCGAGGCCGTCGACCTTCAGGTCTACCCCTCGGATGAGGTGCGCGTACGCGGAGGGGTCGGGCTGCGTGACCGCGGGCCGCTTGGCGCAGCCGCCGAGCGCGAGTCCGAGGGCAAGCCCCAGGGTCCACTGTCGTCGTGTCGGTGCCAGGCTCACCCCCTCGTGCCGTCGCGTGCGAGCACGGCATGCCGACGCCCAGGATGGCATGGCCTTTGGCGCGGCGACGCATGATGACGACCCGAGACGCTGCCGTCGAGCCTCACCCGGCTTCCTGCTCCGGCGTCCATCGGATCACGAGCGGTGCCCGTCTCCGTCCGCGGCCCTCTCGGCGCGTCGGGAGCGCGGGACGGAGAGAGGACTTGGGGCGGGGGCCTGGCGAATCGGCTCCCATCCTGGGTTAGCATGAGGAACGACTCGGAGTAACCATGTCCTGGATTCTCCTCGCGGCGCTGGCTGCTGCCTCGCCCTCGGTGACGTTCTCGGGTGAATCGTGCCCGGGTGTCCTCGATGTCAGCGTCACGGGCCTCACTCCCGGCGGGCAGGTCGCCTTCGTGACGGGCTCCGGCGTGGGCAGCGACGCACTCCCCGCTGGAGTCTGCGGAGGCGCCGACTCGGGCCTCGAGAGCCCTCGCCTCGCCTTCGTCGCCACGGACTCGGACGGCG
>PKDJ01000275.1 GCA_002862545.1 Pseudomonadota bacterium
GTCGAGCGAACGCGGCTGCAGGCGGCACTCGTCCAGGCCCAGTCCGCGCGACTCGATGCTGAGGTCGCGGAGCAGACCGCGCGCGATGCCTTGCTTCTCTTGCTCGGCCGCCAGCCGGGTGAGCCGATCTCCCCGGGCACGGATGTCGGCGAGGTCCCCGTGCTGGACATCGACGTCGCCAAGGCGGTCGACGTCGCACTCTCCCAGAACCTGGACGTGGCGGTCTCGCGCCGCACGCTGGAGCTGGCCGAGCTCGAGGCGAAGAATGCGCGCCATGGCCTGCTGCCCTCACTCGCAGCCACCGCCTCGGTGGGTAGCGGCAGCCAGGTGGGGCGTGCACTCGACGAAGACGGGAACGTGCTCGACGAAGGGGGCCAGTCTTTCCCGCAGGGCGGCGCAGGGGATGCCCTCGGCAACCTGTTCAGCGATCCGCTGCCCACCTACTCCGTCGGCGGCACCTTCTCGGTGCCCCTCGGAAACCGCTCGGCGCGGGGCTCACGGGAGCGTGCGGAGCTGTCGGTTCAGCAGCGTCAGAGTGAGCTGCTCGAGCTGGAGCGCTCCATCGCGAGCCAGGTCCAGCAGCAGGTGCGGCGGCTCGAGAGCGCCAGGCAGAAGGTCGACCTCGCCGACGCCAACCAGCGGCTGGCCGAGGAGACGCTCGCGGCCGAGGAGGCCCTCGCGGAGGCCGGGCGCTCCATCCAGAAAGATGTCCTCGAGGCGCGCACCGAGGTCGATCGCACCCGTGCCGAGGCGGCGAAGTCACGCACCGACTACCGGCAGGCCCAGGTCGAGCTGCTCCGGCTCCAGGGCCAGCTCACCGAGCGTGTGCCCTAGCAGGCCGCTCGAGAACTCCCCAGCTCGGCTCTCGCCCTCCGCGTGACGCCCAGCCGCTCAGTTGTTGAGCGTGCCGGGAGTGGGGGTGGGATCGACGGTCCACTCGCCCTCGCCGTCGGGGATGCGGGCCCACGACACGTCCGCCGCGAGCTTTCCCCAGGTGACCTGGTCGCGGACGACGCCGTCCGGGTCGATCAGCGTGAGCTGCTCTCCCTCGGCGGCGAGCCGGAAGGTGGCATGCAGCGGTCCGTCATCGGGGTCCTCGTCGGCGAAGACCACGACGCGACCGCCGGGTGCCAGCACCTCCGAGGGGAACACCCAGGGCGTCTCGACGGGCCATCCGTCGGTGGCGGCCCAGCCCTCGAGGTTCACGGGCGCGTCGCTCACGTTCATGACCTCGAACCAGTCCTCGTAGGAGCCTGAGGCGTCCTGGATGCCCGTGTTGTTGCGGGCGACGAGCTCGTTCAGGACGAGCGCTCCTGGCACCACCGTCTCGTCGGTGTCGGTGTCGGTGTCGGTGTCGGTGTCTGCGTCCGTGTCGGTGTCTGCGTCCGCGTCCGTGTCGGCGTCGGCGTCCGTGTCGGCGTCTCCGGGGGAGGTCACGGTGCCGGTGGACGTGGTGGGGGAAGAGGCTCCCGAGTCAGCGGGCTTGCCGTCACCGCAGGCGGCGAGGAGGGTCCAGACCAGCACGTACATGGCGACTCCAGGGGGCTGCTGCCTTCCTACCGTGAGGAGCGGTGCGGTGTCACCTGAACCCGACGGCCGGACGGCTGCCCTCGGAGGGCTCATGGGGGTGGGATGTGCAGATCCGCCGACGAGGAGACCCTGCAGCGGGCCGACTGGGCGAGCTCCTCACTGGCTTCCCGGGGGGGCGTGCGGCGCCGGCTCTGCGGATTCGCGGTTAGCCTAGGGACGCGCCGTCGAGGGTGACGCGCCGGAGCCAGCCATGACGAGGCGTCCCAACAGGTCACCGGTACGTGGCAGCTCCCGGCGCGCCCTGGCGATGCTGGTCCTGTCTCTCGGCTGCGGTGAGGCGAAGCGCGATGCGCCTGCCGATGGCGTGACCGACACGGCGGCTGGTCACACCTCGACCACGAGTCCCTCCTCCGCCACGACGCCCTCCGGCACGACCGCGAGCGGCACCGCTCCGACGAGCGACACGGCCGCGGCGACGGACACGGCCTCGCCAGCACTGCCGGGGCCCGACCTGTGGGTGGATCCGCTCGTGCCGGGAGAGACGGTGGCCCTGGAGCTCTCCGGCGCGCCGGCGGGCGCAGAGCTGGTCTTCGTTCAGGGCTCCCTCGGGGCACCGACCTGCCCGGACTTCCTCGACGGAACGTGCGTGAACCTCGCGGACGCGCGTGACCTCGGACAGGTCGTCGCCGATGCCGAGGGCTCGGCCACGCTCGAGCTGTCTGTGGATCCGACTGAGCCCGAGGGCCAGTGGTGGCTCTTTCAGGTGGCTGAGCCCGGCGGCGGGTGGACGAGCCCCTCGGCGCTGCGGCGCACCGATCCGGAGCCGGTGCCGTCGCTGGACTACGACGACCCCTTCGAGCCCAACACCTTCGCACCTGCCCGGATCCAGCCCGGCCGCCTCTTCAGCCTCTCCATCCGTGTCGACGAGCGCTGGGAGGACATCTGGGCCGACTGGTTCGTCGTCGAGGTGCCGGCGAATCGGGTCGTCACCTGGACCCTCTCCTTCGTCAGCCCGAGCGGCTACTGGGGACCGTTCGTGGCGTCACCGGACGGCCTCTGGGGCGAGGTGATCTCGACCGACGGTGTCGGCGAGTGGGTGCTGCAGACCACGGCGACGATCGGCGGAGACCACCACCTCTTCATCGAGAGCGGGGACTACTTCTTCCCGAACTCGGTCTACGACCTGCGCGTGGAGATCACCGACGGGCCGACTCGAGACTGGGTTCCGGATCGCGACGGGGATGGCTTCGGCGACGCGACAGCCTCGCCGGTGCGCGGCGTCGACCCCCCGGACCCGACCTGGCGGGCCGAGGCCGACGACTGCGACGATGCCGACCCAGCCCGCTACCCAGGTGCACCCGAGATCTGCGACGACGGCATCACCCAGGACTGCGCGAGCGGCGATCGACCGTGTGGGCTCCGTCCCTCCGAGAGCGCCCTCGTCGGGACGGTGGGCACGCGGCTGAGCGGCGACGAGCGGATCACCGATGAGGGGGTGCTCCTCGGAGGCGACCTGACCGGCGACGGCCAGGACGATCTGATCGTCGGCCTGCGACCCGGTGCCTACGTCGTCGAGGGACCGCTGTGGGGCGACCGTCCGTTGAGCCCGACGGCGCACGTGTCCTCTCCCAATGGGGCCTATGCGTCGGCGCTCGACGTGGGGGATCTGAGCGGCGACGGGGTGGCCGACTTGGTCATCGGCGACTGGAGCCTCGAGGGCACGGAGCGGGGCACGGCATCGGTGATCTACGGCCCGATCCTCGGAGACCTCGACACCGAGGACGCCGACGTGCGGCTGCTCGGTGAGCCGGAGGGCCGCGCGGGAGACGAGGTGGCCATCGTCGGCGACAGCCTCTTGGTGCACGCCCGAGCGAGCCGCTACGGCATCCCCCGGGTCTACCGGGTGCCGACACCCCTCCCGGCCCGCGGCGCGCTCGAGGTGCACGCGACACAGATCGTGGACGCAGGGGTCGACCAGATCGCCGCGCTCGGTGACCTCACCGGAGACGGGGTGGCGGACTGGGGTGTGCTCACGCGCCCCGCGACGGTCTCTGTCTTCGACGGCACCGGTCTTGGCTTCATGGCCCTCGACGATGCCGACGTGACGGTGACGCGGCCGGGGCTCGACCGCCTGCAGTCACTCGTCGGGCCGGGAGACGTGGATGGCGATGGCCACGCCGACCTTTGGACGGGCGGCGATCACGGGGAGGCGGAGGTGGCCTTCGTCTTCGCGGGGCCACTCGTCGGTGCGGTCGAGGATCCGTCCGCGACGCTCCTCTCTCCGGACCCCGAAGAGGTGGATGGTGCGACGGTCCACGACGCCGGTGATCTCGACGGCGACGGGCTCGGTGACGTCCTGCTGCTCACCAACGGGCGTACTGGCGACACCAACCTGGCGCTGCTCGTCACGGGCCTGGTCTCGGGGACTGTCCCGACCGATGGACTGGCGCGGCTCGACGGCGGTGCGTCGCGGCTGCTGGCGCTCCGGGGTGCTGGTGGCGTCGGTGAGCTGCAGGGGCGCGGAGCAGGCGACGTGGCGGTGTTCGTCGATGGCAGCGTGTGGACTCCGTGGTCCTATGAGCCGGGGGTCGACGTGCTGCTGGTCTCTGGGGCCGACCTGTAGTCCCAGCGCGGCCTCGCCTCGGCGTCAGCTACGTCGGCGTGACGCGGGCGGGCTCCAGGAGGTCCCGCAGCGCCTCGTAGACGCGCGGGTCGACCTGCACGGCGTGGTGCAGAGCACCGGCGACACGCTGGCGGTGAACGTCCGCGTGGTCCGTGTCGGGGCCCTCGGCGCTCCTCACGGTCACCAGCAGGTCGCCGAGGGCGTGGGCGCCCGGCAGGCTCGGGTCGCTGACGGCTGTGGCGGCGAGGAACAGGTACGTCACCGTGTCGAGCAGCGGCCCGAGGTCGGGGGCGTCTTCGCGCTCCAGATCACGGATTCCGAGGCTCCGGTGGGCCAGGAGGGTGCCGATCACCCGCGTCGCGGGGTGGTCCACGGCGAGCAGGGTCTGCGTGGCGGCCTCGCCGAAGCGGGCCAGCGGGGCGCCGCGGTGGGGCGAGGCCAGGCAGATCACGTGGGTGAGACGGTCCACGAAGGCGCCGTGCACGGTGGCGGCCCGCGAGACCAGCCCTCCCATGCTGTGCCCGACCAGCACGATCTCCTTCACCTCGGCGAGGTGAGCGTCGAGCAGCGCGGCGAGGGCACGGCCGCTCTCGGCGACGGGTAGGCCGGTGTTGTAGCGGGCGAAGAGGGGCGTGTAGCCGAGGTCTCGCTTCAGCAGGCTGCCGAAGGTGGCATCGGAGGCCCCGAGAGCCTCGGCGGCTCCCAGGCACCAGGAAGTCTCGGTGGTGGAGAGTCCGTGCACGAAGACGGCCACCCGCTCCGCCCGCAGCGGTGCGTCGAGAGTGGTGTCGTCCAAGCGAAGCGACATCCCGAGATCGAGGCCGTTTCCACGCCGGCGCAGGGTGTCGCCGGCGAGCCCGTTGAGCACACCCTGGAGCTGATCGGTGGCTCCCTCTGCGGTGAAGAGGGCCTCCTCGGTGAGGGGCCGCGGCGCTGCGGGAGCCTCGGGTGGAGCCACGGCATCGAGCGCGGCGTCCGAGGTGGCCTCGACGAGCCGGTTGACCCCTCGGACGCTGGCGAGCACGGCCTCGGTCGCGGCTGAGCGCAGGCCGTCGACCGCACGGGCGGGCTCGCCGAGTCCAGCGGTGGAGGCCACCTTGACGGTGGCGCGGGCCACCGAGTCGTGCCCCTCGGCGACGAGGTGGGTCGTGGCGTCCACGGCGTCGTGGACGAGGGACTTGAGGTCACGCAGGCGGGTCATGGCTTCAGCGGCCTCAAGACGGGCGCGGACCGAACTGAATCGCGCCCTGGGGGAGGAAGTAGAGGATGTCCATGGTGCCGCCCGCGACGGTCGGGACGTGCCAGGATCCGGGGGGGTAGACCACCCAGCCGGGCGGGTTGCCGTCGAAGGTGGGGTCTCCGGAGACCGGGAAGCACAGGTCGATCTCGCCCTCGGGGTGCGTGTGGCCGGGCCCGGGCCCGCTCATGTGCACCGCGTCGATGCTGAAGGGGGTGGTGCCAGCGTGGTCGGGGCGTGCGACCCGGCTGAACCGGACGCCGTTCGCCTCACGCTCACAGAGCCAGCCCTCGTCGATCCCGCGGCGGACGAGCGCGGCCAGCTCTTGCATGGCGGGTGCGTCGAGTGGCAGTGCGGCCTGCAGTGCGGCCGCGGCCGTCGGATCGCTGGGATCGGTGGCGTGCACCCGCTCCAGCACAGCGGCCAGCGCCGCAATCACCTGCTCGCGGCCCTCGATGATCGTCGCGCGCTCCATGGCGTCCTCCAGCACGTGCCTCTACCTCGACTCTGGCGAGACGGCAGGTCGGCTGCGAGGGTAGCGGCGCTCGTCAGAGACGCTTCACGGAGGCCAGGGCTCTGGCCAGACGCACGAAGGAGCCTCCGGCCTCCTCGACAGTGAGAGCAGCTGCTGCCAGGTCTTCTGCTGCGCCGGCCTGCTCTCCGGCGTCCAGGCGGGAGCGCGCGCGCTCGACGCGAGCGAGGCCGCGGTACTCCAGCTCGCCGGTCTTCTCCAGGACCTCGACCGCCTCGTCGTGCCATCGCAGGGCCTCGGCGAGCGCCCCCTGGCCGGCCAGATAGCGCCCGAGCGCCGAGGCGGCGCGACCGTGAAGGAGGTGCAGGCCGAGTCGGTGTGCGTCCTGGATCACCTGCACGAGTCGGGCCCTCCCGCGAGCATCGCCCAGCTGGAGCTCGAGCTCGCCCAGGGAGAGGGAGGCGAGGGCGACCAGTCCGGCATCCCCTAGGGTTCCGGCCAGGTGCAGCGCGTCTTCCAGGACGTCCCGGGCCTCGTCCGTGCGGCCCAGCTGGCGGAGGATGTCCCCTCGCAGCGAGCCTGCCAGGGCGACACGAGGCCGGTAGCCTTCTCGCTCGTGGAACGCAGCCACGGCGACGATGCGCGCGAGCGCCTCCTCCAGCTCTCCGCGCTGCAGGTAGACGATGGCGATGTTCGTCTCGGTGATGACGGCCTGGAGGTGGTCGCCTCGACGCTCGTGCAGGCGTCGTCCCTCCTCGAGCTGTGCGAGAGCCTCCGGCATGCCGAGCCCGCTCATCACGCGTCCGATGTTGCCGAAGAGAATCGCGGCATTGTCGTCGCGGCCCTGCGCGGACCAGAGGGCATGCGCCTCCTGCAGGACCTGGAGCGCCGCGCGGGTGCGGCCAGTCCGCGACAGCATCACCCCATAGTTGCTCACGACGCGGGCCTCTTGGTACGGGTCGCCCAGTCCGCGCGCGCGACTGCGAGCCCGCTCATAGGCCTGTCCTGCGGCCTCGAAGTCGCTGCTGGCATCGAGGATCTCGGCCTTGCTGATGAGCAGACGCACCTGGGTTGCGTCGCTGGGACCCGCGTCGAGCAGCGTCGTTACCCGCGTCAGCCCGTCGCTGAGGGGGCCGTGGAGGAGCGCCAGCTGGATGAGGGGCCTCCAGGCTCGGGCGGCGAGCTCCGTCCTGCCGCTGGCGAGCGCCGCCTCACCCGCAACGCGCACGTTGCCGAGCTGCGCGAGCAGAAGGCTGACGGAGTCCGAGCCGCCCCAGCTCCCGTAGGTCTCGGCATAGAACTCGGCATGCCTCAGCTCGGCGTCTCGGTCTGTTCCCTGCATCCGGGCGTGATCCCGCACCGCATTCAGCAATCCGTACAGGTCGTCTCTCCGGACCTGCAGCAGGCTCTTCGCCTCGAGGGCCTGCAGGGCGGACAGCGCATCCTCGTCGAAGTCGTCCAGATCGATCACCGCCTCGGCGGCATCGAGGGAGAAGTCACCGCGGAAGGACGAGAACTGAATGAGTGCCGCCCGCTCCCACGGCTCGAGGATCTCCCAGGAATCATCCAGGGCACGGCGCAGCGTCGCGTGCCGATCCGCGGGGTCACGGCGACCGCGAAGCACGCGGAAGCGACGCTCCATGCGGCTGGCCAGGGCCTCGAGCGAGATCACCGAGAGGCGACCCGCCGCCAGCTCGATGGCGAGGGGAAGGTGGTCGAGCTCATCCACGATCTCCAGGACCGCCTCGTCCGAGGCCTCCAGAGGCCGGCCAGCGCGTGCCGAGAGTGCGCGGGCGCGAAACAGGGCGGCAGCGTCGCGGGGCGACAGCGGTCCGACCTGGACGCTCTGCTCTCCGGGCAGGCCGAGGCGCTGACGGGAGGTGATCACGATGCGAAGGTTCGGGGCCGCTCGAACGAGGAGCGGGACCAGCTCGGCACAGGCGGTGGAGGCCTGCTCGGCTCCGTCGAGCACAAGGACCGCGGGCCCCGCGGCGCCCACCTCCCAGGCGAGCGAGGCGGCATCGGTGGCGCGCACGCCCACCGTGGTGCTGATGATCTGCACGACGGCGTCGAGGGTGGTCACGCCCACGAGCGGGCACCAGGCGTGCGTCTCGTGGGCGGGGCGTGCTGCGAGGAGCTCCCGCACGGCCCAGGTCTTCCCCACCCCCGCCGGGCCGAGGACCGTGACTTGGTGCCCGCTGTGGGTGAGCGCCGCCTCGATGGCGGTCAGCAGAGCATCGCGTGAGACGACGGGCTCGCCACTCGACGATGGGCGGATGGTGGACTGCGCGGAGTCGCGGTCAGGCGCCTCCTCCTGTTGGCCGTGGGCGGCCGCGACCGGGTCGGCGCGCTCGCTGCGACGAAACATGCGCAGGGCGATTCGGCAGCGTGGACACTGCGCCAGGTGGGCCTCGACCTCCGGTCCGCCACAGACCAGGACGTCGAGCTCCGGATGCTCCGAGGAGGAGCGCTGCGCAGGAGCGCGCTCGGGGGGCCGGGACTCGTCGAGCCACAGGGCGCGAAGGTCAGCCACGGTCGACGGGCGATCTGCACGGTGCACGGAGAGGGCCGCATGGATGGCCCGCTCCATGCGCTCCGGGGCGTCGGGACGCCGCTCACGAAGCGGGATGAAGCGACCAGAGACCGTGGCTTCCAGGATGTCGAAGGAGCTGTCGCCGACGAAGGGTGGTCCGCCAGAGAGCAGGTCGTAGAGCGTGGCGCCGAGGGCGAAGATGTCGGCGCGCTCGTCGATGTCACGCCTGGCCCGACACTGCTCGGGCGCCATGTAGCCAGGCGTGCCCATGACCACGCCCTCTCGGGTCTGGGAGGCCTCCTCGAGGTACCGCACGAGCCCAAAGTCGCAGATTCGCGGATGCCATCTCCCGTCTCGCTCCTCGAGCATGACGTTCGCAGGCTTCAGATCGCGATGGAGCAGCGACCGCTGATGGGCGGCCTCGAGACCGTCGAACAGGCCGGATGCGAGGTGGTCGACGAGGGGAAGGTCCAGCGGACCCTCGCTCAGGCTCTGGAGGTTCGGGCCCGGCACGTAGTCCATCACCAGCGCCCGCAGGTCGCCAGTGTCGATGAAGTCGGTGACCGGCACGACGTTCGGGTGCCGAACACTCGACTGGGCGCGTGCCTCGGCGAGCAGGCGCCGCTCCTGGGCGCTGGTGCTCGCGCGAAGCACCTTCAGCGCGCACGGTGAGCCCAGGTGCACGTGCTCGGCGAGGTAGACCTCTCCCATCCCGCCCCGACCGAGCATTCGGACGATTCGGTAGCGATCGATGATGGTGCCGAGCTGCAGTCGCACGCGGGCAACCTACCAGGCCCGCCGGCTGTTGAGATCGTCGATCTCCAGGCGTCTGAGGCCAGCCCCGCAGCGCCATGTCCGGTGTGACTCCGGTGCGTTACGGCTGCCGACACAGAGGGGCCCATGTCGCGCGACTCTGCCGAGGTTCTGCATCGACTGGTCCGAGACCCCCGCTGGTATGACGGGGGCCTCGACGAGGCGCTGCGGGCTCTGACGGAGGCGTCGTCCCGCGCGCTCGGTACGAGTCGTGTCTCGGTGTGGGAGCTCGTCGAGGGCGGCTCGAGCATCCGATGCGCGTGCCTCTACGACGCGGAGTCGGGCGCCTACCAGTCTGGGGCTCGGCTCGCTGTGGAGGACTGCCCAGCGTACTTCCAGGCGATCGCGGATGCACGGATCGTGGCGGTCGGAGACGCGCTTCGCGACACCCGCACCCGGGGGCTCGGGCCGGGCTACCTGGAGCCGAACCGCATCGGTGCGATGCTCGACGCGCCGATCGTGCTCGACGGGCGCATGTCGGGGGTGGTCTGCCACGAGTCGCGGCATGGGCCGCGTGACTGGAGTGAGGCGGAGCGGGCCCTGGCTGCATCGATCGGCGACCTCGCGGCCCTCGCCTACCAGTCGGAGCGGCGCAGGCTGGCAGAAGACGCACTCCGATGCCGCGAGCAGGAGATGCGACTCGCCCTCGAGGCGGCCCGAGTCGCGGACTGGTCGTGGGACATGCAGACCCAGCAGATCCGCTGGTCGGCCGAGGTGGGGCCGCTCTTCGGGCGCCCCAAGGGCTGGCAGCCCGCCGACTACGAGGAGTACCTCGCGCTCATCCATCCAGACGATCGCGCGAGCCTGATGCGGGCCGTTCAGGAGGCGATTGACGGCCGTGGGGACTACTACATCGAGCACCGTGGCCTCACGTTGGCCGGCGACATTCGGTGGTTCCAGTGCCGGGGGCGCGTGGCGTTCGACGAGGGTGGCCAGGCGCTGGCGATCACGGGTGTCATCGCCGATCACACGATGAGGCGGGAGCTGGAGAGCCGCCTCGTGCGTGCGGAGCGCCTCGAGAGCCTCGGTCGCCTTGCGGGGGGGGTGGCGCACGACTTCAACAACCTCCTGTCGGCCATCATGGGGTCGTGCGAGCTCTTAGGGCTCCAGGCTCGTGACGAGCAGATGCGCGAGCGGCTCTCGGTCATCGAGCGCGCCGTGGATCGCGCGGCCGGACTGACGGGGCAGCTCCTCGCCTTCAGTCGCCAGCTCCCGCGGCCGCCACGCCCCGTGAATCTCACCGAGACGCTGCGGAGCTCTCTCGAGCTGCTCGAGCGCGTCCTTGGTGAGGACATCAGGCTCGATGTTCATGCTCCCGAGCCGGCATGGATCCTCGCCGATCCCACACAGCTGGAGCAGATCGTCATCAACCTCTCCGTGAATGCACGCGATGCCATGCCTGACGGTGGCCGGCTCTCGTTCCGGCTCGGCGAGCAGGTGCGAGAGGGGGTCGCCTACGCCGAGCTCGTCGTCAGCGACACGGGAAGCGGCATTCCTCCGGAGAGCCTCGAGCGCGTCTTCGAGCCCTTCTACACCACCAAGACGGCTCAGAGTGGCACCGGCCTGGGCCTCGCGACCTGCCACGGGATCGTGAACCAGTACGGCGGTCGCATCACGGTGGAGAGCCAGCTGGGCCAGGGCACTACGTTTCGGATCGAGCTGCCCAAGACGCTGCCGGGTGATGCCACGCCGCCGGAGCCCGCCTCGCGCTTCGTGGAGTCCGGGAGGCGGCATCACGTGCTCGTTCTAGAGGACGACCCCGATCTCGCGGACATCCTGTGTGAGTTGGTACAGCGTGACGGGCACGGCACCACGCACTTCACCAACGGTGATGCGGCGATGGCATGGCTCGCCGAGGGGCACTCGCCGACGGCGATGATCAGTGACGTGGTGCTGGAGGGGGCGCGTGGGACGGAGGTGATCCTCTCCGCCCAGCAACGGCTTCCCGACATCCGGATCCTGCTGATCACGGGCTACGCCCCCGAGGCCGTTCCCACTGCTCTGTCGGACGTACCGATGCTCACGAAGCCGTTTCGTTCGGATCAGGTTCACCGCTGGCTCGCCAGCATCTGATGCGGCCGCGCCGGTCCTGGAAGAGGGCGAGATACAGTGAGGAGCATGAGGGAGGGGTAGTTGCCGCATCGCTGGGGGATGTCACCCCTGCTTGCCCTGCTGGTTGCCTGCGGTGGGCAGGATGCTGGTGGCCGCGGTCGCTCGTCCACCACCACGGAAGTCTCGCCCTCTCCGACAGGGGCCTCGTCGACAGCGGTGACTGAGACCGCGACGTCGACCACCCCGTGGGACTGCGTCGTCGACCCCGCCGACGTGCCGGACTGGAGCACGCAGCTCGGCTGTCGCGAGGACTTCGACCTGCTCGCCTCGGCGCCTCTCGATGCCTCCATCCCAGGAGCCCGGTCGGTGAAGACCGTGGTCGATCGACTGCAGGATGACGCGCTCTACCTGCAGAACAGCACGCGCTACGCCATCCACTGGGAGTTCTGCTCCGCCCACCTCTCCGGCAACGGGCTGCCCATCGTCCCCGACCTCGGCTCCTTCAACCGCACCGAGTACTACAGCCCGGATCGGCGCTTCATCCTGGGTGCCCTCTCCTGGTACGAGGAGCCGGCGGCCTGGGTGTACGAGGTCTCGCCGTACGACACGGCTGATGCCGACATGATCACGACGGCCTTCCGGAAGATCCGCGACGCGACCTACTTCGGGGACGCGCTGTACTTCCACCCCAGCTCCTCGGCCGTGGAGGTCGTGGCGGAGGACCTCCCGCCGGACATCCCGGTGATCACGACGAACGAGCTCTTCGCCGACATCAGCTACCAGCCGCTGAACCTCGGCACGACCATGGGCAAGCTCACGTTCTACGACGACCTCGAGGGCGAGCTCCCGTGGTTCCGAGAGCTGCTCGTGCTGGACGAGGTGCCCAACGACGTGTCGGTGGTGGCCGGCATCATCACATCGGAGTTTCAGACGCCGCTGTCGCACATCAACGTGCTCTCCCAGAACCGTGGCACGCCGAACATGGCCCTCAAGGGGGCCATCGACGACCCCACGCTTCGCGCACTGGAGGACCGCTGGGTGGAGCTGACGGTCGATGCGATGGGCTGGGAGGCTCGCGAGGTCACGCAAGAGGAGGCGGACGCGTGGTGGGAGGCGAATCGTCCCGACCCGCTCGACGTCACTCCGATGGACCTGTCCATCACCGAGCTCGTCGACGCCGAGGAGGTGCTCGATCCCGAGCTGTCGCTCGGTGAGGCGCTGTCGCTGGCGACTCCGGCCTTCGGGGGCAAGGCGAGTCACTATGGCGGGCTCGTGCACATCGGAGACGCGGTGCCCATGCCGAAGGCCTTCGTCATTCCGGTGCACTTCTACAACGAGTACATGACCGACAACGGGCTGTGGCCGAGGGTCGAGGCGATGCTCGCCGATCCGGTCTTTCAGGGTGATCCAGCGGTGCGGGAGGCGGAGCTGGCGGACCTCCGCGCGACCATCGAGGGCGGCTCCCTCGACCCGGAGCTCGAGGGCCGGGTGCTCGACAAGCTCGGGGCCGACTATCCGGGCCTGCGCATGCGCTTCCGGTCGTCCACCAACGCGGAGGACCTGTCGGGCTTCAACGGTGCGGGCCTGTACTCTTCGAAGAGTGGCGACCCGAGCGATCCCTCCGACCCCGTGCACGAGGCCATCCTGCGGGTGTGGGCCAGTGTGTGGAACTTCAGGGCCTACGAGGAGCGCGAGTACTTCGGGATCGACCACCGCGAGATCGGCATGGCGGTGCTCGTGCACCGGTCGTTCCCAGACGAGGAGGCGAACGGAGTTGCCATCACGGCGAACATCTTCGATGTCGCAGGGGTCGAGCCGGGCTTCTACATCAACGTGCAGGAGGGCGAGGAGTCGGTGGTGTTCCCCGAGGCGGGAGTGACCACCGACCAGTTCGTCTACTACTTCTACGCTCCGGGGCAGGCGACGGTGTTCTTGGAGAGCAGCAGCCTCGTTCCCGAGGGCAGCACGGTGCTCTCGGTCGAGGAGACCTTCGAGCTCGGCGTGGCGCTCGACGCCATCCACAACCACTTCTACGAGGTGTACGGCGCGGGTGGCGGCTTCTACGGCATGGATGTGGAGTTCAAGTTCGACGACCTCGACGGGTCTGAGCCGCCCACGCTCTGGGTCAAGCAAGCGCGCCCGTACCCGGGCTGGGGACGCTGATGGAGAAGCGGATGACGGTGACGAGACGCGCGGCCTGGCTCTGGCTCGCGGGCCTGCTGGTGGGCTGCGGTGGCAAGTCGGTCGACGCCTCCGACTCGGGCACCACGAGCGCCTCCGAGACCACCGACACGACGGGCTCGACGACGCCGACCGGCACAGCCACGGGTGCATCCACGTCGACGGACACCGGCACGGGCGGGTCGACGGGGACTCCCACCGGAACGGATGGGTCCTGGGGCATCGAAGAACTTGCCGGCGTGTGCCCACCCGATGGCTCTAGTCGTGTCGGTGGCTTTCAGATCTCCCACACGCCGGACTTTCCGACCCTCGCTGGCAACGTGACCAACGGTGTGGTGCCGAGCGACGTGCGCACCCTGTCCACGACCGAGGGGGACTGCACGCTGTTCCAGAAGGAGCCGCTGCTGTGCTCGCCCTCCTGCGGAGCCGGCGAGACCTGTGACTTCGACGGCACGTGCATTCCGTACCCGACCAACCAGGGCCTCGGGACGGTGACCATCGTCGGGACCACCGAGCCGGTGACGATGGAGCCCACGGGGCTCGACACCTACTGGGATGCGCTCGCGTACCCCCTGTTCGCCCCGGACGCCGCGATGGTGCTCTCCGCCTCTGGAGACGAGGTCGAGGCCTTCACGCTGCGGGGGCTCGGGGTCTCCGAGATGGTGCAGGGTGAGCCCGAGTGGCGGGTCGTGGAGGGTGAGTCGCTGACGATCACCTGGGAGCCAGGAACGGGAGAGCACGAGGTCTTTGCGTCGATGAACATCGACCAGCACGGCATCTCTCCCGCGGTGCTCGAGTGTGTGTTCGCCGACACCGGCAGCGGCACGGTTCCGGCGGAGCTGCTGGCCAGCTTCGTGCGCTACGGCGTCTCCGGGTTCGCGACGGGCCTGCTGCGACGCCGCACCGCGGACTCGGTGACCACGTCGGTGGGCTGCGTCGACCTGGTGGTCTCCAGTGATGTCGTCCCGGAGGTCACGGTCGACGGGCACTGGCCGTGCTTCGTCGATCGCGACTGTCCCGAGGGCTACACCTGCGACGAGCCGCTCAACACCTGCATCCCCGAGTAGGTCGCGCCCTAGAGGGTGACGCCGCCGATGACCTCGCCCGGCCACTCCCGGCCCGGTACGCCGAGCTCGATCGCGTCGATCCGAGAGCCCAGGTAGGGGTGGGTCATGTAGATCGTGTGGTCGTCCCACGCGCCGACGCCGTTGCCCCACTCGAAGCCATGGCCGTAGTTGTCGAAGGTCCATCGCATGATGCGGGTGACCGTCAGGTCGGCGTCGACGCGGTAGATGCTCCACGAGTAGAAGGAGCCGATGTACAGGTTGCCGCAGGCATCGACCTCCACGGTGTCGTGCCAGCCCGAGGGCACGGTCACCAGCAGCTCGGGCTCCCCGACGGGGTTCAGGTCGGCATCGAGATCGACGGCGAACACGTCGCCCCCGTCGGTGGTGCCCCAGTACAGGCGCGAGAAGTCCCGGCTGAACTCCATGGCGCGAGGGGTGCGGCGCTCGGTGTCGATGATCTGGACCAGCTCACCCGTGTCGGGGTTCAGCCGTCCGATGCCGTTGCCGCCCGCGGTGTAGTTGGTGGCCACGTAGACCATGCCGTCGTTGCCGATCGCCATGCCGTAGCCGTCGACGCCGCCTGCGATCACGCGGGAGCTGCCGTCGGGCAGGACCTCGATGACCGTTCCCCGGGAGGTGTTCGCGAAGATTCGTCCGTCGGGAAGCAGGCCCATCTTGTAGAGCGTGCCCACAGCGGGTGCGTACACCGAGGAGTCTTTGGCCGAGGTGGCCGAGATCAGGTTGCCACCTGAGCTGCCGACCATCGCGCCGTCCTCGGTGAACACGATGTCGTTGTAGCCACGAGGAGCCTCCAGCCGCACGGGGGGGCTGGGTGCATCGGGCACGGTGCTGCAGTCGAACACGGGGGGAGGCCCGGTGTCAGTGTCGGTGTCGGTGTCGGTGTCGGTGTTGGTGTCGGTGTCGGTGTCGGTGTCGGTGTCGGTGTCGGTGTCGGTGTCG
>PKDJ01000338.1 GCA_002862545.1 Pseudomonadota bacterium
GCCAACACCCAGTACAACTACCTCGACATCAACAACGACTGGCAGAACCCGGCGAACCTCTGCAAGGGTGACAAGGTCAAGGTGAAGGCCTCGAAGATCGACTACTACCGGATCGACGAGGGTGGAGACTGGATCAACGCCAGTGGCACGGGGACACCCGCAGAGACGGGGTACCCGTGCACCGAGGCGAACTGCGAGATCGGCGCCCTGATCGTCAAGTTCAAGGGTGAGTCTGGCGTCGAGTTCATCCAGCACGTGGGGCTCGAGTCGGTGGTCACGGCTCCCGAGCACGGCTCCATCACCGTGATGATCAACGACAACAACCTCTCCGACAACGTGTGGAAGATCGAGAAGGGTCTCGAGCACCACACGTCGATCGACTACGCGCGCGCGGAGTAGCGGCATGTGGTCTCTCCTCGTCGGTCTGGCGCTCGCCGCGCCGATGGACACTGGCGGTGTCGCTGCAGGCACGTCGGACACCGGCGTGCTCGACACCGGTGCGCTGTCGTCGCTCGACGAGGATGCAGACGGAGACGGCTTCACGCCACGCGAGGGAGACTGTGACGACAATGCTCCACGAGTGAACCCGAACGCCTCGGAGATCTGCGGAGATCGTCTCGACAACAACTGCGACGGCTTCTTCGACAACGGTCAAGACTGCGACCTCGCGGCGCAGCAGGGCCAGCTGAGAGGCGGAGGGGGCTGCACAGGCGACGCTGGCATCGGCACCGCGAGCCTCGTGTTTCTGCTGCTGCCTTCCTTCTTGCGACGTCGGAGGGACTGACGATGTGGATGCTTCTGCTTGCCGCGCTCGCGCAGGCACAGGATGCGGTACCGCAGGATCTCGCCATCGATGTCGAGCGGTTCCGGCCCGCGGTCGATCCGTACGGCTACTCGGTGACCGACTCCTCCACCACGCTGTACAACCTTCAGGTCGGCGTCGGGATCTTCGGTAACTACAGCCAGGACTCCTTGGTCCTCGAGTGGGATGGGGAGCGGGTCATTGGCCCGGGTCCTACCTTTCCGGACGGCCTGCTCGACCATCGCTCGGTGATGGACTTTCAGGTCGGCTTTGGTCTGGGAGACATCTTCTCGCTCTCGGTGGATGCACCGATCGTCGTGTGGCAGCAGGGCTTCGAGCCTGCGGCCCGCTCCTCGCCGGTGACGACGGCCGACCTAGAGAGCTCCGGCATCGGTGATCTGAGGATCACTCCGAAGTTCGTGTTGGTCGACATCCACGAAGGCTATCCAGTCGGTATCGCAGTGCTGGCTCGGGGCAGTGTTCCCACGGGCTCGACGCGGTCCTTCCTCGGTGAGGGCGGTCCGAGCATCGAGCCGGTCCTGGTGCTCGAGGTGGCTGACGGCTCGATCCACGCTCGTGAGTACAAGGTACGCAGTGCGATCAACGTCGGGGCGCTGATCAAGGAGCCCGATACCTTTCGTGGGGTCGAGGTCGGCAATGCTTTTGTCTACCGGGCCGCGCTGGCGGCACATCCTGTCGGGGCACTGGAGGTCGGCGGAGACGTGACGGGCTCGGTCTCTGGCGCACGGGTCGCGCAGGTGCCTCTCGAGATTCAGCCCTGGATCAAGCTGCACCCGCTGGACATCGTCACGGTGACGACGGGTGTGGGCTTCGGCCTCAATCCAGGGCTCGGCTCCCCTGACTTCCGAGCGTTCCTCGGAGGCTCCATCCAGCCGAGCTTCGACCCGCTGTCACTCGATCGCGACGGCGACGGCGTTCCCAACAAGTTCGACGCCTGCATCAACGTGCCGGAAGATGTCGACGGGTTCGAGGACGACGACGGCTGCCCCGACGAGGACAACGACAAGGACGGCATCCTCGACATCTCGGATGGGTGCCCGAACCGGCCCGAAGACGTGGACGACTTCGAGGATGCAGATGGTTGTCCCGACGAGGACAATGACCAGGACCGGGTCCTCGACATCCACGATTCGTGCCCCTACGACCCCGAGGACTACGACGGTTGGCAAGACCTGGACGGCTGCCCCGATCCCGACAACGACTCGGATGGCATCCTCGACGGCAACGATGGCTGTCCGAACGCAGCGGAGACCTTCAACGGCTTCCAGGACGCCGATGGCTGTCCGGACGAGAAGCCCTTCGTCGACACGGACGGTGATGGGTACGTCGACGACGAGGATGGGTGTCCGATCGATCCCGAGGACTTCGATACCTTCGAGGACGAGGATGGGTGCCCCGACAACGACAATGACCTCGACGGCATCGTCGATGCGGCGGATTCTTGCCCCTTCGAGCCCGAGACGCTCAACGGCTACCTCGACGAAGATGGCTGCCCGGATGAGGCACCGGCGCGGGTGGTGGTCGGTAGGCGCAAGATCAAGATCACGGACAAGATCTTCTTCGAGTACAACCGGGCGACCATTCAGCCACTGTCGTTCGAGCTGCTCGACGAGATCGCGATGGTCATCATGGACAACCCGGAGCTGACCTCGATTCGGATCGAGGGCCACACCGATTCGGATGGTCCGGATGGCTACAACATGAAGCTGTCGCAGCGCCGCGCCGAGGCAGTCGTGGCGCATCTCGTGGGTGGTGGAGTCTCCGCCGAGCGGCTGGAGGCCGTCGGCTATGGAGAGACCGAGCCGATTGACACGAATAAGACCCCCGAGGGCAAGGCGGCCAATCGACGGGTCGAGTTCACGATCCTCGAGCGTGACGGGGAGTAGGGCTCGGGGGAAGCTGGGTCTCGCATGAGGGGTTCGCCCTGCGAGCCTGCAGTCGCTCGGTTACCATCGGCGGCGAAGACCACGGAGCCTGACCATGCTGCGCACCTTGACCCTCGCTGGCCTCTTGGCCGTTCCGCTCACCGCCACCGCGGGCTTCGAGGCCTCCTCCGAGCTGCGCGACGGGCGCCGAGGCTCGGGCTTCTGGGGACCGGGAGCCGCTCTCGACTCGAAGAACGAGAGCTGTTGGATGGTGGACCCCGAGAAGGGCAACGAGGGATCCTGGATCTACCTGGACGTTCCCTCCTCCGAGGTCGACAAGATCGGGATCATCAATGGCTGGGCAAAGTCCGAGGCCGACTTCAAGGACTACGCCCGCGTGAAGACCGTCACGGTCGAGGTCTTTGATCTCGGTGACGGAAACCCCGTCTCCAAGCTCACCCACAAGGCCGAGCTCAAGGACGGGGAGATGGGCTACCAGTACATCGATCTGCCCGACACCAAGGTCGGAGGTGAGCTCCTCGGCGGCCGCGTGAAGATCACCATCAACGAGGTCTACCCGGGCAAGGACTACCCGAACCTCGCGGTGTCCGAGCTGCGCGTGCACCTCAAGGAGTTCGACGCGGAGTCGATCACCCTGGTGACGCCTCCCGAGAACACGGCCGACGGCAAGGACATGTGGGCCATCTCCGACATGAACGATCGGTCTGTCTGGGTGGGCACCGACAACACGGCGAAGTTCGCGCTCACGGCGCCGGGCTACGGCCTGTCGACGATCGGTTTTCTGCCCGCCTCCGGCTACGCACGGCCGAAGAACGTGAAGATCACTGCCAACGACATCACCATCGAGCACACCCTCGAGGACAAGGCCGGGCTGCAGTGGGTCCTGCTGCCGACGATGGTGGGCTACACGGGCTCGGCCTGGGGTGAGATCAGCGTCGAGATCGTCGATGCCTACGAGGGTGCGAAGCCGCTCGGTATCGCGGACGTGAAGCTCATGGCTGCGACCATCGACGACCTCTAGGGGTCGCCTCCTGCAGGCGAGTGACGGCCGCCCTCGGGCGGCCGTCGTTGCTCAGTCGGTCGCCTCGAGGAAGGCCTCGACCTGGCCGATGATGGGCGCAGCGGCGTCGATCCAGAAGCTCGGGTCGGAGAGGTCCGCGTCGAACACCTCACGTCCGATCGAGGGGACGTCCTGCCACCCCGTGCGCTCTAGCAGATCACGGACGAACGGCAGCCCGTCTTCCCCTAGGGCCTTGGCGCGCCGATGCACAGCCGCGCTGAACAGGTAGCCGAAGGTGTAGGGCCAGTTGTAGAAGCCGAAGGAGGGGATGTAGAAGTGTAGCTTTGAGGCCCAGAACATTGGAGACCAGCTCGCGAGTGCATCGCCATACGACTCGCGCTGGCAGGCCACCATCCGCGTCGTGAGGCTCGCTGCATCGAGTGGGCCTTCGCGCCGCCAGCGGTGCAGTCCCTGCTCGAAGCGGTAGCGTGCTGGGATGTTCATCAGGAAAGCGACGCCGGCCTGCAGCTGCTGATCGAGGAGGAAGGCTCGGTCAGCTCGATCCGTCGTCGCGTCGAGCACCCGGTCCAGCACGACAGCCTCGAAGAAGGTCGATGCGCTCTCCGCAAGGTTCATCGTCAGGTTGCGACGAATGGCTGGCTGAGTGAACAACACGTGGTTGTGGTACGCATGACCGAGCTCGTGTGCGAGCGTCATCGTGTTGTCGAGCGTTCCCACGAAGGTCATGAAGATTCGGCTCTGTCTGCTGATCGGCAGATCGGTGCAGAAGCCGCCCGGGCGCTTCTCGTCTCGTGGCTCGGCCTCCACCCACCTGCGCCGCAGCGCATCGGCTGCAAACTCCCCGAACTCTGGGTGGAAGGAGGACAGGGCATCAACCACCGTCGACTGGGCATCGGCCCACTCGATGGAGGCGAGGCGACCCGGGAGTGGGGCGTCGACGTCCCACCAGTCCAGCTTGCTCTTTCCGAGGAGCTGCGCCTTGCGGTCGAGGTAGCGTCGAAGGCTCGGACGAACCGCCTCGGCCGCTGACCACAGAGCCTCGATCACGGGCTCTGGGGTGCGGTTGCTGTGTGTGGTGTCTGCGAGGGGGCCCACACCAACGCGGTCGTAGCGCGTCTGCCGGCAGCCCGTGATGTGCGTCAGCGCCATTGCACACTGCTCGCTGACCGAGCCCCAGGCCTCACCGAGCGCCTCGTGAGCGGCTCGACGGACCTCCTCGTCGGCGTGTGCCCTGAGGGCGAGGAGCTCACCAACCCCCTTCTCTTCACGCTCCTCCCCCAAAGTCAGCGTGCCGGTCAGGCTGCCCGCGAGCACTTGGTAGAGCTGGCCCCAGCCCGTGAGGGACTCGCGCTCGAGGTCGACGGCGAGCTCTTCCAGAGCGCCCGGAAGCTTCAGGGCGGCTCCCGCGCGTCGGTCGCGGAGCCAGGGCTCGGCATCAGCCAGAGAGGGTCGTCGAACCAAGGACTCGACCGTCTCCTCGGCCGCCTCCGCGAGAGCGGCATCGACGGTGACGTAGGAGGCGACGCACTGTGCTGAGAGCTCCGACAGCGTCTCATTGGCGAGGCGAGCCGCTGTCGATCGGCCATGAGCGGCGTACCAACATCCGGCAATGGAGCCGAGCTCGCTCAGGACCTCGCTGGCACTCAGTGCATCGAGCAGCCAGGTCTCCCAGGCGTCGATGTCTTCTGCGAGGGGGGGAAGCTGACCGACTCGGGCACGCAGCTCGCGCCAGGTCGCTCGGAGTGCGTCACGTCGGGCTGCGAAGGCCTCTCCCTCTGGTCCGCCCGGGCAGAGGCTGTCTAGGTCCCAGGTCATCTCCGATGCGTAGGTCACTGCGGCTCCCGACTAGTGGTCGGGGGATTGTAGCGGGTGACCGCGTTGCTGGAGACGCCCGGGTGTTCGGGTTCCTCAGGAGCCGCCAAAGACGCTGAAGAAGGACGTGAAGAAAGCGCTCTGGTCTTCTCCGGCGAGCTGCTGAAGCTCGCCAACGTCCAGAAGCACTGCGCCGCAGTTGCTGCACTCCTCGATCTCGACGCCACGGAAGGGCTTGGTCACCATGTCGCTACCGCACTTCCCACACTTGTGAAAGTGTAGCTTCCGCCTCTCGTCTGCGTCGATCTGTGCGAGATCGTCTTCGAGCTTCTTGCGAAGCGCAGCCCTCTTCTCGGCATCGATTCGTGCGAAGTACTCGGACTCGAGGTCGTGCTCGGACATCCCGGCTCTCCTGTTGGACGTCGCGACTAACCGGTGCCTCGAATCGGGACACGGCCGGGGACTGAGGGAAGTTGAGCCAGACTGTGAGTCAGTCGCAGCTGAGCTGATTCCTGCGGAGGAGGGAGCGAACGTCCCGATCCGTGTCGGTGTCGGAGCCCCCGCGGGCGGCACAGAGATCTGCTCTGGCCCCAGTGACATCGCCGAGCTTCAAGATGGCATAGCCTCGGCCGTAGTGGGCCTCGTGGTTACCAGGTGCTTCCGCGAGGGCACGCGTGAACAGGTCACGTGCCTCGCCGGGGTTCCGAGCGACGGTGGCCCAGCCTTGGGAGATCAGCGCCGAAGGGCCCGAGGGTGCCGGCCGAGGCTGTGGCTGTGGCTGTGGCTGTGGCTGTGGCTCCGCAGCCTCCACCTCCTCGGCGGCCTCGGGCTCGACCTCCTCGCTCGGAGCTGGAACCGGGACGGGGGCTATGGGCGGCTGAATGTCCACGGTCTCGGTACCCGCGCTGCCCATGGAGCGAATGAGGTGGTAGATGCCGAAGCTTGCCGGGAGGGACAAGACGAGAAGGAAGGCCGCAATCGCGGCAACCACCGGCAGGTAGCGCAGCGCGAGCTCGGTTCGATTCGGGGCTCCCCTGACCACGGGGGCAGGAGTCGGGGTGTGCTTGGCCTGTGCGAGGAGCTGTCCGAGCTCCTCGGTCGGAAGCTCCTCTTCAGAGGCGAGGCCCGGACCGTCGGTAGAGATGGCGGCCAGGTGGGAGGCGGAGATGCGCGGGCCATCGTTGTCGAGCTGGACGACATCGATCGGCGCCGGTGGTCGTCGCCGTCCCACGCTGTCTCTGCCAGAGGGCTCGACGGCGAGCAGACCGCAGCGCCCACACTCACGCGCCTTCACGCCAGGCGTTCGCCGTGAGAGGGTCTGGGCACCGCAAGAGCCGCAGGTTTGAGTGTTCGGGCGAGGGCTGGTCACGTGACTACTCGCAAGACAGGCCGTTCTGCGAGAGGAGAGCATCGATCTCTCGGAGCGTCTCGACATCCGCTGAGCGCCGTGCTCGGCAGAGGTGCTTTCGGGAGAGGTCAGGCTCCTGTAGCTCCCGATAGGCGTAGCCGAGTCCGTAGTGCGCGTCGGTGTTGTCGGGCGCCTTCTGGAGCGCCAGCTGGAAGGTCGTGACCGCGCCCCTGGGGTCAGCGTCCACCTTGTTCCAGCCGCGATCGATCAGGGCACTGACGCTCTCGCTTCGGGGTGCCGGTCGGGGTGCGGGTGCAGCGGGGCTTGGTTCCGGTGCTGGTGCGGGTGCGACTCTGGGCTCCGGCTCCGGCTCCGGCTCCGGCTCCGGCTCCGGCTCCGGCTCCGGCTTGGGCTCTGGCTCTGGCTCCGGCTCCGGCTCCGGCTTGGGCTCTGGCTCTGGCTCTGGCTCTGGCTGCACATCCTCGCCAGCGGGGGCCGCGGGCTTGGGGGCCTGCTCGGGAGCTGGGGGCTTGGGCTCGGGCACGAGGGCATTCTCCGGCGCGCTCGTGGTCTCCTCGGAGGCTGGAGGGAGCAGGAGGACAGCAAGCAGCAGAGCGACCACGACCGTGACGCCGACCGCTGCCAGGTAGACCCACGTGCGCTCCTTGTCTGCGCGTGGGAGATTCCAGTCGTCGTCGAAGTCCAGTGGGAGGTCGGGCTCGTCTGCCAAGGACGCGGGCAGCTCTGGCTCTGGGGTGAGCGCCTCTGTGCGATCGAGGACGGTGGGGTCTTCGACGGGCGCCGGCGATGCCATGACAGGCGCCGCTTGGACTGCCTCACTCGAGGCTGCTGGCGCGGTCTCTACGCTGGGCGCGGGGACGGCAACCTCGGGAGCCAGCGAGCGCTCGAGGGGTAGTGGCGACTGAGTGCGGACGACGCGCTCGCTGGGGGCCTCCTCCGTGGGCAGTCTCGGAAGCCCAAGCGGAATTCCCTCGGTGTCGTCGTCGGACCAGGTCTGCGGCTCTGGGGGCTTGCGGAACGGCGTCTCGCCGCCGAGCGGTCGCGCAGGCTGTGGAGCTGCAGCCAGGTGGCTGTGAGCGGGTGTCGCATCAGGAAACCGAGCCAAGAGCTCGGGCCGGCTCTTCACGGGCTCCCAGCGCATCCCGTCCGTGGAGACGAGATCACTGCGATCGACTCGGCGCTCTCCGATCCAGCGCTGCAGCGTCGCCCAGTCGCGCACGACGTAGACCTGCCCATTCTGCTTCAGGAAGACGGCCGACGACCGTCCCGGTGGGGCAGCCAGGCCCGGTGACCCTGGAGGAGTCGAGCTGCGCAGGAGCGGAGAGACTGGACGCGGCGGCGTGCTGCTCGGTGCAGGGGACGGCCGGGGAGACTCCCCGGTGCGCACTGGGGCATCGAACGGGCTGTCGTGTGGTCCTGGCAGAGCGTTCTCGTTCTTCGAGTGCCCCCCGCCAGCCGGAAGCTCAGACTCTTCACTGAGCTCGATGCCGACGATGGGATGCACGGACTGTGTGTGTCCGCAGCCCGAGCACCGGAATCGGAACGGTCGTCCTGACGAGATGACCCACGACGGCGGGTTTAGCTCGTGCTCCTTGCCACACTTGTCGCACTCAATTCGCAACGATCCCTCACGCGCCCGCGATGGCTGATGTTGGCAGCGCCAGCGGTAACCTGGTTTGGTCCGCGACGGCTGGGGTCTTGACGATCAGGGAACGCCACCGAGGCTGACCACTGCAGCGACCACCAGGGCGATCACGGCCAGCGCTACCAAGCCAAGGATGAACGTGCTGCTACCCGAATGCTCGGCGGAAAGTTCCGAATCGGATGGGGCTCGCCGAGGTGCCGAGGGCTGGGTGACGAGCTGTGCCGGTCCCTGCTGGGACTGTGGTGCGCCTTCCGGGCTCTCTGGACTTGCTCGGTCAGTACCGCCCGGGGCGGGCGCGGGAGTGGCTACGACATCCTGGCTGTCAGGACCGAGAAGAGGAGGCCCAGCGTTGGTGGTGCGCTCGCTCGCTGGAGCACCCCCTGCGGGTTCGTCTTCGGAGGTCGCTTGTGGGGTGACGAAGGCCTCTGCGCCCAGTCCCTGCTCGCCTGCATCCCTCTCGAGTGCCTCGTCGACATGAGCAGGGACGGGCCTGGCTGGTGAGGGTGGGAGGCTGACTCTCGATGACGAAGCCGGCGTTTTCTCGGCCGTCACAGCCTTGCGAATCTCACTCGCCAGGTCTGAGCCTCGACCGACGATCGTCGTGGGTGCGTCCGACTCGTCCTCCTCCTCGTCGAACTCGCTGGGCGGGTCGACATCGGGTGTGGTCTCGATCTCGCCGCGTCGAGCCTTCTCCCAGATCTCGTGGAAGTAAGCCTCGATGTTGGAGATGGCCGAGAGGCTCTCCCAGTCTCGGTTGTCGTAGGAGACGCGGTCCCAGGTGTCGACACGGCCGCTCTCGAGCCAGCCCTTGAGCGTCGAGAGCTGCGTGAACTCCCAGGTGACATCGAGGCCATGACGCACACGCCAGGTGATCCCCAGCGTGCTGAAGTCGAGCTGGTCGACAGACTCGGGGGTGGGTCGCTTGGGCGCCTGCGACGAGTCGCGATGGACGACGAAGCGATGCTCACAGCGTGGGCAGGTGATCTTGGCCCCCCGCCCCGTGATCTTGTTCGCGTTGATCTTGTACCTAGCGCTGCACGCCGGACAGGTGACGATCATCCCAACACTTCTGCTGCTCTGTGCGGCGGAAGCCTAGCACGGCGAGTGACGCATCAGTCGACGATGAGCTGGAGGGTTGAGCCGGCGAGAAGCACGAGCTTGCGACCCGCTCTGTCGAAGCGAATGTCCACGCCTCGACCTGCAAGACGGAGGACCTTGCCAGGCCCCCACTTGTCGTGCAGGACCCTGACTCCCGCGACGAGCTGAGAGGGATCCTCGAGGTCCATGAGTGTGTAGCTATCGGGTAGGTCTTCTGGGCTGTGCTCGGGCAGAGATTCGACCATGGCCCGGAGCGTCCTCCGATGTGGGTCGGGCAAACGGTTGATTCGATCCGTAGACTGCGCAGGTTCTCCGCCGGGTATATCGCCTGATATGACCTCTTCTGGCACGCCGTACAGGAAGCGGGACGGCTGGACATGACCACCCCCCCGGTGGGCTGGCCCCTGCCGCGTGTAGGTGATGAGCAGCCTCTGCTGCGCGCGCGTGAAGGCGACGTAGGCGAGCCTTCGCTCCTCGTCGATTCCGTCATCGAGGGAGCGCGTGTGCGGAAAGCACCCCTCGTTCATCTGCACGACGAACACGACGGGGTACTCGAGGCCCTTGCTGCTGTGGACTGTCAACAGAGTGACCTCACCATCTTCGGGTGCGTCGTCCGCGTCGGCAGTCAGCGCAATCTGATCGAGCCATGCCGTCAGCCACTCGACTGGTGTTGTCGCCTCTGGGGGAGGCTGGGACCGAGCGGCCTCTCGCTGAAGCTCGGCGAGGTTCTCGAGTCGACCCTTCGACTCGCTGGCGGACTTGGTCTTGGCCTCGACGTCCGCCTCGAGCATGGCCCGATAGCCGCTCTTCTCGAGCACGTGGGCGACGAGTGCCGCAGGGGTCTCCGTCCGAGCGAGCTGCTCGAGCTCGTCGACGATGCTGGCGAAGGCCGTGAGGCCCTTGTCGCCCTTGGTCTTGCCGGTGCCTCGACCTCGAGCTGTTCGGAGCAGAGGCTGCCCACGCTTGCTCGCGTCCTCACGAAGCTTGGCGAGGGTCTTGGCGCCGACGCCACGACTCGGAACATTCACCACCCGGAGGAAGGCTGCGTCCGCGGCCGGGTTGACCACGATCCGGAGGTAGGCGAGCACGTCCCGCACCTCTCGCCGCTCGTAGAACTTCTTTCCCCCGACGATTTTGTACGGGATCCTCCTGGTCGAGAGAGCCTTCTCGAATGGCCGAGCCATCGCGTTGGTTCGATAGATGATCGCGATGTCGTCCCACTTCTGGCCCATGCGGCGGAGCTTTGCGATCGCCTTGGCGACCCACTCGGCCTCCGTGCTCGGATTGGTGGACTCGACGATCCTCACCTTGGGTCCTGGGGGAGCCTCGGTCCACAGCCGCTTGTCGAGTCGGCCCTCGTTTTTTGCCACGACCGCGTTCGCGAGGGTCAGGATGTGCTTGCTGGACCGGTAGTTCTGCTCGAGACGAACCACCGTGGCGTCGGGGAAGTCTTTCTCGAAGTTGAGGATGTTGGAGACATCGGCCCCGCGGAATCCATAGATCGACTGATCGTCGTCGCCGACCACGGCGAGGTTGCGGTGGCCGTCCGCGAGGAGTCGCAGCAGGCGGTACTGCGCAGTGTTGGTGTCTTGGTACTCGTCGACCATGACGTAGTGAAAGCGCCGACGCCACTTGTCGCGAACGGACTCGTGCTCGGCGAAGAGCCGCACGACGAGGCCGATCAGGTCGTTGAAGTCGACGGCATCCGCCGCGAGGAGCTGCTCTTCGTAGACCCGCCACGCCTGGATCATCGGGTCGTTGATGTGGCTTCGCCGCTGACTCAGCACGGCGTCGATCGAGAGCATCCGGTTCTTCCAGTGGTCGATCGACGAGAGCACGTCCTTGGGGGTGATCTTGGCGATGTCGAAGCCGAGGTCGATCAGGATCTGTCGGATCAGGCGTCGCTGGTCATCATCGTCGTAGATCGCAAAGCGCCGCGTGTAGCCGAGTGGCTCGATGTCCATCCTCAGGATTCGGCCGCAGGTGGAGTGGAAGGTGCTCACCCAGACCTTGCGAGCGATGTCCCCGACCAGCTCAGTGACCCGCTCCTTCATCTCGGTGGCGGCCTTGTTGGTGAAGGTGACGGCCAGGATGTTCTCGGGCTCGACGCCCAGGTGGAGCATGTGAGCGATTCGGCGGGTGAGCACCCGCGTCTTGCCCGATCCGGCACCCGCGAGGATCAGCAGGGGTCCGTTGATCGTCGTCACCGCCCGGTACTGCTCCGGGTTGAGCCGCTGGAGGTGTTCGGGCTGACTCACCGGCCCTCCTGCTTCGCCTTCGCGGCGAGGGCCTCGTTGCGCCGGTTGATGCGGGATGCGCGGCCGGGAAAGTCACGCTGGACGCCGCGCGCGATGGTGAGGCAGTCGTCGGGTACGTCCTTCACCACCACCGACCCCGCTCCGACGATGGCGCCATCGCCCACGGACACCGGAGCGACGAGGGCGCTGTTCGAGCCGATGAAGGCACCGGCACCGATCACCGTGCGGTGCTTCCCAAAGCCGTCGTAGTTGCAGGTGATGGTCCCTGCGCCCACATTGGCGGCCTCTCCGATCTCGGCGTCTCCCAGGTAGGTGAGATGGGAGGCCTTCGCCCCCGCCTTGAGCAGGGCCTTCTTGGTCTCGACGAAGTTGCCCACCTTGTTGTCGGATTCCAAGACCGTACCGGGGCGGAGGTGCGCCATGGGCCCGACTTGAGAGCGGGGACCGACCCGAGCGCCCTCCCCGACCGTGCCGGGCTTGATGACGGCGTGCTCCTCGATGATGCAGTCGTCGAGAGAGACCCGCTCGCGGACGGTGGCCCCCCGAGCGACCCGCGTGGTGCCTCGGAGCACCACGTCCGGCCACAGCGTGCAGCCTGGCTCCAGCTGAACGTCAGGTCCGATCCACACCCGCTGGGGATCGAGGACGGCGACCCCGGCTTCGATCCAGGTGCGCGCACGACGGATCATCAGGGCAGCCGAGGCCTGCGCGCAGGACCATGCGTCATCGATCTTCTCTCGCTGGTCGGGGTGCACGCCGGCGCGTCCTCCCACGGGCTCTAGGCCGTCACCCTCGGCCCGAGCCACCGCGACGGGGGCTCCGTCGACCAGCAGAGTCGCGCCGGCGGGGAGGCTCTGAGCGAGGCGGCAGAGCGTCTGGGCGGTGAGGTGCACGAATCGCCCATCGACAGCCACGACTCCAGGACCCTCCGGCAGCTGCTGGCCGAGGGCCTCCCAGTGTGCGGTGAGGGTCCTGCCGGCGAGGTCGAGGGATGCGAGGTGGGGCGGAATCACGGGGACGAGGCGTGGCATGCGGGCTCCAGCGGGGAGGACGGACTATCCGGAGCGAGGATGGAGGGCGCGTGGCGGAGCGACGGCGGGCCGATGGTGAGCGCACGAGGGAGCGCGTGCTCGAGGCGGCGCTGCCGCTGTTCGCCGAGCACGGCTACGCGGGGACATCCATCCGGCGTATCGCCCAGGCGGCTGACGTGAACGTCGCGACGCTGGCTTATCACTTCACCGACAAGGAGGGTCTTTACTCCGAGGTCGTCCAGAGGCTGCACTCCGATCTGGCGGCGAGCTGGCCCACCGATCTCGAGGGTAGCGCTCCTCGGGAGATGGTGGACCGCCTGGTGCAGACGGCCTGGGAGTTCTGCCTCGAGCACCGCGTGCACATTCGTCTGCTCATGCGGCACGTCCTCGATCGTGGTGCCCACCCCGAGGTCGTGGTCGAGCGCTGGGCCGGACGCCTGATCGACAAGGCGGATGTCGTGATCGGCCTGTTCAGACCAGAGTGGTCGGCGATGCAGCGTCGCTGGCTGGTGCTCTCAGTGCAGCACTTGCTGGTGCGCTACGTGCTCGAGGACGCGACGCAGCTGGCGAGCATGCTGGGAGTCGCGGTCGAGGAGGTCGAGGGTGCAGTCCCCCGCCTCGTGGCCGACCTCCTGGCCCGAGAGCTCGGGCTGGAGGTGGCAGGCGGTTGAGGCTCAGCGCGGGCGCGTGCGGCGCTCATTCGGAGCCTTTCGCTCACGGCGCTCGTTGGCGTCATCCGCTGGACGGCGTCGCTGCGGCTTGTCTTCCTCGGCGCCCTCCTCTTCGTCTCCGTCGGCCTCCTCTTCCTCCTCTTCCTCGTCGGCCTCTTCTTCGTCGGTGGCCTCTTCTTCTTCGGTGGTGGTCTCTTCCGTCTCTTCGTCGGCGCCCATGTCCACCTCGCCCGTGCAGGCGAGCGTGAAGACCAGGCCGAGGGCGGCCACGAGTGTCAGTCGCTTCATTGGAGTACTCCTCTCAAAATCCGACGCGAAGCCTACCAGCAAGCGCATCGAAAGGCATCCGTCGGTGTCACCCTTGTGTCGAGAAAGTCGCACGGGTTGCCGCGGGCAGGCTTCAGGGCTATGTCGCGCGCCCTCTGGGAAAGGCCGCTGCCGGCGGGCCTCACCAGGGTGCCGTCCGAGTGGGCGGTGCCACACTACGCCGGTCCTGGAACGGTCCAAAGTGGCCGAGTGCATCCGGGGGAATGAGTGATGGACATCTCCAAGGTCCGGAACATCGGCATCAGTGCCCACATCGATTCCGGTAAGACCACGCTCACTGAGCGCATCCTGTTCTACACCGACCGAATCCACGCGATTCACGAGGTTCGGGGCAAGGATGGTGTCGGTGCAACCATGGACTCCATGGAGCTCGAGCGGGAGCGCGGCATCACCATCCAGTCCGCGGCGACGTTCTGCGAGTGGGGCGAGACCCACATCAACATCATCGACACCCCAGGCCACGTCGACTTCACCATCGAGGTCGAGCGCGCGCTGCGCGTCCTCGATGGTGCCATCCTCGTCCTCTGTGGCGTCGCGGGTGTGCAGTCCCAGTCGATCACGGTCGACCGTCAGATGCGCCGCTACAACGTGCCGCGCGTCGCCTTCGTCAACAAGCTCGACCGTCAGGGTGCCAACCCGTTCCGCGTCAAGGATCAGCTCCGCAGCAAGCTGCGGCTGAACGCGGTCATGGCGCAGGTGCCGATCGGCCTCGAGCACGACCACATCGGCGTCGTCGACCTCGTGACGATGAAGGCCTACTACAACGAGGGCGAGAAGGGCGAGACCATCCGCGAGGACGAGATCCCCGCCGAGCTGCTCGACCAGGTCGAGGAGTGCCGTGAGGAGCTCCTCGACGCCGCGTCCATGTTCTCGGACGAGCTCACGGAGGCCATCCTCGAGGAGGAGGTCACCGAGGAGCTCTTCAAGAAGGCCATCCGCGACGCGACCATCGCTCGTCAGCTGGTGCCGGTGTTCTGTGGCTCTGCCTACAAGAACAAGGGCGTTCAGAAGCTCCTCGACGGCGTGCAGGACTACCTCCCCGCTCCCGACGAGGTCGACAACTTCGCCCTGACCCTCGAGGAGGATCCCGAGAAGGTCAAGGTCGATGTCGACCCGAGCAAGGCCTTCATCGGCCTGGCGTTCAAGCTCGAGGAGGGCCGCTACGGTCAGCTGACCTACCTGCGGATCTACCAGGGCACGATCAACAAGGGCGACTTCATCTACAACAGCCGCAACCGGGCCAAGGTGAAGGTCGGTCGCCTCGTGCGCATGCACTCCAACAACATGGAGGACATCGAGAGCGCGACTGCAGGTGACATCGTCGCGCTGTTTGGCGTGGACTGCCACAGCGGCGACACGTTCACCGACGGCACCGTCGAGCTGTCGATGACGAACATCCACGTGCCGAACGCGGTCATCTCGCTGACGATCAACGCTCCCTCCAAGTTCTCCCAGAACTTGTCCAAGGCGCTGCAGCGGTTCTCCAAGGAGGACCCCACCTTCCGGGTGCACGCCGAC
>PKDJ01000339.1 GCA_002862545.1 Pseudomonadota bacterium
ACCAGCGAGCCGGGAGGACTCGCCGTCGCGCTCGTCTCGCAGGAGGGCCGCAACGGCCTGTGGGAGGCCTTCCGCGCCCGCCGCACCTACGCGACGACCGGCCACCGCGGCTGGCTCGACCTCAGCATCGGTGATGCGCCGATGGGCAGCGCCATCGCAGCCGACACCCCCTCACTCGCAGTCACCCTCGAGGCGCATGTCGGGCTGGAGCTGACCCAGGTGGAGGTCTGGACGGCGCGGCTCGGCGACCCGGACTGGCCCTGGACAGCCCCCTATGCGGTGTCGCCAGGCGGTCAGAGCTACACCGGCGCGTTCACGTTGCCCAACCCTGTCGATCTCGGGGCCGCTCCCGGCGAGTGGGCCTACTACCTGCGTGTGCTCGCACGCTGGGGAGACGAGCCGCTCGAAGAGGCCGAGGCCATGTGGAGCAGCCCCATCTGGGTGCGGTGGTCAGCTTCCACGGAGCACAGCGGTTAGGACGCCGCGTGCGCTGGATGAAGCTCGCGCTGTTCGTGCTCGTCGCTCTCGCCATCCATGGCGGGCTGTGGTGGGCCTACCACTCGACGATCTTGCCGGCCCACCGGATGTCGGAGATCGACGCCGCTTTCTTGGCCTCGAGCGCGCCGCTGGACGTCTTGGTCGTCGGTGACAGCCACCCCATGAATGCCGTCGCACCTGCCGGGCTGGGCATTCGTGCCGAGAGCGTCGCCGTGGCCGGCGAGCACGTGATCAAGACCCGCTACCGCCTGCCCAACCTGCTGGACGCCTCGGGCCGCGAGGTCAAGACGGTCATTCTCCCCTTCGACCCAACGGTCTTCAGCTCACGCTTCGCCCATCGCTTCGAGCCCGAGCACGTCTGGGGACAGCACGTGCCCCTCTGGGAGCTCGGACTGCGCCGCCAGGAGCCCGTGACCTACGCGTCGAAGTGGGCCAAGGGCTGGCTCTGGCCCTACGCAGGTGAGCTCACCACCTGGCACCAGTGGGGCCTGCAGCGCCGCGCCTTCCAGGACGAAGATGACCCGACCCGCTTCGCCGACCTGCCGCCACCCTCCGAGCGTCGCAGCCCAGCCGAGACGGCAGCCGACCACATGGCGGGCCACGATCCTCTTGACCCGGCGGCCGTCTGGGCCTTTCGATCATTGCTCAACGACCTTCGGCGACGCGACGTCAGGGTGGTGCTGGTCGCCTACCCGCTGCATGCCGAGTACAGCGCCGAGGTCGACGCGAGAGGCTTCCGGCAGGCCGTGCGCAGCGAGGTCCTCGCACCCCTCCTCGAGCGTCAGGACCTCCTCTTCCTCGACCTCGAGGCGGTGTTCCACAGTCGTCCTGAGATGTTCTACGACGGCGACCACCTGAACGGCACCGGCCGCAAGGAGTTCACCATCCTCCTCGCCGAGGCGCTGATCGAGCACGGAGTCCTCCCCGAGGCCTACCCGCTCGGTCCCGACGAGGAGGTCGTCTACGACTGGCGACGTCTGGAGCGGGCCGTCCGAGAGCTCCTGAAGGAGCACAAGCTCCCTGGAGCAGCGATCGTGGTCCAGCAGCACGGCGAGCGCATCCTCGAGCGTGCCTGGGGCAAGTACACACTCGAGACCCCGATCGCGGCGGGCTCCGCGAGCAAGTGGATCAGCACGGCGACCTGGATGACCGTGTGGGACGAGGGACTGCTCGAGCTCGATCAGCCCATCAGCGACCACGTCTCGTCCTTCAGCGTTCCCGACAAGGGCACCCTGACCTACCGACAGGCGCTGTCTCACCAGACCGGCCTGCTCGCGCGGCACCCCGTGGTCAACGACTACGCGATCACCCTCGGCGATGCTGTCGACCACATCGCCACGACCCCTCTGCAGGAGCCGCCTGGCACCGCCTTCCGCTACGGCGCGCTCGGCTACCACGCGGCCGCCCGAGGGGCGGAGGTGGTCACGAGGCAGAAGTGGACCACGCTGTTCGAAGACCGAATGGCCCGCCCCCTCGGGTTCGAGCACACCCGCTACGGCTTCACCGGGTACTCGGACAACCCTGGAATCTCGGGCAACGTCGTCACGACGGCCGGCGACTTCATCCACTTCCTCCAGCTCATGCTGGATGACGGCATGTTCGAGGGGCAGCGCCTCCTCTCGGAGCGCGCCATCCGGGAGATGGAGCGGGGCCACACCAAGGATCTCGAGCGTGTGGGCCACGTGCCCATCCGGCACATCAGCTCGAAGCATGACGTCTACGGGCTCGGTGTGTGGCGGGACACGGTCTCTCGCCAGGGTGAGCTGCTCGTGAGCTCTGCCCCCGGGAAGTTCGGCTTCACACCCTGGATCGACCGCCGACACGGCATCGCTGGCGTCATGGCGCTCCAGGTCGGCGGGCCAACGCCCATCCACAAGATCCCCGACCCGGGCGGGCTGCAGTACCTGGTCTGCGACATCGTCGACCAGGCGCGCGAGCGGCCGGTCCTCAAGGCCTCGTTCAACCCGCGGTGTCGGCGCCGCTAGCAGCGCGACCTCCTACGCGGGACAGTCCATCTCCTCGTCGATCACGCACAGCGGCTCGTCGTCGCAGAGGTCGAGGATCATCCCCTCGTCGGGGCAGTACCACCCAACACCTCCGCCGACCTCGAAGCTCGAGCCCAGGGCGTCGAGCGTCGACCACACCCGATTGTCCGCAAGCGGCAGGGCGTGCGTGGAGGGCCCGTCGGAGACGGCTGCAGGGTCGAAGGGACCGTAGATCTCGACCCCGAGACCGGCGATGGAGCCGTCGTTCTTGCCCCAGAGCTCGACGATGTGCTCTCCCGCCTCGAGCTCCATCGGCACCATCCACCAGTAGTTGAAGGCAGAGGTCAGGCCCGTGTCTTCCTCCCACATCGTGACGCCATCGACCACCAACCGGAAGCGGTTGTCGGCCCCCATCCCGGTGACGTAGGTGCCCGTGTCGTCGAGCTCCAGGCAGACCTGAAACCCGACCCACTCACCGACGGGATCATGCCCGGCGATCTCGGTTCCCGGGATGCAGCCCCAGATGCCGACCTCGTTCAGGCGACCATTCGGCACACCGTCGTTCTGGCCCCAGTAGGGGTCCTGCACGATGTAGTCGTCCGGGTAGCGCGCCCCGAGGTTGCCGTACGTGAAGTAGGGCTCGATCTGGCAGACCTCCCACGGCTCACCCACGAACAGCGCGGGCTCCTCGACGCGTCGGAGGCAGCGTGTGCCCGCCGCGTTGGCCACCCAGCCGTCCGGACAGCTGCAGGTCGCGAGTCCACTCTGGACCGCATCCGCCTCGGCCTCGTCGGGATCATCAGACACGACCGTGACCCGCCCCTCCCAGCCCCCCAGCTCTTCCGGCGCGAAGGTCACCTCGAGCTGTCGACGCTCGCCGGGTGCCAGCACAGCCCCTGACAGGCTCGCCTCGTCGGAGAGAAACAGCCAGCGCGAATCGGTGCTGGTGTAGGCCACGGACTCCACCGCCAGGGGCCCCTCACCGACGTTGGACACGGAGACCTCGACGGCGTGGCGCGAACCGACCCCGACACTGCCGAAGTCGTGGACAGCGGGCTCGATGTGAATGTCTCCGGGCGCGGTCCGGCCGAGCAGCTCGACCCGCTCGATGCCAGCCCCCTCGACATCCGACTCGAACCACGCGCTCCCCTCGAAGTTCCCACCCCGCGTGGGCTCGAAGGTCACGGGCACGACCTGCGCCTCCCCTGGTCCGAGCTCGAGCGGCACCGCGGCATCCAGCGTGAAGACCCGCTCGTCGTCGATCAGGCCTGACGCTCCCACGACGAGCGAGCTGCCCCCCACGTTCGTGAGCGTGATCGAGGCCTCGACCCGCTCCGAGAGGGCCACCTCGCCGAAGTCGATCACCCGCGGGTCGACCTCGAGCGCAGCAGGCAGCGACGCGACGGCCGTGTCGACGGTGGCCTCGAGCGGCACGTCCTTTCCGCTGAAGCCCACCTCCGAGCAACCCAGCAGAGCAACTCCGACGACAGCGACCCGCATACACCCTCCCACGGCCCGTGTAGCCGCTCATGGCGTCCGATGCGCTCCGGCGCCAGTGTACACCGCCGCTGGCCATGCGCCTCCCGGCAACCGGCCATCGGAATACGGGGTGGCGTGGCCTGGCTCCTCCTGCTCATCGCCTGCGGTTCACCCCGCCCCAGCAAGCGCTCTCCCGAAGAGCCGGCTCGCACCGATTCGGGTGCCCCCTCGACGACGGCGCTCACGTGGACCCTCGAGCCGAGCGTGCGTCGCCCCGACGACGTGTGGTTCGCGCGCGCCGTCGACCTCGACCTGAGCGCGCCAGCCACCGTCGACGTGCACCTCGAGTCCGGCTCGGACGCCATCGACTGGTCGTTCGAAGTCGAGCCAGGGCCCACGACGCTGCCCCTCGTCGGCCTCCTCCCCGACGCCCTCTTCGAGGGTACCCTGACGGCGACCGACGGGGTGACGACCCTCGAGGTGCCACTCGACATCGCCACAGAGGGCCTCCCCGAGGACTACCCTCTCCTCGAGCCCCTGGTGCACGAGCCGAGCCAGATGTCTCCCGGCTGGACGTTCATGCCCTTCGATGGGATTGCCTGGGGTCGCTACTTCGCCGCACTCGATCGACAGCTGCGGCCGCGGTGGCTGTGGATTCCGCCGAATCCCGTGACCGAGGGACGGGTTCAGGACGGCATCGTCTGGTGGATTGGCGGCGGGGCAATCCAGGGCCACACCCTGCTCGGTGAGCCCGTCGCCAAGTACCGCCACTGGGGAGATGGCGACGCGGGAACGACGCTCGTGGAGGGCGTGCGGAGCTTTCACCACGAGGCCTACCCCCTGGTCGATGGGTTCCTCACCCTGTCGACGACCCTCCGAGAGGTCGAGAGCTTTCCGACCCGCGACCTGTCCAGCGCTCGCCCGGCCACCCTGCTCTCCTCCACCGTCGTCGACCTGGACCTCGACGGTCAGGTTCGCAGGCAGGTCGACCTCGCCGACGTCCTCGACACCTCTCGCGTGAGCTGGTCGAGCTTCGAGCAGGTCGAGCGGGAGGAGGGCGAGGTGCTCGACTGGTCCCACGCCAACGCCGTCGTTCCGACTCCCGACGGGGCATGGCTGGTCAGCCTCCGTCACCAAGACGCGCTCGTGAAGCTCGATCCGACGGGCGACGTGCACTGGATCCTCGGCACGCCGGAGGGCTGGCGCACCCCATGGTCCGAGCTGCTCCTCGAGCCAGAAGGCGAGATCGAGTGGCCGTTCCACCCCCACGCCCCCGAGCTCCTCGACGATGGCGGGATCTTGCTCTTCGACAACCACAACTACGGCACCACCCCGTACAGCCCACCGGTGGGGATGCCTCCCCGACAGCGCTCGCGCCTGGTGATCTACGACATCGATGAGACACGGGGCACGGTCAGCCAGCGATGGTCGCTCGAGGAGCTGACCGACAGCGAGGTCTTCGCCTTCGCTCTCGGTGATGCCGATGCCCTGCCGAACGGCAACATCCTCGGTGTCTGGGGCTGGGTGCAGTCCGAGCAGGGCGTCGCCTACGAAGACATGGGGCGCGGCATCCGGGGCGCTCGCATCGTCGAGGTCGACCCGAGCGACGACACCCTCGTCCTCGACCTTCGGATGACCTCGGCCGACTACGACACCCACAGGGTCGGCTGGTCGGCCTACAGGGCGCAGAGGCTGGAGAGCCTCCACCCTGCGCTCACGCAGTGGTCCGAACCAGCTCCGTGACGGGTGGACGCTCGGCGAGACTCGGGGTCGCCCGTGGCACGCCCACCCAGACGAAGCCGACGATCTCCTCCACGTCCGGGTCGATGCCGCAGGTGGCGTAGGTCTCGGAGTGACGCGTCACGCCGCCGGTCGACCACTTGGCACCGTAGCCTTCGGCATGCACCGAGAGGTGGAGCTTCAGGATCGCCATGGCGACGGAGGCGTAGTCCTCCTTCGCCTTGAAGGCGTCGGCATCGCGCACCTGAGACACCACCAGCAGCTCTGCCGGGTTTCTCGACTTGGTGAAGTACCGGGCCTTCTTGGACTCCGACAGGGATCCGCCCGCCGCCTCGTCCTTCAGCCGCACGTACAGCGCCGCCAGCGTGTCACGCCCCTGAGGCCCGACTCGTGTGAAGCGCCACGGGAAGGTGAGCCCGTGATTTGGTGCGTGCCGGGCCGCATCCAGCGCCCTCGCGAGCACGTCCTCTGGCACCGGCTCGGTGGTGTAGGCGTGCACGGTGCGCCGTGTGCGCAGGGCCTCGGCGGTGTCCATGGTCCCTCCATCGTCGACCGGATGTGACACGCTCTCCGCCGCTGAGCCAGACCTCGGGACGACAGGTCACACAGCCTGACTCACCGTGAGCGCTCCCTCGACGGCAGGGTCAGCCACATTGGTGCTGCCCTCGGCACCTCATCCGGATACCCGCCGCTCCTGGAGGAGCGGTGTCTGCCTGGACCTTTCTGCGCGAGTTCTTGCGTGACCCAGCCAAGGTCGGTGCACTCGCGCCGTCGGGCCGTGCACTCGCGGAGCTGGAGGTCGGCGCAGCAGGCATCGAGCCTGGTCACGTCGTCGTGGAGCTCGGGGCGGGCACAGGCCCGATGACCGCTGCCCTCCTCGAGCATCACAGCGACAACCTCCTGATCTGCCTGGAGCCTGCCGACGAGCTCGCAGAGTGTCTCGAGCAGCGCTTCCCCGGCCTCAAGGTCCACCGCCGCTTCGCACAAGACCTCCCGGAGATCCTCGCCGAGGTCGGGGCAACCAAGGTCGATCGGGTCGTGAGCAGCCTGCCCTGGGCGGCGTGGTCCTCCACGCTTCAAGACGCTGTCTTCGAGGGCATCGAGTCCGTCCTTGCTCCGGACGGACGGATGGTGACCTTCACCTATGCGCACACCGCCGTGCTTCCGAATGCACGCCGGTTCCGATCCAAGCTGCACGAGCACTTCGACTCGGTGCACACGACGCGCATCGCCTGGGCGAACATTCCGCCGGCCTTCGTCTACGTCTGCGACACCCCGAGAGCGCGCCACTGAGCGCAATGTTCGACCGCCCGCCGCCTACTCGCCACCCAGAGCGGGTATGTTCCCCCCCAACGGAGGATCCATGTTCCTGCTCGCCGCGCTCCTCTCGGGTTGCTGCTGCATGCCGAGCTCGCTGCCGTTCATGGAAGATGACCCGGCTCATCCGAGTCCGCTAGAGCCCGGCCTGAAGTTCGACACCGAGCCCCGAGAGTCCCTCATTCCCAGGGCAATCGAGGGCTTTCCAGAGCCGGCCGTCGGGATCGTCAGCAGCCAGTGCGGTGATCTCACCAACGGCGGAGGCGTCGAGGGTCCGGGCTGCATCACCGCCAAGCTCAAGTGCAACGAGACGGTGATTGGGCACACCATCGGCGGGGTAGACCGCTTCGACAGCAAGTTCTACGAGAAGGCGATGTGCTGGCCGAAGCTGGTCAACCACGATGGAGGCGACGAGCGGATCTACCGCCTCGACATGCCCGAGGGAGAGTGGACGGCAGCGGTCGTGCTCGACTCGCCCTGCGCCGACCTCAACCTGATGGCCGTCAAGTGGAACGGCGACGACTGCCCCAACAGCAAGCACATCGTCCCGCAGTGCGAGGGCATCGCCGGCCCGGAGCCCCGCCACTCGGTCAGGCTGGTGAGTCAGCACGCGAGCACCTGGTACATCGCGGTCGAGGGCCGAAACGAGGAAGAGGGAGCCTTCGCCCTCACCACCATGTGCCGCCGCGGCCTCCAGTAGCGGTGCAGCTCTCCACCTGGGCCGAGCGTGTGCTCCACGGAGGCACGCTCACCGACAAGCTGACGCCGCTCGGCCGCCCCCTGGACAGCGCCCCCGGAGAGGCTGCGAGAGTGCCCTCCGAGCCGGGACGCCCCCCGAGCCTCGCCTTCGTCGATCGTCACGGGGGCCCCACTGCGCCCATGCGCGTCGCACTGCTCGACAAGCCGCAGGGTAGAGGGCGCGTGCTACACGCCTTCGCCAACCACGAGCTGCTCGCGCTCGAGCTCATGGCGCTGGCGCTGCTGCGCTGGCCAGAGGCCGATCCAGCCTTTCGGCGCAGCCTTGCACGGACCATGGAGGACGAGCAGCGACACCTCGGACAGTACGTGGAGCGCATGACCACCTGCGGCGTCGAGCTCGGCGAGGTTCCCGTCAGTCGCTTCTTCTGGGACATGCTCGCCCAGGCTCCCGACCCCGCGACCTTCATGGCCGGACTCTCTGGAGTCCTGGAGCAGGCAAACCTCGACTTCAGCCGCTTCTGGCAGCGGGGGTTCGCCGAGGCGGGAGACACCGAGACCGCTGCTGTCCTGGCAGAGGTCTACCGTGACGAGGTGCGGCACGTGCGCACAGGCTGGAGATGGTTCGCACGCTGGCGAGAGCCCACCTTCGAGTCGTGGGCAGGAGCGCTCCAGTTCCCCCTCACGCCTGCACGAGCCCGTGGCCCGATGTTCGATCGCGAGGGTCGCGAGCGAGCGGGCCTGCCTGCCCGCATGATCGCGGAGGTCGAGGTGGCCGCACACAGCAAGGGAAGGCCACCGCGCATCCTGTGGTTCCGACCCGAGGTCGAGCTCGAGCTGGCGGGTCGGACGCCCCCCGCAGCCGTGCGTGAGCTGACATCGGATCTGGCCTGGCTGGTCTCCGCAGACGCCGGCCCCGACGATGTCGTGATCGCCTCCACAGCTCCGCCCGTCCCGCTTCGACAGCGCTGGCGTGAGGCCGGGCTCGTCGTGCCGCGCTTCCTCGCCACGGAGGCACCGCTCGCGAAGGACTTCGGTGACCGACCGATCGGAGCGCTCGAGCCCTGGGGCTGGTCTCCCTCGGTTCGTCGTGACCTCGCGCCGCTGCTCCACTTGTCTCCTGCTCCGCCTCCGCCGGCGCCACACCTCTCCAGCAAGGCCTGGTGGACCGAGCGGCGCGGCACGCTGCTCGCCGACCTCGACGTCATCCCCGCCACGCGCTGCGGACAGCTCCTCACCGATCCCGACGCCCCCTTCCCCGAGGGCTCGTGGCTCGCCAAGGCCCCGCTCTCCGCGTCGGGCCAGGCCCGGATCCGAGGAGAAGGGGCCCCATCCTCTCGACAGCGCACCTGGCTCCGGCGCGTGCTCGCCGAGCAGGGCGTCGTCGTCCTCGAGCCGCTGTGGCGCCGCCTCGTGGATGTCTCGGTTCAGGGTCGGGTGACGGCATCAGGGGTGCGAGTCGACGGCCTCACCCGATTCGTCACCGATGCAGGAGGGCGCTACCGCGGCAGCTGGCTCGGCCCCTGGCATCGGGGCTTGCCCAGCGAGCTCCAGCGGTTCGTGCACTCGGCGGGTGTCGGGGACAGCCTGCTGTCGGTCGGAGAGCGTGTCGGTCGCGTTCTCGCGGAGGCGGGACATCGAGGTCCGTTCGGCGTCGACGCCATGATCGTCGACGACGACGGCCCGGCGCTGCATGGTCTGGTCGAGGTGAACCCTCGCTGGACCCTCGGTCGGGTTGCCTGGGCCCTCAGTCGCCGGGTCCGCAGAGGCGTCCCGGCTTGGCTGCGCCTGATCCCCCGGCGTGACCTGGCCGGAGGTGCAGCCAGCTGGCTGGAGCGCATGGACACCGAGCGCCCGATCACCCGAGAAGCAGGCCTGCTCACGGGTGGGTTCGTGCCGCTCGCCGACCCTGACAGCGTGCGCCGGGTGCTCCCCGTGCTCGAGGTCGGCACTCCGACAGTGGCCTAGGCCAACGACTACCGGCCAGAGACCGAGGACTGCTCGGCGGCCCAGGCCGCGAGATCGAGCTTGAGGGCATCGCGCCCCATCCGCCAGGACCAGTTGCCCTCGATGGTGCCCGGCGTGTTCATGCGGCAGTCTGAGCCGAAGCCGAGCAAGTCCTGGATCGGCACGATCGCCGAGTCAGCGACGGACCGCCATGCCGAGAGCACCAGCTTCCACGGCATCTCGTCGTCCCGACAGGACAGGTAGCGACGCACCCGGTCACGCTCGACCTCCGGGGCCGACCAGAACCAGCCGTTGGTCGTGTCGTTGTCATGGGTGCCGGTGTAGACCACCTGGTTCTTGGTGTGGTTGTGCGGGAGGTAGGGATGCCCCCACTCCCCGTTTTCTGGACTGGGCTCGAAGGCGAACTGCAGCACGGCCATGCCCGGCAGACCGAAGTTGTCCCGAAGCGCAGCCACCTCGGGCGTGATGATGCCGAGGTCCTCTGCCACGAACGGCATCTCTCGGCCCGCTGAGTCAGCCATGAGCGCCTCGAGCAAGGGCGCGCCGAGGCCCGGAACCCAGCGACCCTCCATCGCCGTCTGCTGCTCCGCACGAATCTCCCAGCTCGACTCGAAGCCACGGAAGTGGTCGATGCGAACTGTGTCGAACAGAGCCAGTGCCTCGTGCGCACGCGCACGCCACCACGCGTGCTCCGTCTCCGCATGCCGAGCCACGTCGTACATCGGATGGCCCCAGCGCTGGCCCTCCGGGCTGAAGGCATCGGGAGGAACCCCCGTCACCACGCTGGCCTCTGCGCCATCGAGGTGGAACAAGTCTCGATTGGCCCAGACATCGCAGGACTCGAGGCCGACGAAGATCGGGACGTCTCCCCACAGCGAGATGCCACGCTGCTCCGCTGCTGCCCTCAGCCGACCCCACTGCTGGGAGAACAGCCACTGGAGAGCGACCTCACGCTCGAAGGCCGCATCGAGCGCATCTCGGGCCTCGCCAAGCGCATCTGCATCACGCCATCGCAGTTGCTCGGGCCAGCGCGTCCAGCAGGGGCCGTGCTTCTCTGAGATCGCACGGAACAAGGCCCACTCGGGGAGCCACAGGTTCTCCTTGAGGAAGGCGGAGAGGTCCACTCGGGCTCGGACCCGATCGGCGGCACGAGCAAGCGCCACCCGGCGCGCCTGACTGACCGACGGCCAGTGCACGTGCTGGTGGTTGCCCGCCCAGGGACGCTCGTCGGGCAGCAGCCAGCCGTCCTCCACCAGATCATCGGGTGACAGCAGCAGCGGGTCGCGCGCAAAGGCGCTCGCGGACGCATAAGGGCACCCATTGCCATCGACTGGGTTGACAGGAAGCACCTGCCAGATCCTCTGATTGGCCGCATCGAGCCAGCCGAGCAGCTCACGCGAGGCCGGCCCGATGTCTCCAACTCCATAGGGACCGGGAAGGCTGGTCGGATGGAGAAGAACGCCCGCCCGCCGCATCAGCGACCTCCCTTGTAGTCGCCATCTTCCGTGCGTGAGGCCCGCCCCGTCGCGACCAACCGCTCGAGGAGGTACCACGCCTCGTCGAGCGTCAGGTCGAGGCCCTCCGAGAGCGCCTCGAGCGACCTCGGAGTGCCGTCGAGGCGCGCGCGGAGCCTGCTCGACACATCCAGCACGACACGAGCCGCCCGCTTGCCCGCCTCGACTCCCGGCTGGTGGTAGGCATTCACGCCGATCAGCGCGGCGTAGAGCGTCACCGCACGCTCGAACAGGGCGATCAGACCTCCCAGCTGTCTGGCGTCGACGGTAGGAATCGTCAGCACCATCGAGGGGCGGTCGTCACTGGCGAGGGCGCGGCGCGTGCCGAGCAGGAAGCCTTGAAGGAAGTCGCCGGTGTTGTGCTCGCCGTCGACGCGAAGAGCCGAGCCCAGCCCGTCGCTCAGGACCTGCACGAACTGTACGAAGAAGTCGCTGCGACCGTCTCGCAGCTGCTGAACGTAGGCGTGCTGGTCGGTCGAGCCCTTGTTCCCGTAGACGACGAGTCCCTGCAGGACCTGCCGCCCCTCTAGATCGTGGCGCTTGCCGATCGACTCCATCACGAGCTGCTGGAGGTAGCGCGAGAGCAGCACCAGGCGATCGGAGTACGGCAGGGCGACCATCGCTCGGTCCCCCACGCCGTCACCTGCCAGGTACCAACACGCGGCCAGGAGAGCCGCCGGGTTGCCGCGCCAGTCCGCAACGCGCGTCCACTCGTCCATGTCGCGCGCCCCGAGCAGGAGAGCAGCCGTGTCGACACCGGCGAGGCCCGCGGGCAGCAGTCCGACAGCGGCGGTCACGGAGGTGCGCCCCCCGACCCAGTCCCAGAGGGGGAACGTCGCCAGCCATCCCTCGGACAGGGCGCGACGGTGCAGGAGCGAGTCGTCACCCGTGATGGCAACCATGCGGGAGCCCACCTCGAGGCCACGCGCCTCGAGCGCCTCGATCACCAGCGCGAGCGCATTGCGAGTCTCGGGTGTGCTGCCGGACTTGCTGACGACGATCACCAAGGTGTGGCGCAGATCATCGCCGATCTCGGCGAGCGTGCGTGCGATGCCGTCCGGGTCGGTGTTGTCGAGGAAGTGCACGGGCAGTCCGCGCTGCGGGTCGCGGCATGCATCGACCAAGAGCTGCGGACCGAGCGCACTGCCCCCGATGCCGACGTGAAGCACTCGGCGGAAGCGCAGGCCATCCTCCGCAGTGACGATCCCGTCAAGGACCTGCTCGGTGAGAGAGCGAGCCCCCTCGGCCGTCTCGCCGATGGCCCGAGCCTGGCCCATGGTGGGCGCGCGCTCCGGCGCGCGCAGCCAGTAGTGGCCCACCTGTCGTCCCTCATCAGGATTGGCAATCGCGCCACCCTCGAGGGCCTCAAGATGAGCGAAAACGCGCTTCCACGGCAGGGCGTCGACGCCCGCGCTCGTGATGCCCATTCGGGTCGCGTCGAGTGCCCACGCCTCGCGTGGATGGCGGAGGAACAGGTCGGTCCGCACGGTCTCTCCCAGGTCGGAGCCCCGCCTAACCGGTAGTGACCCGCCACGGGGTCACTAACTCACAGGCCCTCACGCCCGCTCACGCTCAGGCAGCCTGCTCACCCAAGGTAGGCAGCCGCGAAGCCAGCCCGAGCGCCAGCGCGTACCCGGCCAGCGCAAGGACGGTGGCTTGATCGTACCCGAAGGCTCGGCTCACGAAGACGGTCCCCAGGCTGGCGCAGACGCTCGTCCAGCCGTTGAAGGCCCAAGCCCAGGGCACGAGCCCCCCCATCCGCGGCGAGAGCTGACGAATGCCGAGAGGGAACGGCACCCCCATGCACAGGCCGAGGGGGAAGAGCACCAGGCCGACGAGCGCCGCCCTGACCTCGAGGGGAAGTCCGACCGCCATCACCTGAAGCACGGCGGGGACCACCCACACCTGCAGCGCGGCCAGCACGAGCACGGCAACGAGCGCCCCCCGGAGCAGGTCGGCCCTCTGCTCTGGCGCAGCACGCCCCGCCAGCAGACTGCCGACACCCGACGAGAGGAGCATGGTCGCGATGACCACCGTCACCGCGTAGGTCGGATGGCCGACATAGAGCACGAGCTGGTGGATCAGCACCGTCTCCAGTGCCAGGTAGCCGTAGCCGAGCCCACTCACGTACGCGAGCCCCACCACAAGATCGCCCTGCGAGATGCCGCGGAGACCGATGGCGCCGCGCCGCACCAGAGGCAAGAACACCAGCAGCGCCCCGCCCATGACGACGACGAGCGCCTGCAGCACGAGGTTCTTGTAGACGATGTCGACCGGCTGCCCCTCCTCCTCGTCATCGAGTCCGAGGAGGTTCGGGATCACCCGACCGAGGGACGCGAGGAAGCCGTCAGCTGACTCGAGGTAGGGCCGGTTGTCCGTCATCACGGGACCGGTCTTGTAGAACATCCGACGCAAGCCGAGGTCGCGGTCGAGCGGGTCGATCAGCACCTTCTGGTTGCCCGGCCACTGCTCGACGAGCTCCAGCAGCTCGAGACGCTCTAGCTGACTGAACGGGCGCCGCTTCACCAACACCAGCGTCTGGTCGCCATCGATGTACGCCATGTGGTCGCCGGGCAGCTTGGCACCGCGCTCTCGAATCGCCTCCCACGCGGCTCGTGCGTGCCAGCGTGTGTTCCCGGCGGCTGCAAAGGAGAGCGTGCCGCTGTCGGACAGCTTGTCGAGGTAGGTGTGAAAGGCCTCCTTCGTCTCCAGCAGGTTGGGCGACCACGCATTCGCGAGCAGCCCAGCCGCCGAGTGCAGGTTGGCGTGGACCATCTGGATGATGTCGTACGGCCTGCTGCTGTGCAGAATCGCCGCGCGGCCATCGGATCTCACTCGGCGCACACCGCGCTGGAGGAACGGATTCAGAGGTGCATCACCGAAGTTCGTCGCCACGACATCTCCGATCTCGGAGGCCAGGTCGATGGCGTGGATGTCGGTGTGGCCGGCGTGCTGAGCGGCCGCGACCTCGGGCCCCGCACTCGCCGCGAGGATGGCCACACGCGCCGGCGGCTCATGCAGCCGGTACACGAGACCACGGGCCGCTGCCTGTGCGACCGCGCGACGCTCCTCTCGGGTGCGCACCACCTGGCTCGCGCTCGTGTTGTCGAGCAGGACGAAGGCTCCGCGCTCGTCTTCGTGCACCGCGAGGCGCGTGAGCGGCGTCCAGCGGGACCAGGTGACGTTCTCCTCGGAGTAGCCGGCGGCGTAGCGAACCGCATGGAGGTCGAAGCCGGCGAGGCTGGCCTGCAGCAAGGCGACCAGCCCGAGCCCAAAGAAGCCCGTCATGACGGCGTGCGACCGCTGGAGCTCAGACCAGAACAGGCCGACGGCAGCAAGCAGCGAGGCGAGCGCGACCACGAAGGCCACGTCGGGTGCCGCCACCCGGTAGAGCAGCGGGACGAACACGAGCGCCCCGACGGCCCCTCCGAGGAGGTCGGCTCCATACAGCGTCGTGATGCGGTCCCGCCGGCGATGGAATGCCGCGGCGAAGGCCAGGCCTGTGAGGGCAAAGGGCAGCACCAGGAATGGCACCAGAGCCGCGAACCAGGTTGGCTCGATCAGATCCCAGGCGATCCGTGAGCGCTCACCGAAGTTCGTCGGCGGCGTCGCGAACTGCCGCGTGAGAGGCAGCCGGATGGTCGCGCCGACTGCGACCAAGACCGAGACCGCCTGGGCCATGCAGAGCCACGCGAGACGCCGCTCCAGCCCACGCTCGGGCAACAGAGAGGGCCAGATGTGCTGAACGACCGCACCTGCACTGATCCCCAGGAGTGCGAGAGCCAGCGCCAAGTGAGCCGACGAGGCGAACAGCACCACCCCGAACAGGCGCGTGAGCGCCAGTTCGAACAGGATCGTGCCGAAGCTCAACAGGAACATCGACGCGGCTACAGCAGTGGAGCGGGACAGGCGCATGGGCACAGGGGCAGTAGGCGCCGCAGAGGTAGCCGATCCGACGTGCTGGTGTCACCGAACGCGAACGCCATCATCGATCGGATACGCTGTCCAGGGGAACCGGTGACACAAACCGAGCCCTCAGGTGTCTCACTCCACGAGCACGAGCCCGAGGAGACTGGCTTGCTTCTACCCCTGTTGATGATGCTGTCGTCCGGCGCAGGCGCGGCCTCCGAGCTGATCGTCAAGGCTCGGACTCCCGTGCTGATCTATGTCGACGGGCGCCAGGCTGGCCTCACGGGCAAGCTCCAGATGCGTGCCACCGATCTGTCGCCCGGGAAGGTCAACATCCGAGTG
>PKDJ01000118.1 GCA_002862545.1 Pseudomonadota bacterium
GCGACGCGAGACATCCGTGATCTCTTCCGCCGTCGTGAAGCGTCCGAGCCCGAAGCGGAGAGCACCATGCGCTCTGTCATCAGACAGTCCGAGGGCCCGCAGGACGTGGGATGGCTCGATGGTGGCGCTCGTGCAGGCGGACCCGGTGGAAACGGCCACTCCCTTCAGTGCGAGCAGCAAGGCCTCGGCTTCGATGCCCGAGAAGCTCACGTTGAGGTTGTTCGGTGCGCGATGGTCCATGCTGCCATTGACGGTCACGCCCGGCAGGGACGCCAGTGCCGCGAGCAAGGTGTCACGCAGCGCAGTCACGCGCTCGCGCTCCGCTGGGTCGCCGAGGAGGGACACCGCCCGACCGAGTCCGATGATGGAGGGCACGGGGAGCGTGCCGCTGCGCAGTCCGCGCTCGTGCCCGCCGCCGTGCATCAGGGGCTCGAGCGAGAGTCTTGGTCGACCGCGACGCACGAACAGCGCGCCGATCCCCTTGGGACCGTAGATCTTGTGGGCCGAGAGTGAGAGAAGATCGATGCTCGCGGCTCGAACGTCGATGGGCCGATAGGCCGCCTGGGCGGCGTCGCAGTGGAAGGCGACGCCCCGCTCGCGACACACCTCGCCGATGGCCTCGAGGGGGTGCTGCACACCGATCTCGTTGTTGACGGCCATCACGCTCACCAGCACGGTGTCCGAGCGGATGGCGCCGGCGACCTGCTCGGCACTGACGAGACCGTCCTCGCCGACGGTCAGCACGGTGACGCTGGCCCCCTCGCGCTCCAGCTGGTGGACTGGGTCGAGGACCGCCTTGTGCTCGGTCGCGACGGTCACCACGTGCGAGCCGCTCGCGCCGTGCGCTCGGACGCAGCCGAGGATGGCGAGGTTGTTGGATTCGGTGGCGCCGCTGGTGAACAGCACTTCCTTGGGGCTGCAGCCGAGGTGGCGCGCGATGGAGGCCCGTGCGTCCTCCACAGCGCGCTTGGCGCGGTAGCCGAAGCCATGGCTCCGGGATGCAGCGTTGCCGTACTCTTCCGTGAAGAACGGGAGCATCGCCTCCACCACGCGCGGGTCGCAGCGCGTGGTGGCGTGGTTGTCGAGGTAGATGGCGGTCGGGGTGCTCATCGCGGCTCGGAACAGCCTATCCCGCGATGCTCTCGCCGCCGTCGACCCGCAGGACGTTCCCCGTGAGCCAAGCGGTCCGCTCATCGGCGAGAGTCACGAGGCACTGCGCCACATCCTCGGGCGTGGTCAAGCGCCCACTGGGGTTGCGCTCCCGGGCCCGCTCGGCGATCTGATCGGCGCCGGGGATCTTGGACAGAGCCGGCGTCTCGGTGACGCCGGCCATGATCGCGTTGGCTGTGATCCCGTGAGGGGCGAGCTCGACCGCGAGCTGACGGATGTGGGACTCCAGGGCACACTTGGCTGCCGAGACCGCACCGTAGCTCCGCCAGACGGCGAGGGAGCCGCTGCTGGTCATCGCGTACACGCGACCGCCACGTCCGAGGAGTCCCGCGTCGAAGAGATCGCGAACCCAATAGACGAGGCTGTTGGCCATCACGTCGAGGGTCATCTCGAGCTGTCGGCGTCGCAGGTGACGCTCGCCGAGGTAGGGCCGCAGAGTGCCGAAGGCGAGGCTGTGGAGCACGACACGGAGGACCCCGTCGTCGCCCATGGCGTCGCGAAGCTCCTCGAGTGCAGCGGCCCGGTTGTCATCGGCTGCCGCATTGCCGTTGTGGAATCGCACCGGCACGCCCAAGCCCTCGAGCTCGGCGATGAGGGCTTCCACCTGCGGCATCGTGCCTCGTCGGTCCATGTGAAGACCGAAGATGCCATAGCCCTCGGCGGCGAACGCCCGAGCCGCAGCGGCTCCGAAGCCGCTGGACGAGCCTAGGATGACGACCCAGGGGCGGCTCAATGTTCGTTGGCCTTGTCGGCCTTCTTGCCCTTGGAGCCAGCCTTCTTGTCGCCGCCGCCCTTCGCGCCGCCGGCGCCCTTGCTGTTGCCGTCGCCCTTGCCGCTACCGGGCGTCGGGGCCGTTCGCGTCGCCTTGCCGTTGCGGCCCCCGGGGCCGGAGCCGTCACCGCCCATGCCGGCGGGAGCCTTCTTCGAGGCGAGCGCACCCTTGCGCTCGACCTTGAGCGTCTTCTTGATGTCGCCGAGGAAGGCCTCCTGGGCCTCCCGCTTGATCTGGGTCTCGATGGACTCGCGGACCTCCTCCAGCGGGGTGGCGTCGCGCTTCTCGAGCACCTCGATGATGTGGAAGCCGAAGCGGGTCTCGACAGGCCCGACGAGGGTCTTGGGCTCGGCAGCGAAGGCAGCCTCCGAGAACGGAGCGACCATCCGGCCCTCCTCGAACCATCCGAGATCGCCACCCTTGCGGCCGGAGCCGGGGTCGGTGCTGTGCTCGGACGCGAGCGCGGCGAAGTCGGCGCCGCCCTGAAGCTGCGAGAGCAGGTCGTCGGCGACAGACTTCTCCTTCACGAGGATGTGCCGCGCGTGAATCTGAGGGCGCTGGTACTGGACCGCGCGCTCGTCGTACTTGGCCTTGACGCTCTCTTCGGTGACGCCCGCGTCAGCGGCCCGCTGCACCATGAGGCCGGCGAGGTACTGACGCACGGCCATCGCAGCACCGGTCTTCACCGAGGCATCGTCGAGCAGGCCCTCCTCGAGGGCGCGCGCGTAGAGGACCTCACCGACCGCGACCTGCTCGTAGAGCTGCTCGATCTGGCCGGTCTCCTCCATGCGCTCGATCTGACCCGGCGGCAGACGCGCGGTCACCGTATCGAGCATCACGTCGGTGACCTCGAAGGTGTCGTTGACGAGGAGGCTGACGCTTCCTCCGGCGTCGATGTGTCCGGGTGCGGGCGGGGCCGGAGCCTCGACCGGAGCAGGCTGGCAGGCGGCGAAGAGCGCGGTGAGGGCAATGACGAAGCGCACGGCGGCTCCTTGGAGAGAAAGAGTGGTCGAGCGCCTATCGTGCCCCGGGACGTGGCTCAACCGTGCTGCTGTCCTCGCGGGACGGTGAGCTGGGATACGCCTGCCGCGGAGGCGCGGATGTGGATGTGGGTGACGATGGCACTCGCTGCAGTGCCCGAGGTCGCTGTGACCTGGAGCCACGGCCAAGCGGTGCTGACGGTGGAGGCGCCAGACGGGCACGAGATCGCTCCCGAGGCCCCTGGGCGGATCGCGCTCGAGGTTGCGGAGTTGGCCATCGACGTGGCTGGCGATTGGGCAGCGCTCGGCTCGTTGCCGATGCCGGATGTGCGAGGCCAGACGATCGGCGGGAGGCTGGAGGCGACGGTGTGCTCCAAGGCCGATGGGAGCTGTGTGCCCATGCGCATGGACTTCGCAGGCGCGGTGCCAGAGGGGCGTCGCGGCAGGGCGGCGCTGGTTGTCTCTCCCGTCGACACCGGTGCACCGACCGCGGCCGAGAGTCCCTTCCGAGCGGATGCGGCTGCTGCAGCCGAGGCGGCCTTCGAGGAGGCGCGGGCCACGGAGCGTGGCGTGCTCCTCGACTTCTCTGCCGTCTGGTGTCCGCCCTGCAACCTGCTCGCGGCCGAGGTGCTGCACGCCACACCTCCGCCCGAGGGGCTCGAGGACTGGCTCGTGGTCGTGCTGGACGTCGACGATCCATCGAGCTTCGTCCTCAAGGATCGCTACGCCATCGGCAGCTATCCGACGGTCGTCGCGGCGGACGCGAGCGGCCGAGAGCTGTCCCGGGTCGTCGGCTACCCAGGGCGAGAGGCGTTCATGGACTGGCTGGCGCTTGCCGACGCTCCAGCTGCCGAGCCCGAGACGCTCTCGCCCCAGCAAGCAGCCGCCGTGGCCTGGCAGAAGGTCCAGCGAGGTGAGGACGCGTCTGCGTGGCTTGTCAGGGCCGAGCAGGGCGAGCCGACGCCGGAGCTCCGCAAGGCCAGGCTCCAGGAGGCGCCGAGCGTCGACGACGCGAGGTGGCTTGCAGCCAACGAGCGCGGAACGGCTGCCCAGTGGCTCTACCCGGCCCTGTCGCTCGTCGAGGAGACGCCCGACCTTGCCCCTGTTCTCCTGTCCGTGGTTCACGAAGACCTCCCGCGTGCCTCGGGACAAGAGGCCTCTGATCTCCTCTTCTTCGTGGGTCGACTGTCGGACGAGGGGGCGCCCTGGTACGCAGCGGCTGCCGCGGCCCTGCGCACCACCCTCACCGGTGAGCCGGAGCACGATCGCGGTCACTACACCTGGCTCGCGTCTCTGATGGCCATGGGGGGAGATGTCGATGGCGCCCTGGCCTTCCTCGACGAGCAGGCCAGCCGGTGGCCGGACGAGCCGACCTGGCAGCTGACAGGAGCCCGGCTGCTGCTCGAGGCCGAGCGTCCAGAGGACGCGCTGGCACTGACGGCGGTGGGGCTCGAGCGGAGCTGGGGGGACAACCGACTGCGAATGGCCACGCTGCGCGCGCAGGCACTGGTCGCGCTCGACCGACACGAGGACGCTGCGGTGTTGGCCCGCGAGACACTCGCTGCGGCGTCAGACGCCACGGAGCTCGACGTGCGGACGCACCGCTATCGGAAGAAGCTCTCGGCATTCGCGGAGTAGGGACCATGCTCTTGCCGCCGTCCTTCTACGCGCGGGACACGCTCGCCGTCGCGCGCGATCTGCTCGGCCAGCGCATCGTGCATGGCGACGTGGTGCTGCGGATCACCGAGGTGGAGGCCTACCGGCCCGGAGATTCGGCCAACCACTGCCGTGCAGGCCGCACCGCACGGAATGCCGCCATGTGGGGGCCTCCAGGGAGAGCCTACGTCTACCTCTGCTACGGCATCCATCACCTGCTCAACCTGGTCACCGAGGCCGACGGCGTGGGAGCGGCCGTGCTGATTCGTGCGGCCGAGCCGCTCGAGGGTCTGCAGACCGTCCGAGCCCGTCGAGGTGGCAAGAGCGGTCCGGTGTTGCTCACCGGCCCGGGAAAGGTGGGCGCTGCCCTGGGACTGGACACATCGTGGTCTCACCACCCGGTGACCGAGTCGGGCGGGCTGGAGGTCCATGCGGGAGAGGGGCCCGAGACCGTCCTGGCCGGTCCGCGTGTCGGCGTGGACTACGCGGAGCCACGTCACCGCGATGCTCCGTGGCGACTGGCCGCTGGGGGGAGTCCGTGGGTGAGCCATCGACGCACGCTGGGTTAGGCCGACGAATGCCCCGATTCCACGAGCGCGTTCACGGCGTCTACTTCGACGATCTCGATGCTTATCGCATCCTTCATAATGCGAGGTATATCCTCCTCTTCGAGCGGACCCTCGGTTCGTTCTGGGAGGAGCTCGGAGCAGGGGAGTTCGGTGATCCGGGGCAGGCGGATCACTGGCACCTGGTGCGGGCCAACACGGTCGAGTACCTCCGACCGATCCGGGGAACGGGCAGCGTGCGCGTGCGGGTCTGGGTCGAGCGCCTCGGTCGCACGTCTCTGACGTTCGGCTTCAGGGTGATGCCGATGGACGAGGACGTGGATGCGGCCGTCGGTACGCGCACCGTGGTCCACGTCGAACCCGAGACTCAGCGGCCTGTGCCGTGGGGCGAGGCCTTCCGCAGGACGCTGGCGCCATGGGCCTCCTGAGCGGCATCCTCGTGGCTGCGGCCCTCGCGCAGGCGCCGGCATCGGCCGAGGAGATCACGGTCTGGGGGGAGCCCGCGGTGCGCCAGCTCCGCTCGGCGGTCGTCCGCGATCTGGAGGGCCTGGGCTACCGAGCCGTCGACAAGCCTGCAGGGCGCGTCCTCTTCAAGCCGCCCGAGCGATGGATGGGTCGTGTCTGGCTCGAGGCGGACGGGAGCCTGACGCACCTACGGCCTGTCGTGGCCTTCAAGCGAGCGGACGGCGTCTCCTGGGACGCACTCGATGAGCCGCCCTTCGAGCGCACGCCGGCGGGCACAGCCTCGGGTGCGGCAGCGGCAGGGCAGGCAGCCTTCTTCATCCTGCCTGCGGAGCGGATCCTCGAGCCCCAGCGCGAGCGGGTCGAGGCGGCCGCTGCCGAGTCGCTGGAGGCACTCCAGACGACGGTGCGGGAGACCACCTTTCGACTGGACCTGCAGGCGATCCCCGATCGGCTCGACGCGCTGTGGGGCGCGGGCACGCCGCTCGTCGCGGGCGATCCGTCGGTGCCTCCTGCCGAGCGCAAGGCTGCGGTGCTGGCCTTCTGGTCGTCGCGGGCCGAGACCCGTGAGGGAGAGCTGGTTGCGGAGGCTGTGGCGCGGTGGATTCGTGGCACGCTCCAGGGCACGGAGAGTGCGGTGACGCCGGACGAGGCGAGTGCGGCGGAGCAGCAGGCTCCAGGGCGCACGTTGGGTCTGAAGTAGGCGGAGGCAAGCCGATGGACGAGATCTGGGACGCGGGCACGGCGCCGTCCTCCACGATTCAGGGTGCAGACGACTCCATTCGGATCGACAAGGTGGTGCGATGGGGCCTGGCAGCGCTCCAGGAGCAGCCGCTGCTGGTGGTCCTCGGTGGCCTGAACGTGGTCATGGTGCTGTTCGTCCCCGGGCTACTCTCCACGCCGATCAGCGCGGCGATCAGCGTGGCAGCAGAGCTCGACGAGGGGTTGATCCAGGCCGTGGACATCGCGGTCAGCCTGGGTCTGAACCTCCTCGCCTGGCCCGTCCAGACACTTGTTCTCGCTGGGCTCATCTCGGGTATCGGGCGCTACATCGCCCGGGACGAGGTCTCCATCGCCTCGCTCTACACCAGCTTCGGTGGCGCCCTGCGCGCGCTGCTCTACGGCGTGTTCTCGAGTGTCGTCACGCTGTTCGTCTACTTCCTGTTCCTCGCTCCAGGACTCGCGGCGTGCTTCGGGGCCGTCATGACCATGGAGTCTGACGAGTCGACCGCCATCCTGCTCACACTGCTGGGTGCGGTGTTGGTCCTTGCGGGCATCGTGGCCTTCGTGCCGATCTCGCTCGGGCTGGTGCTGGGGATCGTGCCGGCCGTCCTCGACGGTGCAGGTCCGTTCGAGGCGCTCGCGCTGTCGTGGGAGGCCGCGCGGGGCAACCGGCTCCACCTGCTCGGGATCGTCTTTCTCTTTGGGCTGTGCAGCTTCATCGGTGCGTGCTGCTGCTACCTCCCCGCTGCACCCGTCTACGGGGTGCACTACGCCGGACTCACAGCGGCGTGGCTTCGCTACAGTCGGCCCGACGAGGTGACGACAGGGTGGCGGTTCTTCCGAGACCACGGCACCTGACGCGCGCTTCGGTCAGTCGAGGTCGTCGAGCAGATCCTCGAGGTCGTCGAGCGCGCCCTGGATCTCGACACGTGCCTTGCGTGCCTCGGGGCTGTTGACACCACGAAGAGCAGCGAGGCCGGCCTCCCAGGCAGCCTGTGCCTCGGCCCAGCGCTTGGCCTTGTGGTGGAGCAGCCCGAGCTGCAGGTGCCCGGCGCCGGACTCTGGATGGTGCTCGAGCAGCTCGGTGAACACGGGGAGTGCCTCGTCGGGGCGCTCGGCCTTCACGAGGGCGAGGGCCAGCGAGTACAGGGCGAAGCGATCGCCCGGGTTCGTCTGAAGGTAGGTGCGAAAGCGATCGATCGCGCTCACGGGGTCTCCGGGTCCTGCAGTCGCCAGTCGCCGTCGACGAGGCGCTCATGCGGGTGATAGTTCGCCTTGTACGAGAGGTGGCGGCAGTCGCGAACATACAGGCCGAGATAGAGGTGCTCACGCCCTGTCTGGCGACAGAGGTCGAGCTCCCGGAGCACCGAGTAGACGCCGGGCGAGAGCCGCGCGACCTCCGGATCGGGGTCGAAGTAGAAGTACACGGAGCTCGCGCCGCGGAGACCGAGATCGACCACGCCGACCGCCGCGAGCTGGTCGTGGAGGTAGTACCGCATCTCCATGGTGTGGACGCACGAGTGCACGAGCCACGACGCGTAGCCGAGCGGCGTCACCATCTCGTCGTCCGTGGCGACGAGTCCCCGCTGCGCCTTGTGCTTGTTGAACAAGGCCAGCTTCTCGTCAGTGAAGGTCGCTCGCCCATACTCGACCCGGAAGGCCTCGTCGCCCTTGCGCTTGGTGCGCCGCTGCGACTTCGTGGGGCGGAAGGTGGCCACGGGGATCCGGATTCCCTCGCAGGCCCGGCAGGTCGGGCAGGCCGTGTGGTAGAGGCACACCCCCACCCGCCGCTCGGCCCGGGCGAAGCGGGCGTCGGTGGCAGCGAGCCCCAGCCGCCGGAGCTGGCGGTACAGAGGCATGCGTGCGACCTGCCCCTCGAGGTAGGGGCAGCTCTGCAGTCCGTCGTAGACGAGCTTCTCGGCCATCGAGCACCGGGTATCGCGTGGCCGCCTTCGACGCGTCCCCGAGCGTCACGGGCTGCGGAGTCGACGGGCAGTGTGCGCTAGAACGGACAGGGAGGTTCGGTTGGCGGACGACACGCGGGTGCAGGTCCTGGGGAGCTATGGCGATGTCGAGCCCGCAGCTTGGGATGCGCTCGTCGCCGAGGGCTCACCCTTTCTCGAGCACGCCTTCCTGTGGGGGCTGGAGGAGGAGGCCTGCGCGACCCCCGAGACTGGCTGGGGTCCGCGTCCCATCGTCGTCTACCAGGGTGAGCGGCTGGTCGCGGGTGCGCCCGGCTGGGTCAAGGCGCACTCGATGGGCGAGTTCGTGTACGACCACGCATGGGCAGACGCCGCCCATCGGGCCGGCATCGAGTACTACCCGAAGCTGATCCTGGGAGTGCCCTTCTCGCCCGTGACTGGACAGCGCCTGTTGGTTCACCCCGACGAGCCCAGAGAGGCGTGGCTGGGGGCCCTCTTGGCTGGGGTCGAGGCGGCGGTGGAGGGAACCCGCGGCCTGCACGTGCTCTTCGACACCGAGGCGGAGGCATCTTGGTTGGCCGAGCGAGGGGCCTTCCTTCGGCTGCAGTACCAGTTCCACTGGCGCAACGAGGGCTACTCCTGCTTCGAGGACTTCCTCGCCCGCTTCCGGAGCAAGGCCCGAAACAAGATCCGGCGAGAGCGACGAGATGCTCAGAAGCTGGAGATCACCTCGAAGGTCGGCCCGACCGGCGAAGAGCTCGTCGCGCTGCACGACTTCTACACGAACACGTGCAGCCAGTTCGGGCCCTGGGGCCGCGTCTACCTCTCGCAAGAGATGTTTCGCCGACTCGGTGAGCGGTGGGGTCATCGCCTGCACACGGTGATCGCACGAGACGGCGACCGCATGGTGGGCGGTGCGCTCAACGTCGTGAAGGGGAAGCGTCTGTATGGCCGGTACTGGGGCTGCACCGACGCGGTGCCCTTCCTGCACTTCGAGTGTTGCTACTACCAGGCCATCGACTTCTGCATTGCCAACGGGCTGGAGGTCTTCGAGCCGGGGCATGGGGGCGGGCACAAGTACCGCCGTGGCTTCGTGCCTACGCTCACCTACAGCAACCATGCCCTCGTCGAGCCACGGCTGCACGATGGCCTGCGGCGCTATGCGGCTCAGGAGGCTGCGCAGGTGCGCCTGAAGCGCGCGGAGCTGGAGGCGGAGCTTCCGCTGCGTCCCCGCGACGCCTAGGCGGGCTTAGGGCTGTCCGACGGCGAGCAGCACGGCACCGCTCGTGGTGCCGAGGGTGCCGGCCGGCCGGGGGAGTCGGTCGTTGGCCCGCAGCGTGAGCGCCCCTGCGGACACCGCGCCAGCGACGACCCGCACGGCGACTCCGGGGGGGGCGGTCCACTGCGCGCCAGGCTCCAGCTCGACCCGCCAGGCGACCGAGTCGGGAACGTGCACCAAGGTGTGGATGGCCACACCCGACTCCGACACGACGGGCCGGGCGAGAGGGGCCGAGCGGTGAAGCTCGACGCCAGGGACGGGGTTGCCGTCGAGCACCACCGGCTTGCGGATGCGTATCCAGGCTGCATCTACGGGTGCGCGACCCTCACAGGGGGCCGGGGTGGACAGGATCTGCCTAAGAGCCGCCAGCCCCAGCGACTCGATGAGTCGGAAGCGTCCATGCTGGCAGAGGAAGCGAACGTCCTCGGCCACGGCGGCGTAGTTGACGCTCTCGGAGAGATCGCCTGTGTCGCCACAGGGGGTGAGTCCGATGGACATACCGAGCGCGATGTGCAGGGGCTGGGTGGTGTGCTGCTCCCGCTCGAGCACACCGACGATGCAGTCGACGACGAGAGAGTCGAGGGTGATCTGGTCGGTCATCGGGACACTGGGCTCCGTGGGGCACCGCGGTGCCCACGTTGGCTGGGGATCAGTACCGACACGCCAGCCCGCCATCGACGGGCACGACGATGCCGTTGAGGTAGTGGGCCTCCAAGGCGAGGAAGCGCACGAGTGTGCCCACGTCTTCGGGCGTCCCGACGCGGTGCAGAGGGATGCGACGGGTGAGTCGCGCTCGCTTGTCCGCGTCGTAGTCGGGGGGCCAGGCCACCTGGCCTGGGCTGACACCGACGGTGCGAATGGCCGGCGCGAGCTCGATGGCCATCGCCTTGACCAGCATCACGAGTCCGGCCTTCGAGACCGAGTAGTGGGCGTGGCCCGAGACGGGGCGGTCGGCGCCGATGTCACAGAGGTGGACGACGAGGCCGTGCTGTCCGTCTGGAGCGCCCACGGCGCTGCCGTCGGCCGTTGTGAGCAGGGGCAGGAGGTCGCGCGAGAGGCGGAAGGGGGCGAGCAGGTTCACCGCCAGCATGCGCTCCCACTCGGCGTCCGTGATGTCGCCGAACGCCACGGGGTAGAACAGCGACGCGTTGTTCACCAAGACGTGCAGGCTGTCCCAGTGGGTCTTCGTGGCCTCGACGACCGCACTGCAGCCCTCGGCCGTTCCGAGATCTCCACCGACCGTCCAGGCGTGCGCTCCGTGCTCTCGGCAGAGCGCCGCCGTCTCCGCGGCAGGCCCCTCGCTGCGGTTGTAGTGAACACCCACGTCGAAGCCTGCGCGCGCCAGCTCGATGGCGGTGGCGCGGCCGACGCGGGCTCCGGCACCCGTGACCAGTGCGCGGGGCCTCATGCGCCCGCCGCATGGGAGCGATGACGCTCATCACCGAGGAGGCGGTGGATCAGCCAGACGCCTGCGTAGATCAGGGGGGTGTCTAGGGCCGCGAGGATCAGCTTGTGCCAGTAGATCGTGAACATGATCCCGGCGCCGGTCCAGAAGTCCATGCCAAAGCCGATGTAGAAGAGGATGGAGTTCACCACCGCCGTGTCGACCAGCTGCGAGATCCAGGTCGAGCCGTTGTTGCGCAGCCACAGGTGCTTGCCGTCGGTGACGCGCTTCCAGAAGTGGTACAGGTAGTTGTCTGTCAGCTGGGCACACAGGTAGGCCAGCATCGAGCCCATCAGCAGCACGCCATTCAGCGAGAAGACGGAGCGGAAGGCGTGCTGGTAGCCCTCGGGGCTGTCGTAGAACGGCGCCTCCGGGGGAACCCAGTACGGGTGGGCAGGCACCGCGACGGCCAGCTGGGTGATGAACAGCATGAGCAGACTCATCGCAAAGCCGAGCACGACCATGAAGTCTGCCCGCTTCTTGCCGTAGATCTCCGACACGAGGTCCGTGAACAGGAAGGTGAAGGGATAGGTGAGGATGCCCGTCGTCAGCGCGAACTCAGGGTCGATCGGAGAGCGGAAGAGCTTGATCCCGACGACGTTGGTGAGCACCAGCGTGACCACGAAGCTGGCCGCTAGTACGAGATAAATCCTCTCGTACCTTCCATATGGTGCGTCGTCGACGTGCATGTCAGCCTGGAAGTCGCTCCGCTCGTCCGGCATGGACCCTCCGCGGGGCAGCTTATCCCACGCTGTCGTCTTCGGATGCCGTCTTGGCGCCTACGACTGCAGACGCCGCTCCGAGGGCCACCAGGGCGACGAACTTCAGCTCCTGGACGACGCCGAGCCATGGTCCGTAGGGCAGACTGTTCCGCAACGACTTGAGGTCTTGAAGGTCGTAGGCGAGTGCCGCCATGCCAAAGGCTACGACCGGCACCCAGCGACGACCCAGGCGCCCGTCGCGCAGACCGAGTGACACGGCGACGGTAGCGGGCAGAGCCCAGACCAGGTGGTGCTCGTAGGTGTAGACGGGAATGAGCAGCATCACGACGCCGACGGCTCCGACCTGGCCTGCGAGCTGCAGTGCGTCGGGACGGGGGCTGCGGAAGGCGAAGCCCAGGGCACCGACGAGCGCGAGCGTGGTGAGGCTGGAGAGCGTGCGCGCGACAGTGGTCAGTGACAGGTCGTCACCGCGAGCGACCTCGTTCCACAGGTTCGGTACGCTGTGGTTGCCGAACAGATCGATCGGCACGGACAGGCCGTTGTAGTCACCAGAGCCGAACTTGGGCAGCACCTCGGTGTAGAAGCGGATCTGGTGGTCGAGTCCGACCAGCGGGATGGCCAGCAGAGTGAGCACGGCGGCCGTCGTGCAGGCCCACGCCACGGCCACCCACTCGCGTCGCACGAGCCACCAGGCAACGAGAAGGGCCGGTGACATCTTCCACATGCAGGCCGCACCGAGTAGTGCACCACCCGCCGCCTTCCAGCCACGCTCGGTCGCCCAGAGACCACCGAGCGCGAGAGCGAGCGCCGGGAAGTTCATCTGCCCCATGATGTGGTTGTTGGGCACGGCTGTCGTTGCTGCGAAGGCGACAGCCGTGAGCACTGCGACGTCGCTCGAGCCGAGCTCGCGCCACCAGCCCCAGAGCGCGAGCATGGCGGCCAAGGCGGCGAGCTCGTCGAGCCAGAACCACAGATGGTAGGCGCTGTGGAGATCCAGCGGAAGCGCCCAGGCCATCGCCAGGAGGAAGGGCGGCGGGTAGAAGAAGGGGTGGACCGAGCGCCGCTCGCCCTGCTTGCGGGCCGCCTTCGCGAGCATGCGCTTGTCGTAGGGGTCGGCTCCTGCGGAGGCGGCCTGGACGGCGTAGTAGTAGCTCGCGAAGTCGCGGCCGTTGTTCTTCTTCTCGGCCGTGCTCACCCAGCCGGGCGACAGCACCGCCAGCACGTGCCACAGCATGGCGAGCGCGAGGATCAGGCGGGCGGCGGGCGAGAGAGCAGAAGACACGCGGCCACCTACTTCCTGGGTGGCTGTGGAGCCAGGACGCTCACGCGCCCCGGGTGAGCTAGCTTGGGCGAATGAAGTCCGAAGACGACCGGTTCCGTGCATTCCCGGCGTTCGACGATCCGGCGCTCGCCCGCATCGCATCGAAGCGCCACAAGCTCGGACCAGCTGCCGAGGCGCTCTTCCCGGAGGCCCACCTCTCACACCGGTTCGTCCGTGCTCTCGCGGCACGCAAGGCGGTGAGCCTGAAGGAGATCCTCGAGAGCTACGAGTTCCACCGCCGGGTGCGCCGCCGGGTGCGCCGGAGGGTGGTCGCCGATCTGTGTTGTGGTCACGGTCTGACGGGCGTCCTGTTCGCCCTCCACGAGCGGCAGGTCGAGCAGGTGGTCCTGGTCGATCGCCGTCGGCCGGCCAGCACGCGTCTGATCCTCGATGCAGCGGCGGAGGTCGCTCCCTGGGTGACGGCGAAGGTCCGCTTTCGGGAGACACCGATCGAGGAGGCGGCACTTCCCGCAGGAGCAGGTGTCATCGGCGTCCACGCCTGCGGTCTGAGCACGGATCAGGTGCTCCAGAAGGGACTCCAGAGTGGAGGCCCCGTCGCCGTGATGCCCTGTTGCCACTCGTCGGCCCGTCGACACGCCGTCTCGGGGCTTCGGGAGGCGCTGGGCACTCGCCTCGCGATCGACGTGGACCGCACCTATCGGCTGGAGGCTGCTGGCCTGCGGGTCGAGTGGACCAGCATTCCGGTGGCCATCACACCGATGAACCGGGTGATCATCGCGACACCCCGCGGGGGTGACGCTAGCGCGCCCGGGCCTCCAGGCTGAGGGGCTCCGCGAGCAACTTCTTGAGCGCGCGGTCGTCGGGGACCTTGTCGTCCAGGGTGATGGTGCGGTCGCGAGCTGCCGACACGCGGCCCTCGGAGAGCTGCAGCCGCAGCTCCTTCAGGCGCTGGGTCTCTCGGAGCGAGCGCAGCCAGAGCGTCCCGTCGACCTCGAAGGGGTCGTAGCGGCCTGCGTATTCGCCGGCTTCGAGGACCACGTCTACGCCGTCGAGGCGGGCCAGGTCCTCGACGCGACCGCTCAGGTCGGAGGCGAGGACGACCACCAAGTCGGCCTCGAGGGTGGGGGCGAGAGCCGCTACCGCCTCGAGGGGGTCGAGCACGGTGAGGCCCTCGGGCTGCAGGTAGTCGAGGCAGGCCGTCGCCACGCCGAGCACGGCGACACTCAATCCGCCTGACTCCACGAGCCTGTGTGTGGGCAGGCCTTCCAGCCGCAGGTTGGTCGACAGCGCGCCCTCGGGAAGGCCCTCCACGGCCGACCCGGGCACGTCGCGACAGGTCACGTTCAGCGCGTCCCAGCCGCCGGCATCTAGGCCGGCGTGCATCCACGTGTTGGCGTACAGGGCGTGCTCGGCGAGCGCCACGGTGTCGCCGGTGCGAGCGCTGTAGAAGTGCCCGGGGTTCAGCAGCAGGAGGGGCACACCGGGGTTGGCCTTCGCCAGCGCCGCTCGGTAGCCCGCCGTGCGCGGCAGTCCGCCGATGGGGTGATCCTCGCAGCCGCAGGGGCCGACGCGGCCTGCTTGCTCGCCGCCGTAGAGCAGGATCAGATCCGCCCCATCACCCCAGCCGAGGCGGTCTCCGAGCTTCCCCCGAGGGGAGTCTGCGGTGATGGAGCCCGGGGTGAGATCGGGGAGAGGGTCGGCTGCGAGGGCGAGTGAGAGCAGGAGGGTCCACATGGCCTCTCGGTAACGCGTGGAGGCGTGCTCACCGGGTCGTGTGAGGAGCGTCGGTCTGCTTCCGGAGCGCCGAAGGAGGGGCTACCCCTTGACGCAGCGGGCAGGCGTGCAATGCTTTCGACGTGTGGAGAGGAGGTCGCGTGGCGGTTCGCCGAGTGATTCAGATGGGGCATCCACTGCTGCGCGAGGTCTCAGAGCCCGTCGGTGGAGACGAGTTCGAGACGGCCGAGTTTCAGCGCCTTTGTGACGACCTCTTGGAGACGATGATCGACTACGACGGCCCGATGCAGGCGAATCTCACCAAAGTGTTCGGCGAGCGCGACGCCGCGCGGCGTATCGCGGCGATCCGCGAGTTGTACGCACAAGACGCCGTGCTGCACGAGCCGCATGCCTCCGCCGTCGGCCATGCCGCGATCAGCGCGGCCGTTACCGAACTACTCGCGAGCCTGCCGCCCGGACTCGTCTTCCGTGCGGCGGCTTCTCTTGCGGTGCCCGTTCAGTGTGGGAACTTCGGGTCCTTTCGGCTGCTTCGCCGGCTCTGGCCTCTGCTGCTGATGACTACTGCTGACTGCTGCTG
>PKDJ01000329.1 GCA_002862545.1 Pseudomonadota bacterium
AAAGACCCTCTACCAGGAGCAGTGGGAGCTGGAAGACTGGACGGTGCATCAAGCCGAGTGGCGCGGCAAGACGCTGGCCCTGATCTCGACGACGCGGATCCCAGGAGCGCCTCCACCCGTCGACGCAGACCCACCTGCAGCTGACGCCCCCATCGCTGCCGCGATGCCCGAGCCCGAGCCCGAGCCCACCCCCGCCCCGCAGCCTCCGCCGACACCTGAGCTTCCGCTGGCCGTCGCCGCTGAGCCCCAGGCTGAGGCCCCAGCCCCTCAAGCCGAGCCCTCTCCGGCGGGCGAGCCGCTGCTCGCCGGGTCGGCCACAGGCGTCGGCTTCACGCCAGAGGGGCTCGCTCCCCCTCCGCCAACCGACGCGACCCTGTCTGCTGCGCCCAAGCCCGCAGCTCCGACCATCACGGCGCCTGCCTCTGCTGCTGTCCCACCGCCTACACCGCGACCCGTGACGATCCGAGCAACCGAAGGCATGCGGATCGAGGTCGTCCATCGGGACACGAGCGTCGTGGTCCAGGTAGAGGACGGCGTGCTCTCCGTGGTCGACGACGCCGGGATGTCGATCGCCTTCGGCGGCGTCGCGGCTCCTTCCGAGCCCGCTGGGCCTCCACCCGCGCAGATCGAGGTGGTGAGCCGCGACGGACATCCCGCCACCGTCATCGTCGACGACACCATCATGGCGACGATCGATCCGGGCGAGTTCCGAGAGTCTCTGCAGCTTCCACCTGGCAACTACCTGATCGAGCTGCGCGATCCCGAGACCGGTCGTCGGATGCATCGAGGCATCGTCACCGTGGAGAGCGGCGACGAGCTCGAGATTGGGTACAGCGCGGTCGAGGCGCCACGAATCGCGGAGCGCCCAGAGGCCTGGAAGCCCCTCTAGGGCCCCTCAAGGCGAGGAAACCGCTCTGGCTGGTGAAAGTCAGGCGCGGGTCCGGGCAGCGGCGAGTGCGCCAGGTACCGACGCTGCGCCCCCACCCCATGGATCGCAAACGCGTTGAAGCGTGCAGGCCGTGCTGGCAGCACGTGACGCGGCAGCACCAAGCGGCCGACCCAGCGCTCACCGACCCGTGCGACCTCTGGCTGGTGTCCCAGCACAGTGGCGAGTCGCCGGCGAACGCCACACAGCCGCAGCACGAGCACGTGGCCGTGAGGACCGAGCTCGATCTCCGTGTAGTCCTCCGCATCCTCCCCAGCGATGAAGAGCTCGACCACCTCGTGTGCCCACAGACCATCGAGCGTGCCCGGCGGGGCCGATGGGGCAGGGTCCCCATGGAAGGGTGCGTCGACGGATAGCTTCAGCCCAGCTGGTGTGAGCGACACGTCGAGCTCGACGCGCTCCGCCGTGGAGACCGCTGCGCCATCCCAGGTGTGCGCGACCGCAATCTTCATGCGCCGTCCCGCGGCGAGCGCAGCGGCTGCAGTTCCATCGACATCGCGTCCTCCGACTGCGAGGGTACCGGATAGGTCCCTGTCATGACCACACGCCCGTCCCACCTGCCCGTGCTCGCCTCCACGAAGGACTGGGTCGCCGTCGCGAAGCCCTCCGGCCTGGCTGTTCACCGATCTGCCATGGTGCGCGACCGGGTCACGGCGATGTCTGTCGTCCGCGATCAGCTCGGCCGCCGAGTCAATCCGATTCATCGCCTCGACCGTGCAACCTCGGGCTGTCTGATCTTTTCCTTCGAGGCCGCATGGACCACGCGCCTCCAAGCAGCCCTCTCCGATGGTCGCAAGCGCTACCTGGCCTTCGTGCGCGGCCACACGCCGAGCCGGGAGCCCATCGTCATCCGCAACCCGATGAAGGACGATCGGGGCATCCTCCGAGACGCTGAGACCTTGGCTCGTCCCGTCGCATCCTGCCGGGCTCCGCGCAGCAGCCTCGTGCTCGCGGAGCCGAAGACCGGCCGCTACCACCAGGTCCGCCGCCACCTCCGCGACTTGTCGCATCCCGTGCTCGGCGACGCCATGCACGGAGACACCAAGATCAACCGGTGGTGGCGGGAGAACCACGCCCTTCCGCGCCTCGGCCTGCACTGCCTGTCCATCCAGCTCACCCTCGACGACGGACCCGTCACGATCACGTGCCCCGTCCCCGAGGACCTTGCCGCTCTCTGGCGACGCCTCCCGTGGTGGACCGAGGCACTCGAGGCCATACCCGAGCTCTCCCTGCCGGAGGCTGCTTGACTGCGACACCGTCACCAGAACCGACCAAGTACGCGGCGCCATGGTGGGTCTGGCCAGGCACCATGCTGGCTCTGGCCGTCGCCACGCTGGCCGCGTCGTGGCTCATGGTGCCCATGGCCGACGAGTTCTGCTACGTCCTCGGCGAGACGCGCTTCGGTGGAGAGTGCGGCTTCACCACCGTCACCGGTCTCCCCTGCCCGCAGTGCGGCATGACCCGCAGCTTCGCCTGGGCGGCTCGCGGCTCTCTCGTGCGCTCGTGGCTCTACAACCCTGGCGGGATGACCCTCTTCCTGTGGATTCAGGTTGGCGGCGTGGTCGGACTGGTGCGCTTGGTCAAGGGAGAGCCAGAGGCCCTCACGCCGCCTTGGCAGCTGCTCTTTGGTTGGTGCATGTCCTGGGTGGTCCTGCTCTACATCGTGCCTTGGGTGCTGCGCCTGTGCGGCATCAATCCTCTTCCTTGAATACGGGACCCTCACCCGACGTCCTCCTCGGCCGGAGGCCTCCGATGCGAATGCTCCTTCTCCCTCTCCTCGCCGCCATCTCCACGCCGGCGCTTGCTCAGGACTACGGCGGCGCCGGCCTGACCATCCACCAGGCGTTCGTGCCCTACACCCTGCCCAGCTGGGCTGGCGGGGCCGATGTGGCGGCTCCAGGTCTGATGAACTGCATCGGCGGCGTCGGCTACGGCGTCCACGACGGCATCCGGACTGGCGCCATGGGAGCCTGGTGTGGGGGGAGTCGCGCGCGCACCGGCTTCGCGGGGTTCCAGGGCGGCTGGCAGACGCCACGCGCTGGCCTCTACACCGCCGTCCACACGACCCTGGGTGGTGGCTGGATGGGCCTCGACCACGAGGGCGACAGCCTGCGCTCGACCTACTTCTTTGCACGCCCGACGGTCTCTCTGGGCGTCCCGATCGGTGAGCTTGGCGCCGTCGAGTTCGGCGCCTTTGCACAGCTCCAGATCCCACTCGCCGACAGCCTGAACGGTCGGCCCGTCGACGGCAGCGCCTTCCCTCACGCCGGCCTCGAGGTCTCCTTCCTGTTCGGTGACTTCTCGCGCAAGAAGCGCACGGCTCGCCTCGGTCCTCCACAGGATCAGGCCACCTTCGACAGCCGGCCCCCGCCTCTGGGTCAGCCCGAGGCTCCCCAGAGCCCGCCCGCAGCACCAGCGGCCCCACCGCCGCAGCCGGCTCCGATCCAGCCCGACGACACCGCCGACGGCGATCGCCCGCTCGCCATCCCGCAGCCCGATCAGCCGCGGCGCCCGCCTCGGAAGTAGCCTGGCTCCCCGCTGACGGTCGTCACGCCACCCGACACCACGCGACCTTCAGCGGCGGCCTGCCGTCGAAGCTCGGGAAGTCCTCGTCCGGCGGCAGCACCTCGATGTCGAGCAGCTCGCGCCCGGCCTTTCGCGCACAGCGCCGCAGGCCGTCCAGCCACGCCTCCAGCTCGACCTTGGCGACGTTGTTGGTGGCCACGATCACGCCATCGGGAGCTACGCAGCGCACGGCCGGCTTGAACAGCGCCGCGTAGTCGCGGACCAGATCGACGACCCCCCAGCGACTCTTCGCGAAGCGTGGAGGGTCGAGCACGACCAGCTCGAAGTCCCGGGCGGCCAGCTTCACACAGTCAGGCCTGCGTCCTCGTCGTCCCCCGAGCGGCATGCCCGCGAGCTGGCGGACCGCGGGGAAGACGTCTTCACAGACGGCGTGAAAGGGCACCCCGTTCCGCACGGCATTGGCCTCGCCGACCGCGAGAGAAGACGACGCGAAGTCGACGCTCCAGACGTCCGACGCGCCGCCCGCAGCCGCCATGACGGACACGCCGCAGGTGTAGGCGAACAGGTTGAGGACCGAGGCTGCGCCGTGCGCGCGCACGCGGCGTCGTACGTGTCGCAGGTCGAGGAACAGCAGGGGGTCGAGTCCACGATGCCGCGGGCGTGCGTCGAATCGCAGCCCCCCCTCGAGGACCTCCGGATCGTCCAGCGACGGTGCTGGGTAGACGGTCTCGAAGCCCGCACGCCAGGCAGGTCGGTGATTGTAGACCGGCACCAGCTCGACCCCGAGGGCCCCCTGGACCGTCTCGGCGATCGCCTCCACCTCACCCGGCTCCAGCACGTCCCGCCCCGTCTGGAGCAGCAGCACCGAGCCATACCGATCGACGGTGAGCCCGGGACGGCCCTCGGCAATCCCATGCAGCAGCCGCACCCCGTCAGTGCCCTCGGCCGCAAGACGCTCGAGGAGTGCCGCACGGCGCTCCAGCGCGCGGTGGATCAGCTCCATCTCGCCGCCTTGTTGAGCGCCGCCCTCGCGAGACGCCCGAGGAGGCTGCGCTTAGGATCCTCGCGTCGCAGCTCGAACAGCGTCTCCAGCTGCGCCTCGATGGCTCTCTGAGTCGCCTCTCTGAGTGCCCAGGCGCGCTGGTCCAAGCTGCCCTCCTCGAAGTCGGCCGGGTCGATCGGCTCACCAAAGCCAAAGTACAGGCGCATCGGACGGGGCAGCGGCAGGCCACCGAGACCCGACAGCACGGGCAGCACCAGGTCTTCACGCACGCCCAGCTCCCGCAAGATGGGGCCCAGCGGGCTCGTGAGCAGGTCTTCCGCATCCCAGCGAATGTCGAAGGCGTCCTCGACGCCCACCGACGCAAAGGGAACAATCGGGGTGCCGTGCTGAAGAGCCATGCGGGCGAAGCCTGTTCGCTCGCCCCAGACGAGCTTGTACTTCTCGCCCTTGCGCTTGTTCACCTCGCGAGCGCCTCCCGGAAAGACCAAGACCGTCTCGCCCTGCTCGAACAGGCGGGCACAGTTCGCCCGCGTGCCGTCGACGGCACCCATGACCTTGACGAGGTCGCGCCAGCCCGGCATCGAGAAGTGCGCATGGTCAGCGAGTGGCCGGAGGTAGTGCCCGGTCCGCTCGTGCACCTCGATCATGATCAGCGGCGCATCCAGGATTCCGTAGAGCGTGTGGTTCCCGACGAAGAGCAGTGGCCCCTGGGCAGGAATCCGCTCGACGCCCTCCACCCGTGGCGCACACACCCGTCGCCACGGCTCCAGCAGCAGCGTCACGGCAGCGACGGCGTCTCCTGATGGACTCCATGCGGCGTCGGACACACTTCCCCCGGCTCGGTCAGCCCTGCTCGGTGCCCTCACTCGCAGACGAGATCGCCCGCGTCGAGGTCGTACACCATCGGGCCGTACCACGCGTCGGCTCCGAAGACCTCTCCACAGCCCGCGGCCGGACAGCCCGGCTGCCCAACGAGATGCTCGTCGACCAGCCCGTCGTCGTCGTCGTCTAGGCCGTTGCAGCGGGTTCCCTCATCGCAGGTGGTGCCCCGGTAGACATCCATGATCTGGTCACGAGTCAGCACGCGCGGGAAGATGGCGACCTCGTCCAGCACGCCGATCAGGGGCTCGTCGAAGCAGGCGATGCAGGACTGCCCAACGCCGGCCGAGAGTGTACCCGCGAAGGTGAGGCGACGTGAATCGCCGAGGATCGCCGAGCCTCGCGAGCTGCCGTCGACGAAGAGCTCCGTGCGCCCTCCGAGCGTGTCCCACGTCACGACGACGTGGTGCCATGCGCCATCCGCCACGACGACCGGGAAAGTGTGCTCCGAATCCACGACTGTCACGACGAGCTCCCCGGACGCACTCAGCACGAGCGAGAGGTCCCGCGTAGCGCCGGTGGAGGCGTACTGAAGCAGTCCGACATCACGGTCGTCCGAGCGCACGAAGAGCGACACCGTCCACCGATCCCGGGGGACTTCCTCCCAGCTCGAGGCGTACACGAAGTCGTCTCCGTCGAGACCCCATGCCTCGTCGGCCGCCACCCCGGAGTACAGCGTCGGCGTGCCGGTCAGAGAGCCGTCGAGCGACGAGCCCAGGACCGCATCGCGCATCAACCCCGAGTCGGTCTCCATGCGCCAGTACATCGCTGGTTCGTAGGCGAGCGCCGAGGCCGCGCCGCAGCCGAGGCAGGCGCCGTCGTGTCCGAAGAGGCCATCGACGACATCGTCGCAGTCATCGTCGATGCCGTTGTCGCAGATCTCGTCGACGCCAGGGGAGATGGCGGGATCGTCGTCCCGACAGTCTTCTCCGAGCACTACGAGTACGTGAGAGGGCGAGGGCGCCTCACACTCGGGCCCCTCGATGACGCCCGTTCCGTAGCCGTCGCCATCCGCGTCGAGCCACCAGTCACCGGGAGTCGACAGGAACGGATCGAGGTCATCGCAGTCACCCGGCTCGTCGACGTAGCCTTCCTCGGGCCAGCATCGCAGCACGAGCCCGCCGCCCATGCCATCGCCGTCGAGGTCCTCGTACAGCTCGAGCTGGGTGTCGGGATCGATGTCGTCGTCCTCGTCGTCGACGAGCCCATCACAGTCGTCGTCCTGGAAGTTGCAGCGCTCGACCTGGCTCGGGTAGATGCCGTTGTTGCCGTCATCGCAGTCGCCGGTGCTCTCGACGTAGCCAGGAGGCGCGAAGCAGGCCGGATAGGGCGCGCCTACAGCCCCCCAGCCGTCGAAGTCACCGTCAGGGTAGAAGAAGGTCAGTGACGAGGGGTCGATGTCCGAGTCTTCTTCGTCGACTAGGCCGTCACAGTCGTCGTCTCCGTTTCCGCAGACCTCGGTGCCGTCTGGATTCACGTCCGGGTTGGAATCGTCGCAGTCCTCCCCGCCGAGCGCCTCGCTGATCCAGCCGTCTCCGTCGGCGTCGCACGTGCTCTCGCACTCGTCATCGTCGCAGTCCACGAGGCCATCGAAGTCATCGTCCGAGCCGTTCAGGCAGTCCTCGGGGCACACGTCCGAGCAGTCGTCGTCGAGACAGTCGACGAGCGCGTCGCCATCGTCGTCGACCCCGTTGCTGCAGTCCTCGGGACAGGCGCCCGCGCAGTCATCGTCGAGGCAGTCCACGTCCCCATCGCCGTCGTTGTCCCGGCCGTCGTCGCAGATCTCGGCGCATCCACCATCACAGTCGGAGTCCGCGCAGTCCGCAGCCCCGTCACCGTCATCATCGGCGCCGTTGCTGCAGTCCTCGGGGCACACGCCCTCGCTCCAGCACTCGGAGTCCGCGCAGTCGACAGCCCCGTCCTCGTCGTCGTCGATCCCGTTGAAGCAGTCCTCGACCACGCCCGCGGATCCGCCGGTGTCAGAGCCCTTCACGCCGTAGCTGCCACCACATGCCCACAGGGCCGTCATCAAAAGGCCGAGCCGCATTCGTCCCCCTCGTGGGCGCAGTCTACGCGAGGAGGGCAGCGCGCGGTCGGAGTGCGTCCGAAGAGGGGGGACGGCCGCCGACACTCATCGCGCGGTGCACCCACCCCGGCACAACCGTGCGACGCCGATCGCGCGCTTCAGCCGACGACGCAGAGCAAGCGACGTGCGGATTTTGCCTAGGTTCATCGGCTGCAAACACCGACCCCGAACGCGACACCCTGCTTGCGATGCGAGCCGCCTTGTCGTATCATTGAGCGGTGCATGGAGGTATCGTGCGCTACCTGCTTCCCCTTATTCTTCTCGGCTGCTCCACCGGCGCCGATGACAACTTCGAGTTCGACGTAGATGACTGGCAGCCGCGCGATTCCGCGGACGCCCGGCCCGACGCTCCTCCCGCGCCGATGACGCTTGAGGTCACGGGCGGCGCCTGGGGCGCATACACGAACTTCCGCATCAACGACGCGAGCGAAGAGAGCGTCGTTCGCGTCGCCCGCAGCCCCTTCCGCTCGCCGGACGGCCCCTGCTACCCAATGCTGGGCGGACAGTGCTTCGAGCTCGCGGCGCCGATCTACTACATGACGAGCATCTACACCGACCGCGACGGCTCGGGCGTCACCCGCGTCCCGACCGCGGCCTGGTTCCCCGAGGGCGGCGTCTGCTTCCAGGCGGTCGACTATAACGACGGCGGCGACAGCGCCGAGCTCAGCAACTCGGCCTGCATCTTCGTCGGCCCTGACGACGATGGCGACGGCGTGGCCAATGCAGGTGATATCTGCCCCGGCTTTGATGACAATCTCGACATCGACGGTGACGGACAGCCCAACGACTGCGACCCGTGCCCGACCGACCCCGAGGACGCCGACACCGATCGCGACGGCATCTGTAATGTCGATGACGACTGCGTTCGCGCAGAGGGCTTCATCGACACCGACGGCGACCGCACCTGCGATGCGGACGACCTCTGCCCCGAAGACCCGACCGACAGCTGCGCCGGTCTGGTCGCGGCTGAGGGCCGCAATGGGGCCGGCAACGGCTTCTACCAGATCGATCTGGAGGCCGGAACGGTCACGCTGCTGGGCAGCGGCTCGTCCTACACGGCGCTGGCCTACTCCGAGACTGGCGAGCTCTACGGATACGAGGCCGGCGGGCGCGAGAACCTCCTGTTCGTGAACCCACTGACGGGGGAGAACGAGGAAGGCCCCGTCACGGGGTACGCCCACTGGTCGGGTATGACCGTGCTCGACGGCCTGGTCTATCACTGGAGCGAGCGTGGTGACAACCTCCACACGATGGATGCTGATTCAGGTGAGGAGAGTGACGGGTTCCTTTACGGAAGCTCGTACAACCACTGCATCGCCGCCGATACCGACGGCAACATGTACCGCATCGCTGGCAGCAGCCTCTACGCTCTCGACTACGAGGGTGGCTTCGAGACCTCGCTCGGCGGGATCAGCGGGATCACCGATACGGGCGGCGGCTCGTCCTGTACCTTCCACGACGGCCAGCTGCTGTTCCTGACGGGTGGTCGGGGTATCTACTCGAAGCTGTACACCATCGACATCCCATCGCTCACCGCGACGGATACCGGCATCGAGATGCCCAGCAACAACTTCGACGCCCTCGCCAGCCCGACTCCCTGAGCGGTCTACTGTGAGGGATGAGCCCGCCCTCGCGGCGGGCTCGTCGTGCTTTTGGCTCCGCACTTGTGACGAGGTTCTCAGAGGTCATGTCCAGCAACGCCTACATCCCTCGCGTGCAGATACATGATTGGTCCGAGGACATCGGCACCCATCCTCTCGAGCACAAGACCGCCATCGTCCGTGTCGTGCGTACTCAGCGCAAGCTGCTGGCCTTCATCAAGCAGAATGATGGCGCGATCTCAGCGGGCTCAAAGGGTCTTCCCTCGCGCATGCTCGGCTTCGTGGCCCGGCTCTTCGATCTGGCAGGCGGTAAGCTCCGCTCACCGACCTGGGACCAGATCAAGGCCGCCCAGGCCCAGGTGATGGCCGAGGTCGACGGGCTGCTGCCTCCTGATGCAAGGCTCCCGGAGCGCGTGCGGGCTGTGGAGTGGCGGGCACAGCCCCACGTGCTCGACGAGCTGCTGACTGCGCTCTTCGACGAGCGTGTGCCCCTTGACCGCCGCTTCGAGCCGGCCGAGGCCCTCAAGCTGTTCCTCCTCATGTGGGTCTGCGTCGAGGTCATGGACGCCAACTGGCGACCTCGCAGCAGCTTCGTCGGTGAGCCGGTCTACCGCTACAGCGACATTGCGCCCATGTCCGCCTTTGGTGAAGCCCCCGACATCGAGGACTGATGCGGGTCCTCGTCACCGGGGGCACCGGCTTCCTCGGACGGCACACCGTTGCGGCGCTGCACGATGCGGGCGCCCAGACACGCATCCTCGCCCGTGGCAGCGGGGCGACCCATCATGGGTCTGTCCTCGATCCGACGACACTGGAGGAGGCTATCGACGGCTGCGAGGCCGTGCTTCACCTCGCTGGACGCGTCGACCGCGATCGAAGCGCCCGCGACGCGCTCACCCGCCTGCACGTCGACGGCACACTCGCCGTCCTCGACGCCGCCGCTCGAGCGGGCGTACGACGCGTCGTGTACGCCTCCACATCCGGCACCATCGCCGTCACTCGCGACCCCCGAGCCCTGCCCGACGAGACCTGGCCCTACCCTGATGCGCTCGTCGCCGGCTGGCCCTACTACGCCACGAAGGTCGCTGCCGAGCGTGCCGCGCTCGACCGAGCCGCGACGCTCCCGCTGGACCTCGTCGTGCTCAACCCCAGCCTGCTGCTCGGCCCGGGTGACACGGGCGGCTCCTCGACCAACGACGTCGCCGACCTCCTCGCCGGACGCACCCCCGCCGTTCCCAGCGGAACCATCAACTTCGTCGACGTGCGCGATGTCGCCAGTGCCTTCGTGCGCGCCGTCGAGGCAGGAACTCCGGGCAGCCGCTACCTCCTCGGAGCCGCCAACTGGACGCTGCGACGCTTCGCCGACACCGTCTGCAGCCTCGGCGGCGTCGCAGCCCCGCGCTTCTCGGCGCCCGACCGACCCTCTCGCTGGCTCGCTCGCGCCACTGCCCCCCTGTTCCGTGCCACCGGCCGTCCCCCTCCGCTGCATCCCGTCACCGTCGAGATGGCCCAGCACTCTTGGACGTTCCGATGGGACAAGGCCACGCGCGAGCTGGGCTTTCGCCCACGAAGCCCCCACGAGACGCTGTCGGACACCATCGCCGATCTTCGGCGGTGACCCACGGCGCCGGCTGACCAAGGCATCTACGCCGCGACATCCCGGCGCGGCTGTGGCATCGTCTCGGCACACTGGAGGTGCGGATGCGCGTGTGGGGATGGCTAGCCGTGATGCTCGTGGCATGCGGCGGCAAGAGCGACGACAGCGGAGACACGGCGAGCTCGACCGGCACGACGACCGCTCCGACCGGTACTGCAACAGCGGGCGGTGGCGGAACCGGCACCGGAGGAGCCACAGGTCTCTCCCACGCAGCAGACGTCCAGCCCATCTGGGATGCGAAGTGCACGCCGTGCCACATCGTGACCAGCAGCGGCAACCTGAACATCACCGAGGGCCACTCCGCACAGGTCGGCGTACCCTCGACCCAGGCCACCGACCTGAACCTGATCGAGCCGGGAGACCCGAGCAAGAGCTACACTTGGCTCAAGCTCCAAGACACGCACGACGACGCTGGCGGCTTCGGAAGCGCCATGCCGCAGGGCGGCTCGCTCTCAAGCGATGAGCTCGCGACGATCGAGACATGGATTCTCGAGGGCGCAGCCCCTTAGTCGGCAGGCCGCGGACGCCTAGTCGGCGTCGGTGCAGCCCTCGGCGATCCAGACCTCGAGCATCTCGATCTCGTCGTCGGTCAGAGCACCTCCCGACGGCATCTTCTGGCCGAAGATGTCGTCGTCGCCCTTCACCTTCTTGAGCAGGTAGGACTGCTCGGGGAACTCACAGCGGATCATGAACAGCCCTGGAAGCTGACCCGACTGCAGGCCGATCGCTCCACGGATGTCATCGAGGGCGAGCCCGGAGGTCACGTTTCCGCCCATGTGGCAGGGACCGCAGTTCGCATCGACGATCGGCTGCACGTCAAGGTTCGTGAGGTCACGCGGCGGCGGCCCCGTGTCGATCACCGGGGTGGTCCCCGCCGTCGTCCCAGCCGTGGCCGAGTCGGTGTCCTTGTCGCCACCACAAGCCGTGGCCAACAGCGTCCCCAGAATCAACCAGCGCATGCGTCCTCCCGGTGCGCACTGCAGCGTATCCGCCGCGGCACTCACTCGTCGACGTAGCCCAGCTCCCGGAGCTGACTCTCGAGCTCACTAGAGAAGCCGCTCACCGCCACTCCTGCGGGGATGGGGGCCCACTCTAGATCGACAGCAGCCCCCCAGCGGTTGTCCCCTACCTGCAGCATGATCTGCTTGTCGGCACCCAGAGACTTCGGGGGCATCTTGCAGGTTCCGGCAAGCGAGAGCATCGGGCCGCGGATGGCGATCTCGAGCCCTCGGCAGTCCAGGGGATCCGCCTGTGCGGGGACCAAGTAGATCGCTGCCGGCGCCTCGCCTCCCGGCGACACCGTCAGGCGCACCGAGCCGTCTTCCTGGATCTCCGGCGCCGCCGCCTCGGCGCGCCCACGCGGATCGTAGGCCGACCAGGCCTGAGCGAATCCACCCGGGTGGCGGAAGCGCAGCTGCACGTCCCCCGACGCCGACCGCTGGAAGATCTTCACCCGCCAGGCGAGCACGACCTCTCGCTCCAGTGACTGCGCCATCGCCGGTGGGAAGGCCGTCTCGTCCAGCTGCCCGATCAGATCCTGAAGCTCACCCGGATCGGTCTCGAGGTCGAAGGCCTCTCGCTCTCCGCCGCGGCCGTACCACTTGTGGCCGTTCGCCAGCACGCCCCAGCCATCGGGCCCATACAGAGGGCGACCGAACCCCTGCGGACGCGACTCGAACTGACCGGACACGGCCTCGGGCTCCCAGGCCAGAGGCACCAGCGAGCGACCATGACGCACCTCGCTCGGCAGCCCCTCGAGCTCGAGGACGGTCGGCGCGATGTCGAGCAGGCTCACCGGCGCGTCCACCCGCGCCTCCATCGGCAGGCCTGGGCTTCGGATCACGAGCGGCACGTGAAGCAGCTCATCGTAGAAGGTGTGTCCGTGCTCGAAGCTTCCGTGCTCCCAGAACTCCTCCCCGTGATCGGAGAACAGCACCACCGTGGCGTCGGTGCCCGCTTCGCCGAGCAGCGACAGGAGCTGATCGTCGACGACCCGGATGTTGGCGTCGTAGCGGTCGACCACGTGCTCGCGAATCTCAGGAAGCGACGGGTCGTCCGAGGGGAGTTCGAACAGCCAGTGACGAGTCAGCGACTCGAGCGCACGCGGGCGCAGACCGGCAAACTGCCACCGGTAGGTCCACGGCTCCTCGTAGGGCAGGTGCGGCTCCATGAAGTGCACGAGGAGGGCTACGTCGCGATCGGCGTGGCGCTCGAGTACGTCTGCCGCCTGCTCGACGATGTCTGAGGCGGGCTGCAGGTGACCATAGGAGAAGTGCGTCCAGCCGCGATGCATGTCGAAGGGCTGCGACAGGAACGCATTGCTGACGATCGCCTCGGTGTGAAAGCCCGCAGCGGCCAGGCGCTCGGAGAGCGGGGCCTCCTCGTACCACTGCTCGGGCTGTGCTCCCGAGAGCGCAGCACGAGCCGATGGGAGCGTCCAGGGCGCGACCCCCCGCGCTTGCTCGAAGACCACGCCGTCTGTTGCCCACCGGTCGAGCGTCGGACTCGTCGGAGCCGCGTCGTAGCCGTACAGTCCCAAGTGATCGGGCCGCAGCGTGTCGACGAACACGAGCACGACCCGCCGAGGGGCGTCCGACGGGGTGTATAGAGCGGGGCCCTCGAGGAACACGTAGTCGAAGACCGAGGACTCTCCAGGGTCGGAGCGAAAGGTCACCTCGACATCCTGTCCGGACCAGGCCGACAGATCGAAGCGGTGCTCAGACCAGGCATCGAGAGTCACGGGTGCCCGCCCCGCCTCCTTCGGCTCACCGCCGGCAGTCACCTCTACGATCACCGACGCTCCGTCAGAGCTTCGGCTGTCGGCGATCGCCGGTGGCAGGACCGTGCCTCGGAACGTGAGGACACCATCATCAGGGACCGTCACAGCCCACGACGCACGGCCCGGCGCTGGCAGGTAGAGCCCATGACGGCTCTCGGTGTCGACCGTGATGGACCGGAGTGCAAACCCCGCGTCGTCGGTGTCGCTGCTGCCGCGATTCAGCCCACGCTCGGCGTCCGTCGCACGGGGGTACTTCACGAAGTAGTCGGCCATCTCGGGGGCCGGATCGCCACTGGGAACCCCGACGTACAGGTACTCGCGGTCGAAGCCATAAGTGCCCGCACCCTTCCCGCCGCGCTGAAAGAGAAGCTCTCGCACCGGCCCATGAATCTCGAGCCCTGGCGGGGCACCCGAGCCGAAGTGATGCGTGCCCTTCAGCTTGGTCGGCATCAGGTTCGACATCACCGGCAGGGGCGTTCGGTAGACATCGGCCTTGCCCTTGGACTCATGAAACTCGAACGGTCCCACGAGGCCGAAGGCCGCGGGCGCCTCCCGGCCACCCGGTCGACTCGACTCGGGTACGTCGAGCACGAGTCCATCCGGCATGCGGTCGAACGCCACCGACGTGACAGCACGCGGCTCGGGGCGCACCGGAGTCGCGTCCGGAGGCGCATCGAGGGCTGTCCGGTCAGCGCATGCCATGAGCAGGAGGGCGGTGATCACGGCTCGCCGCTATCGGAAACGACCGCCGAGCGCTACGCGCGAAACAGACCCGGCCCCATCGTCGTCCGGGTCGAACGCTTGAACACGTCGTCCGGGTCCCACGGCGGCGTGAAGCCCGTCGACTGCTGGTAGTGCGTCCACACCAAGCGGTTGCGCTCGATGGCCAGAGCGACGTGGAGGAAGCCGCCGACCATGAGCAGAGAGGGCGACCACAGGTAGAGCCCCAGAGCCAAGAAGAGCCAGGCGAAGACGATACCGACCCGAATCGCGAGCTTGCTGGCGGGTAGGAAGCCAATCCGCGAGGCGAGCGCCGCACGCAGCACCCGGCCACCGTCCATCGGAAACGCCGGAATGAGGTTGAACAGACCCATGCCCAGGTTCATGACGGCCAGGAGTCCGACCAGCTCGACGCCCGTGGCACTCCAACCCAGGCCGAATGCAATCAGAATGATCAGTTCCCATCGCAGTTCGCAGCAAATGCGCTTCCTGGACCATCGCAGACTTCTACGATGCGCCCTAGTAGTGATGTTGGTGGTTCTTCGCATAGTGCTACGAAGCTTTCTGCGGGTGACGATGTAGGAATTGCGTTGGGGGTGTTAGTATTTATTTGTATGATAATCGTAACGATTATCTGTTTGGTCGCCATGGCTTATGCTACTATTTTAAAGAAGGCAAAAATTCAGCATAATAAATGTCATACAGACAACATGAAAATCAAAGACCTGCATGGGCATACTGAACCTCATGTATGATTTCGCTTGACTTTTTCTATAAATGTGGTATAATATGTTATTGTCAATCTAAATGAGAATTACTATGGATACTATCATCAAAGAAAATCTATTCGATCCTTACAAACGTAAGTCTACATTAGAAGATATCCCTGACGATTTTGTCAGTCGTATGGTGGCATCATCTGCCAAAGGTGGTGAGCTAAATAGTAAACCAGAGGTCGAGATGCCT
>PKDJ01000327.1 GCA_002862545.1 Pseudomonadota bacterium
CCTGGTCAGCGACGGATTCGTGATGGTCCGGCATCCCGAGTGGAGCAGCGCACTGGAGATCGCCGACGCCGCAGCGCGAGGCGTGACGCTCTACGCCGAGTGAGCCTGACATCACTCGTCCGGAAGCTGCCCAAGTCCGGGTCTTCATCCCGGCGACCAACGCATCCGGAGGCGTGAGTCACAAGCTCTGAGACATCCATGCTTCGCGCACCCGGCAGGACATGAGCAGGTCGTCCAGTCGCCCGTCACGGCGATCCGTCGACCCATGCCGGCCAACAAAAACGCCACCTCGGCCCACGTATTCGAGGAGGACTCTTGGTGTCGCCGCGGCCCACTCGCCACGAAAAGGAGCAGCGGATGCTGGGCCGCATCCACTGCGTGTGGGATGATGCGCGCACTGCATAAGACAGGAGAAGACATGTCTATTCGCGCCATCATGATGGCCGCCGGGCTTGCTCTGCCCGCCATGGCCAGCGCCGCTCCCTGCACGTACGTTCCTGGTGGAGAAAGCTTCTTCGGACCTGCAGGCTCCGGCACAACGTACTTGAGCTGCATCGCCAGCCAGGCCTGGGATGCACTCTCGCTCGCAGACGGCAATCAGGCCGAGCTCGAGACTCTTCGGGCTGAGCTCGAAGATCTCCGGGCGGCAGCCCCCACCACACTCCGCTTCGACGACACTCGCGCCGGGTGCCCTCCTGCACACGCTGCAGAGGACCCCTTCTGGGAGGAGAGCTTCGTGCTCGACACGGAGCGTGCCGTGACGATCGACGTCGTCCTTCCACGGGACGCCTTCGGGCGCAGCGACCTCCGCCTCCACCTCCGGAGCGATCTGGAGGACCGCGGCATCGTCACGAGGACCATCACCCACACGCACGAGCTCACGTGGGAGAGCGGCCGGGTGGTCTGGGCCGACACGCTGTACGCGGGCACCTGGACCGTCGGCCTTTCGAGCAACACGGCTGACGACTGGGGCTGTGGGACCGACTGGGGCCACATGAACATCCTGCTCCATTAGGGAATCCGACCCAGCGCAGGGCGCTGTCCGGTCTCACGCGGGTGTCGGGCGCGTCCGGCGGCCCGACGGTCCCTGGGGCTGGGCCGCCCCATCCCCGCGTTACCTCGCCCTCGTAGGAGGGCACATGCGTACACTGTGGCTCGCGACTGCGCTGATGGCCTGCGGCGTCGGCAACCCGAAGGCGGACACCGCAGCTCGGGACACCGGTGCGTCGACGGGCACACCCGCGGGCACGACGGCGTCCTCCACGTCGTCGGGCACCACGGCGACGGGAAGCACGACCACACCGAGCGGCACGACGAGCTCCACCGAGACGACTGGGTCGACGGAGCCCACCGACACGGCCGACACTGGCTCGTCGAGCGGCACGACCTCCACCAGCGCAGAGACCGACCGCGACGGCGACGGGCTGAGCGATTCCGAGGAGGCGAAGCTCGGCACCGACCCCGACAACCCCGACACCGACGGCGGCGGGCTCACGGACGGCGCCGAGCTGCACTACGGCCGAGACCCCCTCGACGGCGCGGACGACAAGGTCGACGTCATGCCGGACGCACCCGAGCTGCGCTACGTCGGCCGCTGGGTGGATGTGGACCCGTCTCGCCCTTGGGCGGGCTGGCAGGGCGCCTCGGTGAGTGCCACCTTCGATGGCACAGCCGTGAGCGTGGTCCTCGATCCGGGGGGCCAGTCCGAGTGGTTCCGCTTCGTGATCGACGGCGACCACCACGGCTCGACCAAGGTGCTCATCGATGACGGAGCGCGCACCACCGTCGCGGCACGAGGCCTCGAGCCCGGTCCACACACCATCGAGGTGATCAAGGAGACCAATGGGGGGAGCCGGACCGTGCTCCTCGGCATGGAGATCGCCGGCGCCGGCCTCGTCGCGCCCCCTCCGGCGCCGACCCGCAAGATCGTGTTCATCGGTGACTCCAACCTCGCCGGGAGCTCCCTCGAGCACGAGTCCGACCGGTGGGGCAAGCAGTACATGGGGGCCCACTTCACCTACGCCGGCGTAGCCTCACGCCGGGTCGATGCGACCTTCCACAACCTCGCCATCGGCGGCGAGACGCTGGGCTCGATGCAGCGGAAGCTCGACCGGGTCGATCCGTACACCGAGTTCCCTCAGTGGGACTTCGTGCGCGATGCCCCGGATGCCATCGTCATGAACCTCGGCGCCAACGACGTGGGGCGCCCCGAGGAGGACATTCGCGCCAGCTACCACAGCATCCTCGACGACATTCGCTCTCTCTGGGGTGCAGAGGTCCACATCGTGGTGTTCAACGCCTGGGGCTGGGATGCGCGCGAGCCGGCGAACTACACCGACGACGTCGTCGCGGAGCGGGACGATCCCAACCTCTCGGTGGCCACCTTCCCATGGGTCTTCGAGCAGTGGCACGGCTGTGAGACCGACCATGCCGGCATGGCGGAGGTACTCGTTCAGCACCTCGACGCGACCCTCGGGTGGTCACCCGGTCCGTCCGACGTGGTCAGCGGGTACGGCGTCGACGGCAGCGTCGCCAACGGCGGCTTCGAGCAGGTCGCTCCCTTCGGCGGCTATGGCTGGCGCTACCGCCTCGACGCCGGGGTCGTCCGCCTCGTCGACCCTTCAGAGGCCCACAGCGGAGAGGCCTTCCTTCGCCTCAATGACGGCGCACGCACCCACCAGCCCAACCCCGCGCGAGCGGGGCAGACCGTGACGGCACGCATGTGGGTCAAGGGAGCATCAGCGGACGACGAGGTCCGCGTCATGATCGACTTCCGCGACCAGACCATGTACACGCCACCCCTGCAGGTCACCGAGCGGGTCTTCGCGCTCGACACCTCCTGGCAGGAGATCGTGCTGGAGGCCGAGGCTCCCGCGCTGGATGTCTGGCACACCCGCCTGTCCATCGGCTCCGAGCCGGGCAGCACCGTGGACGTGGACGACATCTCCATGGAGACCGAGTGACGCCGCAGAGCTTCGACGAGATCACGAGCTGGTCCCGGGAGGGAGACGGCTGGGTAGGACGCATCGACGCCAGCTGGATGCAGGGTCGGGGTGCCTTTGGCGGGATCGTGGCGGGGGCTGCGGTCCGAGCCCTGGAGCAGCGGGTCTCACGACCACTGCGGGGACTCGACGGCGCCTTCCTCGGCCCACTCGTGGCCGATGTTCCCGCTCGGGTCGAGGTGTCGGTCCTGCGCGAGGGGCGGTCCGTGACCTTCGCGAGCGCCGACGTCACCCAAGAGGGCCGCCCGGTCGCCCGCTACACGGCCGTCCTCGCAGAGCCTCGTGACTCTGGGATCCGCGTGGAGGCCCCACCACCAGGCACGCGTCCACCACGCTCGGGCGCCCCGACTCTAGAGGCCCGCGAGGGCGTCCCGGCGTTCATCCAGCACCTCGACATCTCGCTCACAGAGGGCAGGATCCCCTTCACCGGACGCCCCGATCCCGGTGTCGCCTGCTGGTGCCGCTTTCGACGGCCCGCCACGGGTGCGGCAGGCCTCATTGCCCTCGCCGACGCTCCGCCGCCGCCCTTCCTGCCCATGCTTCAGGCGCCCGCACCCGCGAGCACGGTGCGCTGGTCAGCCCAGCTCCTCGGTCCGCTGCCAGCCGCACACGAGGGGGACTTCTGGTACCGCTCCACCTGCACCTTCGCTGCAGATGGCTACGCGATCATGCAGGCATTCCTGTACGACGCAGACGATCGACCGGTCGTGTGGCTCGAGCAGCTTGCGGCGGTCTTCGACGGCATCAGCCGCACGTGAAGGCGGGATTGCCGACGATCTCACTGCTCGGATCGATCGGGTTTGCACAGCGAACCGCACGCTGACCGCTCGGGCAGGTCGACTCGAGCGCCGTAGCGCACGCTGGATCCCCACAGTCAGCAGGTATTCCGCATGCTCTGGGCAGGCTTCGACAGGTTCCCTGACCGCCTGCGAGCGCACAGAACTCACCACGAGAGCAGTCGGATGCGTCCATACACGCGAGCCCCTCGGGAGGGGGTCCGCCCCGCTCCACCATGCAGCTCGTCAGCACCACCACGATGCCCAGCACGCGCATCACGCCTCCACGACCGTCCCGTCGCGCCACTTGTCAACACAATGTCATGACGATTCATGGATCGCTGCCCAAACTCGCTCCAGGTTGCGGCGGCACAGCGCACACTGCAGCGCCAAGGGGAATGGCATAGTGGCTCCGGTGAGGGGGAGGATCCGCATGGCGCGCATTCTCGAGAAGCAGGTGACGCTTCCGGGCTCTGTCAAGGCCGTGTACTCGGCTTGGACGACACCCGAGGGCTGCCGCAGCTTCTTCGCGCCCGAGTGCAACATCGATGCTCGCCCAGGCGGCGCCTACGAGCTCTTCTTCGACTCGAGCCAGCCCGAGGGCTCTCGCGGCAGCGAGGGCTGCACCGTGCTCGAGCTCACGCCTCCAAGTCACCTCGCGTTCAGCTGGAACCAGCCCCCGACTCTGCCTTCACTCCGAAGCGAGAAGACCCGCGTCGACGTGACCTTCGGCAGCGACCCCGAGGGGGTGCGCGTCAAGCTGGTCGCGACCGGCTGGGGCGAGGGCCCCGAGTGGGCCGCTGCGTGGGACTACTTCGAGCGGGCCTGGAGCATCGTGCTTGGCCGACTCCGCCAGCGGTTCATCGAGGGCCCGATCGACTGGGAACAGTCCGCATGAGCCACTCCGATCTTGCAGGGACTCTCCTGCGCTTCGTCCTCGAGCACTCTCCGGGAGGGCCCTCCGCTGCCGTGAACGAGCGTCTCGACAGGGTGCTGTGCGGAGCGGTCCTCGTCGACCTCTTGGCGGGCTCCTTCATCGGACTCGATGCGTCCAAGCAGCTCCGCCACCGACCCGACCACCACGCCACGCCGACCTCTCCCGTGCTGGCCCGCTCACTGGAGGTACTGGGAGATGCACCCAGTCCAGGCGCCATCCAGGCCTGGCTTCAGCACCTCGAGCGCGGCCAGCCCGAGCTCCGCGCCTTGGTGCACCGCAGCACTGCCACGCGCTCCAGGGCCACGAGGATGCCGAGCACTCTGAAGCGGCTCAAGACCGCGGTACAGCCACGTGCGACGCTGCCGCCACAGATGGCGACGCTCCTGTCTCTGATTGACGCAGTGGGCATGCTCGAGCCCATTCTCGAGCCGGATGAGCTCGACCGAGCGCGTGGTGTGATCGCCTGGCAGCTCGAGCGACAGCCGATCGTGCGAGTCGTCCTCCAGCCCTAGGCGCATCGCTCCCTGCGTGGTCAGGGGCAGTCGGTGCTTGGCGCAGCAACCTCGCACAAGGCGAAGAGGTAGGCGTCGGTGGTCTCAGTGCGGATGCAGCCATCACGTCCCATGCTCTGGTGGGCGTCACAGCCCTCCATCAGCTCTGAAGACGTGAGGCGCTGGCTGTCCTCGTAGGGCGGACTGCCGAGATCGATGTCCGCCTCTCCGACTGGAATGCCGATGGCGTCCCAGGATTCGCTCAGGAGCGTGACGCTGTCGAGCAGGTGGTAGGCACCCCAGTGGGCACATCCGGGCGTCAGCCGAGGTGCCGTGATCCAGTCCGCGAGGGCTGGCTCTCCGTCCTCGCTCTCCCAGAGATCCTGCGGACCACTGAACAGAATCGCGCCGTCGAGCCGAGCCTGGGAGGCGAGGTAGGCGGTGTTGCCCGAGCCAGCCGACCAGCCACCCACCACCACATCATCCCAGCGGATGTCACCCGACGGCGTCAGGTAGCTCCCCCAGCCGAGGTCCGGGTACGTGGCGTCGAGGTGCAGCAGCAGTGTGCGCAGGCGCCCCTCGACACTGTCGGCCGGGCCCACGTCATCGACATCGCTGCGGTCTTCGCCGAACAGCAGCTCGTGCCGGGCGTCGCCGTAGCAGGTGCGGGGCTCCTCGTGCTCGTAGCCGCACGCGGTCTTCAGGCTGACGTTGTTCACGTAGCCGAGCGAGATCGTCCGATAGCCTGCATAGGCAGCCACCCGTGGGATGGTGACCGTCTCGTAGCCGTCTCCTGGCGGTAGGTAGAGGAAGAGCTGCCTCCGCAGCGCGGTGTCCTCGCGCCAGGCGACACGGTGCAGCCGCCGTCCGTAGTCGTGGGCATCCGGACGGACCTCAGGATCGAGGTAGCACAGCCGCCACGACTCCGGATCGAGCAGGCAGGGGTTCCAGGTCTCCATGCGGACCGGCGTGATGGGAAAGCCGCTCGGGCTCGGACACCAACCGCAGCTCGAGGGCTCCACGTCGGGATCCTCGTGGTCGACCAGACCATCACAGTCGGTGTCCCGACCGTCGCAGACCTCCATGGCCCCGGGCCAGACCTCACGGTCCGAGTCGTCGCAGTCACCATCACAGTCCGTGAGCCCGTCGCCGTCGTCGTCGACCTCGGGGGCATCGGGGAGCCCATCGCAGTCAGAGTCTGCATGGGCGTCGCAGGTGAGTGGGGCGCCAGGGAACACCTGGGACGATCCATCGTCGCAGTCGGTGGAGTCCGCGACGGCGCCAGGTGGAGTCTCACAGGCGAGCACGACGCCAGCCGGATCGCCGAAGCCGTCACCATCCGCGTCGATGTAGAAGGCCGTCCGATCGACCACGTCCGGGTCCGCATCGTCGATCAGACCGTCGCCATCGTCGTCGACGCCATTGCAGTGCTCTTCAGCCGAGTACGTGGGCTCGGAGGGAGCCGTGGCCGAGGTCGCCGCCTCGTCCCCTGGGCGGTCAGCCCTCTTCGACGGCGCCTCTCCGACACAGCCCAGACTCAGGATCAGGAAGAGCGCGTGGTGCATGCTGCGAGGGTAGCACTCAGCCTCGGGGCGGACGACCAGCCGTCAGACATCTTCAGGCGCTCACATCCGTACAGAGCCGCTCAGTCCGGGACCGCTCCATCGCGCTCGAGGCGCCGCGTGATCGGCTCCAACCTTGCTGACAGCGAATCGTAGGCCGCCTGCTGCTCGGCGGTGAGCGTACCCTGCAGGAGGTTGGGTCCCTCGTCCCAGCGGCCCGCTGCATAGGCGAACAGCTCGTCGCCCTTCGAGGTCCGGATCAGCTTGTACTCTCGGTCTCGAATCATCCGTCGGTCGAGCGTCCGCTTCAGCCCCCGACCATTCGGCTGGAACTTGTCGACGTACATCACCGCTCGGCCTGGGTCCTCTGGACGCGCCAGCAGCGGCAGGAGCGACTGCCCATCGATCGGGACCTGCGTACCGTCTGGGCGCTTCACGTCCGCGAGCGCGACACCCGCGATGTCGGCCACGGTGGGGAAGAGGTCCACCACATGAACCAGCGCATCCGAGCTCGACCCGGGCCGGGCGACCCGTGGTCCGGCGACGACGAAGGGCACCCGACAGCCCCCGTCGTAGAGCGTGAGCTTGGAGCGGTCGGGGTCCCACGGCGGGGCGATGCCGACCTCGGTTGTGCCGTTGTCGGACACGAAGACGACGGTCGTGTCGTCGAAGTCGACCGCCTCGAACAGGCGTCCGAGCTCGGTGTCGGTGGCCTGGACCATGGCATCGACGATGCCCCGCTCGCTCTTGGGCGGACGCTTCATGCCTGGAACGAGCTTCGCTGGTGGGACCTCGAAGGGCTCGTGGATCGCGTTCAGGGCCATATAGACGAACCACGGCTCTGGCAGCTCCGCAATCTTCGCCAGCGCATCGTTCACCGTGTCAGTGGTGGCGTAGACCGTCGTCCAGTCGGTCTTGCCATCCACCGTCTTCTCCCACCTCTGGTAGCTCGCCTTGTCGCCGTCCTTGCGCTTGCGCGTGGTGGTGACGTTGTTCAGCGCACCCGCATAGTGGTCGAAGCCCTGCCTCAGTGCGTCTCGCTCGTAGTCGGGGTGCTCCTCCACAGCGAGGTGCCACTTGCCGAGCGCCACCGTGGACCAGTCTTGGGTGGCCAGCGAGAGCATCTCCGGAATCAGGACCTCGGAGCGGGGAAGCCCCTCCGGGTCCCGACGCTGGAACACCACCGAGCCGACGCCCGTGCGCCGCCCCTGACGTCCCGTGAGCAGCGCAGCCCGCGTCGGCGAGCACGCCGGAGTGGAGTAGGCGTGGTCGAAGCGCACACCTCGCGCCGCGAGCGCGTCGATGTGAGGCGTCGGAGGCGCGTCCGGGTGTGCTCCATAGGCGCCGACCTTGTCGGTTCCGAGATCGTCGGCGAGCACGATCAGCACGTTCTCCGGCCGCTCTCCGAGCCCCGCTGGCTTCGGCTTCGGTGTGCGCTCGGCACGCTCGGGAGTGGATCGAGGAGGGCGCTCGGACTGCGTCCCTCCCCCACAGGCCAGCAACCACAACAGCATCACCATGCGGACTCCATCTCGGCGACGCGAGCGTCGAGCTCGGCCAGCAGTCGGTCGTGTGCGATCCACTGCTCCGGCGTCAGTCCACCGGGGAGCAGGTCTGGCCCCTCGGACCATCGGTCCGCACCATACTCGAAGAACAGGGTCTCAACCCCGACGCGCCGCATGAGCTTGTACCGTCCATCCCGGATCATCTGGTCATCGACGTCGTCGGGAGCGGGACCACCGTTCGGCCGGAAGCGCTCGGAGTAGACATACTCTCTCACCGAGGCCTCCGGGTCGGCGAGAACCGGTCGGAGGGAGACTCCGTCGAGCACGACAGGCAGCCCCTCCGAGTCGACGACCTCGGCGAGATCGACACCCGCGAAGTCGGCGATGGTCGGGAACAGATCGACCACGTGAGTGAGCGCGTCGGTGCGCCCCGGAGAGACGCCCGGCCCGGCAACCACCATCGGCACGCGACAGCCGCCGTCGTACAGCGACAGCTTCGCCCGCTCGGGATCCCAAGGCGGCAGCATGGCATCCGCAGAGGTCCCGTTGTCGGACACGAACACCACCAGCGTGCGCTCGAGCAGCTCGGCGTCGAGCCCCCAAAGCAGCCGACCCAGCTCGGTGTCGAGCGCCTCGATCATCGCATGAGCGGCCTTCGGCCTCGACGGTCGGCCCACGTCGCGCGGGGTGGTGGGGGTGAGTGCGCGAGGCGGAAGATGGAAGGGCGAGTGGGGGGCGTGGAACGACACGACCGAGAGCCAGGGCTCCGCCAGTGAAGGAATACGCGCGAGCGCCTCGTCGACCTCGTCGGTCGTGGCGTAGGTCTCGGTGACAGCACTCACCCCGTCGACCGTCTTCAGCCAGCGGGTGTAGCTCGCATCCTCCACGGGCTCGTGCGACACCGTGAGATTGTCGAGGCCCCCCACATAGTGGTCGAAGCCCTGCAGATTGGGATCGGCTGCAACGTCGGGGTCTGCGACCACCGACAGGTGCCACTTGCCGACGTACAGCGACTCCCAGCTCTCCGGTGCCCGTGACAGCATCTCGGGCAGCGTGACCTCGGTGCGCGGCAGCCCGGCCTCGTGCTCCAGCATTCGAATGACCGAGCCAATTCCGGTTCGGCGGCCCTGTCTGCCCGTGAGCAGCGCTGCTCGCGTCGGCGAGCATGACGGGGTGCTGTAGGCCTGATCAAAACGCAGGCCGCGTGAGAAGAGCGCATCGATGTTCGGAGTGCTCGCCGGCCGCGGATGAGCACCGAGGGCGCCCACCTTGTCGACCCCGAGGTCGTCGACCACCACGAGGAGCACATTCGGTGTGTCGGGCGGCGGCGCGTGCACCGTGCCCACTGCAGGATGTGGTGCGCTGTCGTGACCGAGCTGGGCGCTGCAGGCGGCGAGGAGCAGGGCTGTGAGCATGCCGAACCCTACCTCAAGGCCCAAGATCACGGCGCCTGCGACCGAGATTCGGATCGCGATCGCGCGAACAACTTCTCACGGGCCCCGAGCGCCGCTCCAGCACCGGCGGCCGTCCAATATCGACAGGGTGTGCAGTCAGTGACGCACCCAAGTGCGAAGGAAACTGCGCACCTAAGTAGTCGGAATCCGACCCTAGAACTTGCCTGAACCGACTGGTCGGTCTAGAGGGCAAACGCTCGGTATCGAGAAGTTTCACGCACCGGTAAATCTGACCCACCGGTCACTTGGAGGCCCGTGACAAAGAAAGAGACCAAGCGGCAACAGATTCGAAGCGCCGCGTACGCGTGCTTTCGTGAGCATGGGTACCCCCTCACGACAGTGGACATGATCTGCAAGTCTGCAGGCATTTCAAAGGGCTCTTTCTACTGGACTTTCTCGAGCAAGCAGGAGGTCTTTGTCGACATCCTGCACACGTGGACTGACGAGGTCATGGACGAGATCCATGAGCAGTTCCGCGCCGCAGGCCGGTCCGACGACTACGTCACGGCCATCACCGCCGCCCTCGAGCGCGAACTCCACCGCGGCCGGGCCATCGTGCCTCTCTGGATCGAGTTCGCCGCGCAGTCACCGCGCGAGCCCGAGGTCCAGGCGGCCCTGTCTCGCTTCTACAGCCGCGTTCGCGCGGCCGTCACGGAGATGCTGCGCCCCATCGTAGGCAGCGCGCTCTCCGAAGATGAGCTGCGCGCAGTCGCCGCAGCCGTGTTCGCCACCTTCACGGGCCTCGTGATGCAGGACCTCGCCGACCCGCAGCAGAACGCGGAGTCGATGATGAGTCGCTTCATGGACGCCCTGGCTCTCTGGAACCGCCACACCATCCGCTCAGGCGGGGAGGACGCGTGATGCAGCAGAGGAACAACCCCTCGGAGCACACCGACGGACCCACGAACGAGGAGGAGGGCATCGCCCTTCGCTGCGCCCTCACCTTCGCTGGACAGGCAGGCGCCTGGCTCGACGAGCTCGCAGCACTGGTCGAGGCCTCCCCTGCCGCTGCCCACCTCGTGGACGTGGCTGCCGAGCACTTGTCCAGCCTCGGCACCGCGCATGCCTTCGCGACGAGCGGTCGCTGGTCACAGGGCATCGACGCACGCCCCTGGCTGACGGGCGACCGCCCCGACGCGGCCTACCTGGCCAGCAGCGCGATCTCGCAGCCCTGGATCTTCACGACGCAGATCGCACGCTGGCTGATGGTCCGTGACGACGTGCTCGACGCCAGCGAGGTGGTCGCACTCACCGGCCACAGCCAGGGCATCCTCGCCGCCTGCCTCGTCGCCGAGTCCGCGGACCTCTCTGTGTCGGACGAGCGCTTCTGCCACTGGCTCGACTGGGTCGCCCTCGAGGGCCTGCGGATGGAGCAGTCCTGGCGCCGCGACGGCCTCTCTGGCGACCCCGAGGCCACCCCGATGGCGGCCGTCTCTCGGCTGCCCCGCACCCGCCTACAGGGCTTCATCGACGCCACGAATGCCACGCTACCTCCCCACCGGCAGATGGTCGTGAGCCTCGCCAACACCTGGGATCGCACTGTGATCTCCGGGCCTCCCGCGAGCCTGGCACAGCTCCGCAACGACCTCGAGGCGGCAGCGCGTGAGGACGCCTCGGACCGCCGAACGCCTGATCCCCTCCCGGCATTCACCTGGGAGTGGCTGTCGGTCTCGGTGCCGTTCCACTCGCCGCACATGGCAGATGGCCTGACGGCCATGCTGGCCGACCTCGACGCCATCGGCTGGACCTGCGACAGCGGCCAGCTGACGCGAGAGGTCCTCAACCCGTCGACGACCGAGAGCCTGCTCGGCCACGAGGACATGGCCGACGCACTGCGGCAGTCTCTCTTCCTGCAGCCCGTGCGCTGGCAGGAGACCGTCACGGCCCTGAGTCGGCTCGAGGGCCTCACGCACCTCGTCGACCTCGGGCCCGGCGATGGCGTGGCCCGCCTGTCGCACAGCGTGCTGAAGGGCACGGGGGTGGCCGTGATCTCGGCTGCGACCGAGTCCGGACGCACCCACCTCTCTGAGGGGACGCTGCCCCCCGCGACCGACTGGAGTGCCTTCGCTCCGCGCCTCGTCACGCTGCCTGGCGGTGAGCGGGTCGTCGACAACGCCTGGACCCGCACGACGGGCACGCCGCCGGTCTTCCTCCCTGGCATGACGCCGACCACGGTGGAGACGCCGCTGGTCGCTGCGGCCGCGAACGCCGGCTTCATGGCTGAGCTGGCAGGTGGCGGCCAGGTCACCGAGCGCCACCTGCGCATGCGCCTCGACGAGCTCTCGGAGCAGGTTCGTCCCGGCGCCAAGGTCGTCTTCAACGCGCTCTACCTCGACCCCTACCTGTGGCGCCTCCACCTCGGTGAGCAGAAGCTGGTGCAGAAGCTCGCCGCCGCGGGTGCGCCGCTGTGTGGTGTGACGATCAGCGCGGGCATTCCTCCCGTGGAGGAGGCCGTCGCGCTCCTCGACGAGCTGGAGGGACTCGGTCTGTGGATGAACGCCTTCAAGCCCGGCACGCCCAAGCAGGTCGACCAGGTCCTGAAGATCGCCGCCGAGCGCCCCGAGCGGACGCTGTTCATGCACCTCGAGGGCGGCCACGCCGGTGGGCACCACGGCTGGCAGGGCCTCGAGCCCGTGCTCCTCGCCACCTACGCCAAGATTCGTCAGCACCCCAACGTCGTCCTGTGTGTCGGCGGCGGAGTTGGCGACGAGGAGCGGTCCACGGCGCTGCTGACCGGCCGGTGGTCCGAGGCCCACGGTCGACCCGCGATGCCCGTCGACGCCATCTTCCTCGGCACCGCCACCATGGCCTGCAAGGAGGCGATGACCTCCCCGAGCATCAAGGCAGCCCTCGCGGCCGCCGAGGGCAAGGATGGCTGGGTCCGTGCTGGCGAGTTCGAGGGCGACATCACCTCCGGGAAGTCGGGCCTCGACGCCGACATCTTCTACCTCGACAACGCGGCCTCCCGCTGTGCCCGCCTCCTCGACGAGGTCGCTGGTGACGGCGAGGCCGCCGCAGCGCGACACGCCGAGATCGCCACCGCACTCGCCGGCACCGCCAAGCCGTGGTTCGGCGACGTGGAGCAGATGACCTGGCGCGCCTTCCTCGAGCGCCTCGTGGAGCTGATGGCCCTGGGCCGCGGTGGCAAGTACGAGGACGGCGTCTGGATGGACATCACCTGGCGCCAGCGCTTCGCCGACGCCCTCGCACGAGCCGAGGCCCGGTGTGCCGACCAGGACGAGGGCACCTTCCCGTCCCGCATCACCGACATCGACCTGCAGGACCCCAAGGCCTGTGTCGAGACGCTCTGCGCAGCCTGGCCGAGCGCCGAGACGCATCGCCTCCATCCGCTCGACGCGCGGTGGTTCGTCGACGCCCTGTGCCGCCGCCCCGGCAAGCCGGTCCCGTTCGTTCCGGTGATCGACGCAAACGTGCGCAAGTGGTTCGCCTCCGACTCCCTCTGGCAGTCCCACGACGACCGCTACACGGCCGACCAGGTGCTCGCAATTCCTGGCCCCGTCGCAGTCCGCGGCATCCGCACGGCGGATGAGCCCGTGGGTGACCTGCTCGGTCGCTTCACGAGCCACCTGCAGGACAGCCTCGCCGAGAGCACGCTCGTCGAGCGCGCCCCGACCACCTGGGGCACGTCTGCGACCACCTTCCGCACGCGCACGCCCGCCGGCTGGCACCTCGTGGTCACCGAGGGGGCATCTGCCTGGGGCTCCGCCCTCGAGGGCCTTCCCGGCTGCCTCGTCTGTGCCCTGCTCGCACGCGATGGCTGGACCAACGGACGCCGCATCCCCAACCCCCTCAGCAGCCTGTGCGCACCGCTGACCGGCGCGACCCTCACCCTCACCGAGCACGGCCGCCGCGTGACGTGGCGTCACGGCGACGAGCATGCCTGCATGGTGATCGACGGCGATCGCATCCGCATGGCCGTGCGTCCTCGCCTCGCCGGCGCTGACGCGACCTGGCGCCTCGAGGCCCGAATCGACAACGGCGCTGTGGTGATCGACACCGACGCCACCCTTCCGCAGTTCTACGCAGACGCCCTCTTCGGGGGCAACCTCGAGCCCGTGGACCTGTTCGCCGAGTCTACCGAGACCGTCACCGTCGATGCCTCCCAGGCCGCCGCCTACGCCCGGGTCACCGGACGGACCGACGACTGCACCGTGCCCTCCGACATGGTGTTCTCCATCGCCTGGCGCCCGCTGTTCGCGGCGCTCTCCGCCGTGCCCGAGGGCATGCTCGACCTCGTGCACCTGACCCACGGCGTCGAGGTCGGCCCCGAGGGTCTGCCCCAAGCCGGCGACGAGGTCACCGTCACCGCGCGCCTCGTGCGTGTCGAGGACGCGGCCAAGGGCCGGACCATCGAGGCCGAGGCCACCCTGGACGGCGGCCGCCGTGCCACCCTTCGCGCGCGCTTCTTCGTCCGGGGCGACTTCTCCCGCACGGCCGGTGTGCGAGAGGGACTCCCGGCCACGCCGCAGTCGGACGACAGCGTGCCCACACCGGGCAAGACCCTGGCACGGGCGACGGATGTCGCACCGGTCGATCCAGCCGTGTTCGCCCGCGTCGGCGGTGACCACAACCCGATCCACGTGAGCCCCACCCTCGCTCGCTTCGCAGGACTCGGCCAGCCCATCGTGCACGGCCTGTGGTCCGCAGCCCGCTGCTCCGCCTTCCTCGTGGACGCCGTCGCCGGTGGGGATGCCTCGCGCATCACGCGCACCGATGCTCAGTTCCTCGCCCCGGTTCTGCCCGGAGCCGCGCTCGAGCTGGTCGCCGTCCGTCGCGGCCTGGTCGACGGCGCACAGCGCGTCGAGGTGACGCTCTCTGCCGACGGCACCCCTGCAGCCCGCGTGCTCGCTACCGTCCGTCCGGGCCGGGTCGCCTACGTCTTCCCGGGCCAGGGCATCCAGCGTCCCGGCATGGGCATGAAGGGCATGGGACGCTCCCGTGCAGCCCGCCGGATCTGGGAGACCGCCGACCGCGTCACCCGCGAGCAGCTCGGCTTCTCACTGCTCCGCGTGATCCGTGAGAACCCGACCCGCCTGTGGCTGCCCGACGGCCCCGTGACCCACCCGGCCGGCGTGCTGAACCTCACCCAGTTCACCCAGGTCGCGATGGCGGTGCTCGCTACCGCCCAGGTCGCCGAGCTGGAAGAGGCCGGCGCTCTGGTGAAGGACGCGATGTTCGCTGGCCACAGCGTCGGCGAGTATGCAGCACTCGCCGCCTATGCGCGCGTCCTGCCCCTGGAGTCGGTCATTGCGCTCGTCTGGCGCCGCGGACTGACGATGCACGGGCTCGTGCCGCGCGATGCCGCCGGCGAGAGCGGCTACCGGATGGGCGTCGTCCGTCCGCACTACGCCAGCCTCGAGGCCGATGCCGTCGACGACCTCGTCA
>PKDJ01000276.1 GCA_002862545.1 Pseudomonadota bacterium
CTAGCGCCGGCGTAGCGTCAGATCGGGCACGAGAGACCCGTCGACACCCACCACCTTGAGGTCCAGACAGTAAGGCTCGCCGTCGGGGCAGGACTTGCACAGGATGCCCAGTGACTCCGCATAGCCGCACATGGCAGCCGGATTGTCGGGCTCTCCGAGCTGCACGCCCAGGTTGCGCGTGTCGGCGTTGCCGATGAGCGCGCCGCCACCAAAGGAGGAGCCGTCCGCTTCGAAGGTGCCCTCGACCCGGAACTCGAACACGGGGATGTCGAGCCCGTCGAACTTGAAGTTCACCTCGGGCACGTCGGTCCGGAAGTAAGGCTCGTCGGCGAAGCCAGTACCCTCGAAGTCCCAGGTCTGCTGGGTCATGTCCTGAAGGATGCCCTCGAAGGGGTCGATGGCACCCGGGGCACCCAGGAAGTCGATGCTGGTGGTGTCGGCGGTCTCGACGCCCAGCAGCACCGGCGTGGTGAAGTAGAGCTGCAGCAGTGGGCCGAGCCCCGGTGGCTGGACCCAGTCGGCCCCCGCGAGGTCGAGCACGTAGGTGTTGCCGACTAGGCTCGATGGGCCCGCCTCGAGGGGCGCGCCGTAGGACGAGGTGCGGAAGTTGACCACCCGCTCGCCGGCACAGTCACGGATGATCAGCTGGTAGTCGTGGCTCGCCTTGAGTCCACCGACGAACTCGACCTCGAAGGACAGGCTGTCTTCGTCGGGCCACTTCTGCTCGGCACGGAGCCGAACACCGTCCTCGTCGACGAGGAACACGTCGTACTTGGACGGGTCTTCGTTCGTCTCGACGTAGACCACTGGGTAGTCGCGCCAGTACCAGTCACGAACGCCATCCTCGGGCTCGGTCAGCACGACCTTGTGCAGGCAGTTCTGGCCATCACCGGTCGCGGTGTCTACGAACCAGCCCGTGTCGAGCAGCTTCTCTGGCGCCTGGTAGTCGTCTTGCTTCTTGCAGCCCGCAGAGACGATCAGGGCCAGCATCAGCGCGCGAGGCATCACAGCTCCTCCAGCTCCAGCTGAATCCAGTACCAGTAGGCGGGCCCAGCCCGACCCTCTTGATCCCGGATGGAGACGAAGACGGTCTCGTTGCCATTCGAGGTGTACTCGTACCAGGGATCGAGCTCCCCAGCGGTCTCACCGCCGTCGATCTCGCAGACGCGACAGCCCTCCGGCAGCGGCTCCAGCCGATCGTCGTACAGCGACACGGTGAAGTCACCGGGCGAGCCGAGCGCGAAGGCGTCGACGTCCAGCCGCAGCAGGTGACGCCCGGGCGGCACGTCGATGGCGTACCAGTCCTCGGGGCTGAACAGATCGGCGACCACCCCGAAGACGCGCTCGCCCGAGTCCACGCGCAGCGCGGCACCCGCGTTGGTGTTCGTGCCGGGGTCGGTGGTGTCGTACTGCACCGGTGACTTGGCCGTGGTCACCAGCACCTCGTAGAAGAACCGGTCGGAGCCCCCCTGCTGCGTCTCTTCGTTGATCAGCAGCTGGTAGGTGCCCGCGACAGCCGGGAAGAGGAGATCGACGTCGTTGAACTCCTCGTTGTCGACGCGCGCTGCACTGACACCGACGTCCGACGAGACGATGACCTGCACGTCGGCCGCCGACCCGAGGCTCGCAGCGTCGATGCGGACGCCCATCCAGCCGTCCGCCAGGAAGTCCAGCTCCCAGAAGTCGAGGTCGAGGTCGTCCGCGAACTCACCACAGCCCCGCTGCTCCGTCTCGAGGTAGGTGGCGTCCTCGAGCGTGTCGTTCGGCTCCTCCTCGACGAAGGTGCAGTAGGGCGGCGGCGCGGTGTCGCCCGTGGGCACGACATCCGGAGAAGTATCGAGCGGAGGTGGATCGTCGTCTTTGTCGTTGTCCGGCGGCAGGCCGGGGTCGCACGAGCAACCCGCAGCGAAACCTACGCCGAGCAGTAGCGGAATCATCAGGACTTGGCGCAAACTGGCTCCAGCGTCTCCCGACGGTCACTGTACCCATGCACAGTGGCCGCCGGCCAGGAAGTTTCGTATGACGTGAGGCGTTCGGTGTTCCCTACGTCCAACCCGAGGACATCCATGCGGCATCCCTTCTCGGTCATCTCCCTCGCTCTCGTGCTCGCGGCCTGCGGGAGCGGCCCCGAGACCTCGTTCAGCGACATCAACCCCGAGATCGCCGTTGCTCCGCCGGACGGCTTGGTGTTCCTGCCCGTCATCAAGGACGAGATGGGCTTCGCAGATCTCTACGTCAACAACGTTGGTGATGCCCCCCTCGACCTCACCTGGACGCTCCAGGACGACGAGGGGGTCTTCGGCTTCGAGGAGGAGCCTCCGACCCAGATCGGGCGAGATGAGAGCGAGCTCGTCCGCGTCACCTTCACGCCGAAGAACTTCCTCGACTACTCGGGCTCCATCACGATCGAGCACAACGATCCCGATGTCGAGGCCATCGACCTGCAGCTCCTGGGCACAGGCGTCGACAGTCCCAAGCCGGACATCTGCGTCGACGACCTCGTCGTCGACTTCGGTGTGGTGCCTCAAGGCGACACCGAGATTCTGTTCTTCGAGATCGGAAACTGCGGCAGCGCGCCGCTCGAGCTGGGCACGCTCGACCTGAACGGCTCTGGAGCCTTCGCGATCGAGTCGAACCCCACCCTGAGCACCATTGCCCCCGACAACGAGCTGCCCGTCATCCTCACCTACTCGCCCTACTCGGACGCGGGCGACAACGGCACGCTCATCATCCCCTCCGACGATCCAGACGAGCCCGAGGTCGTGCTCACCCTGCTGGGCAATGGCGGTGGCGATCTCGAGTACCCCGAGGCCGTCGTCGACTGTCCGGGCATCGGCAATCCTCCCGGCTTCGTGGCTCTCGATGGCTCCGAGTCCTTCGACCCGAGCGAGCTCTACCCGCTGGAGTACGACTGGACGCTCATCGCCGTCCCCCCCTTCAGCAACGAGGCGCGCCTCACCGACCCCTCCGGTGAGCGAACCGACCTGTACATGGACGCCGCGGGTGACTACGTCGCGCAGCTCGTCGTGTACAACTCGGCAGGCATTCCGTCCGCCCCTGCCATGTGCCCGGTCTTCGCGATGCCGGCTGACGCGATCCACGTCGAGCTCACCTGGGACACGCCCTCTGCCGACCTCGACCTGCACCTCATCGAGAACGACGGCGAGCTGTTCGAGGTGCCTAGCGACTGCACCTGGTGCAACCGCACCCCCGACTGGGGGAGCCCGAGCGGCAACGACGACCCCCGCCTCGATCTCGACGATCTGGGCGGCTTCGGCCCGGAGAACATCAACGTCTTCGAGCCCGAAGACGGCCGCTACCACGTGAAGGTCCACTACTACGACGACAACGGCGACTTCGCCGTGCAGGCCTCCGTCAAGGTGTGGCTCAACGGCGCAGTCGAGTGGACGGGCAGCAAGGTGATGACCCGCAACCAGGTGTGGGACGTGGGGCAGATCAACTGGCCGGAGAGCACATTCGCCCCCGACCCTGCTCCGCTGCGCGACGCTCCGACGCGCACCTGCTTCACCCCGTAGGCTTCAGCCCAGCGGGAGCCGCCCCTCATCGAGCGAGCGGTAGAGCTTTCGGTCCTTGAGAGCCCGCGTCGCGGCGAACATGTCGGCCTCGCCCACGATCGAGTGACCGACCGCCGCCTCGACCGCAGCGCGGAGCCCCGAGGCTGCCGTGCGAAGGAATGGGTTCGTGGCGCGCTCCTCGCCAATCGTGGAGGGCACGGCGCAGCCCCCGCGGCTGCGAGTGGCCCACACGCGTCGGATGCGCTCGGCGAGTGCGGGGTTTCCCGGCTCGATCGACCAAGCAAAGCGGAGGTTGTCCTGCGTGTACTCGTGGGCACAGCACACCCTCGTCTCAGGCGGCAGCGTCGACAGACGACGCAGCGAGCGGAACATCGCCTCGGGCGGGCCGTCGAAGAGGTAGCCACAGCCACCGGTGAAGAGCGTGTCGCCACAGAAGACGGCGCCGTCGAACACGTAGGAGAGGTGGCCGTCGATGTGCCCCTCCGTGAGCCACACCTGCGCCTCGGCCCCGCCGATGCGGATCGTGTCGCCCTCACCGACCGGCTGGGTGAGACCCGGAATCTCAGACGCGCGACTCGCCGCCCCGATCACCCGCATCGACTGCAGGAGACCGCGCTCCTGCAGCCCGAGGTTGATGCCGATGTGATCCCCGTGCGTGTGCGTGTTGAGGAGAGTCGTCAGGCGGAGCCCCCGGGCCTCGCACCACGCCAGCGCCTCCTCGGCGCTCGGCCCATCGACCGCGGCCGCCTCACCGCTCTTCGCGCACACCAGCAGCCAGACGAGGTTGTCCCGTGCGGCAGGCACACAGTGGACCTCGAGGGCTCCCCCGGCAATGCGAAAGGGCTCACTGGGTCGAGTGACGACGTGCATGGGTCTGCCTCCTACCAGTGGGGCGGCTTGCCGTCCTCGAGAGGTGGCATCAGAGAGGCCTGCTGCTCTCTCAAGGACACGATGTCGCGCTGCATCACCTCGAGCTGATCGCGCATCTGGCGCAGGACCTCGTCGAGCTGTGCGACCGTGTGCTCGACGAAGGCCACCTTGACCTCAAGCTGCTCGAGGCGTCTCGCGTCATCATTCATGTCTGCTCCTCGACAGGGGCTTGTGCGGTCCCCGCAAGCGGTTAGCCTCATGACTTGCTTCGCGCGGAGTGGTCTCCGCCAGGAAGGCATGATGGCGCATCCGATCGTGGACGAGGAAGAGGCACACCTCTCTCAGGTCCGTGTGCTCCTCGAGGAAGAGCCCTACCAGCCTCCCCCACGCGAGTCGAAGATCGTCGAGGAACTCGTTCGTCTCCGAGATGAGGTCCGCGGCGCGAAGGCCGAGGACAAGGGCGCGATCCTCGCACAGTACAACGCCCACTTCGCGCTCCTGAAGCAGCTGCGGGAGTCCCGCGAGCGCGAGGAGGTGGATCCCGACAGCCCCTACTTCGCGCACCTCCAGCTCGAGGAGGATGGTCGCACGCGCGACATCTTCCTCGGCAAGGCTACCCGAATCCAGCGCGGCGTACGGATCGTAGACTGGCGCAATGCCCCGATCTCCCGACTCTTCTACCGGTACCAGCAGGGCGACGAGTACGAGGAGGAGATGGGTGGACGGGTGCGCGTCGGCACCATCGAGGCCCGTCGCACCGTCACCATTCAGCGAGGCGAGCTGCTGCGCGTCGACTCCCCCGAGGGCAGCTTCCAGCGGCGAGACGCCGAGTGGACCCTCGAGCGCCGTGAGCCTGCCCGACTCGCCGGTGGCGCGGGAGCCACCGCAAAGGCCTACGCGCCCGGCACGGGTGCCAGTCGCCGCCTCGGCACCGACCTCGGCGGTCGCCATCGCCGTGCGGACAAGCACCTCCCCGACATCGCAGGCCTGATCGACGAGGACCAGTTCGCGCTGATCACACGGCCGAGCAGCGGCTTCGTCGTCGTTCGCGGGACGGCCGGCTCCGGCAAGACGACCGTGGCCCTCCACAGAATCGCCTGGCTCGCCTACAGCGACCCGGACATCAACTCGCCGCGCACGCTGTTCGTCGTGTTCTCCAAGGCGCTGCGCGACTATGTCTCCCACGTCCTGCCCGCCCTCGGCGTGCACGGGGTCGCGGTTCAGGACTACCGCAGCTGGGCTGCAGCACAGCTCCGCCGTCACTTCCCGATGCTCCCTCGCAAGACCCGCGACGACACACCTGCCGTCGTCGTCCGGACGAAGCTCCACCCCGCGATCCTGGCGGCGCTCGAGGATCAGGTGAGCCGCGTCTCCGGACCCGCGACCGCCGAGCAGGCCGTCGACGACTGGATGAGTGTGCTCACGCAGCCGAAGCTGCTCGAGCCCCACCTGCGCGCTGTCGACCCCGATGCCTTCACCGCTGCCGAGCTCGCCCGCGTCGCCGAGTGGTGCCGCGATCGCGGCGACGAGGTCGTCCGCTGGATGGATGGCGACCGCGAGGAGACCGTCCTGCTCGACGCGGAGGACGCCCCCATCCTGCTGCGGGCCTGGCAGCTTCGCGTCGGGCCTCTGCGCTCGAAGCGCAAGAACCCACTCCGGTACCGACACATCGCCATCGACGAGGTGCAGGACTTCTCCCCGCTCGAGGTCCAGGTTCTGCTCGACACCCTCGACGCCAAGAAGAGCATCACCCTCGCCGGCGACACCCAGCAGCACGTGATGAAGGAGGCGGGCTTCACGTCGTGGTCCAGCTTCTTCCGTCACCTTGGCATCGAGGGCGCCTCGGTCGACACCCTACGAGTGGCCTACCGGTCTTCGAAGCAGGTCGTCGACTTCGCGCTCGACCTGCTCGGAGAGCTCGCCGAGGACGACACGCCGCCGCTCATCACGCGCACCGGTCCCCCCGTGGAGCTCTTCCGCTTCACGGACCACGGTGCCGCTGTCGCCTTCCTCGCTGACGTGCTCAAGGACCTGATGGAGACGGAGCCCCTCGCCTCCGTGGTGCTCCTGTGCCCAGATGCAGCGACCTCAGGCACCTACATGGCCGGTCTGCACCGCAGCGACGTGCCCTACGTCCGCAGAGTCGTGAACCAGGGCTTCTCCTTCTCCCCGGGCATCGAGATCACCGAGGTCGATCAGGTGAAGGGCCTCGAGTTCGACTACGTCGTCGTCGTGGAGGCGACGGCTCGGTACTACCCCGACCAGCCCGCCTACCGTCGGCTGCTGCACGTGGCCGCCACCCGCGCGGTGCATCAGCTCTGGCTCACTGCCGTCGGAGCGCCCAGCCCGATCGTGCGCGAGGCGCTGCATCCGACTGACTGACTGATGCCGGCGCGACCTTCACGTCTCCCCGACAACCACCTCGGCCCTCGACCGACTACACGCTGTGCGGGGGGAAGCCGTGCTGCTCCTGGCATGCCTGGCGACAGCGCTGGCCCAAGACGCCCGGGTGGCCGATGCCACCGGGCCCATCGTGCTGGACGGTCGGCTCGATGAGCCCGACTGGGCGACCGCCCCTCCCCTCTCCGGCCTGCAGCGCTACCGACCGATCGACGGAGGACCTCCTCCCGGCGAGACTGAGGTCCGCTTTCTCCAGGACGAGCGGTTCCTCTACGTCGGCGTGACCGTCACGGGAGCCGACTATGGCGTCCGCGCCAGGATCAGTCCGAGAGAGGCCATCAATGCTGACGACCAGGTCGGCATCTACCTCGACACCTTTCACGACCACCGCTCCGGCTACATCTTCTACTTCAACCCCCTCGGCATTCAGCAGGACATCCGGCAGAACAACGGCAAGTGGAACATGAGCTGGAGCACGGCGTACCGCTCCCGCGGCACGGCCACCGAGGACAGCTTCACCATCGAGGTGGCCTTCCCCTGGCGCTCGCTGAAGTACCAGCCCGGCGGCGAGCAGACCTGGGGCGTGATCATCACGCGAAAGATACCCAGTGAGGGCTCCAAGTACGCCTACCCGAAGCTGGAGCGAGGGCACCCGGCGCTGTTCTCGCAGGCTGCCGACCTCGGTGGCGTCAAGCCAGCGGCGCGTGGCAGCGGCCTGGAGCTGATCCCAGCACTGACGGTGTCGCAGGACTGGCCTCGCGAGGATGTCGGTCCACGAGAGGACCCGATGCGCGGGCTCGACTCACCGCTCCAGGTGATGCGGCCCAGCCTCGATGCGCGCTTCGGCATCACACCGGATCTGGGGCTCGCGGCCACCCTGAACCCGGACTTCAGCCAGGTCGAGTCCGACGTGTCGGACGTGCGCCTCAATGCCCGCTTCGCCTTTCAGTTTCCCGAGACCCGACCGTTCTTCCTCGATGGCAGCGAGTTCTACACCGACCGACAGAAGACCCTGTACACCCGCTCCGTCAACGAGCCGCTCTACGGTGTGAAGGTGAGCGGCCGAGAGGGTGCCTGGTCCGTCGGCGCGCTGAACAGCCTCGACCTCACTCCCCTCGCCTCCTTCAACGAGAACGAGACACCCGGCTTCGACGAGGCCGACATTGAGGGCCGCAGCGCGCTCAACACCGTGTTTCGTCTGCGACGCGACGTGCTCGGGACCGGGACGGTGGGGCTCGCGCTCGTCGACAAGCGCGTGCTCGACTTCACCCTCGACCAGCCGCTCGACACCGAGGCGGGCCGCAGCACGGGCACCCACCAAGCCGCGACCATCGACGCGAACGTACCCCTCGGAGGCCGCTGGTTCGTCAGCGGCTCTACCCTCCAGTCCATCACTGGAACCGCGGAGGACGGTGGACGCTGGGGCCAGGGCAACGAGGTCTCCATCTCCAGGGCCTCGGGGGTCGGTACAGGGCTGGAGCTCTACGCGTCCGATCGCACGCCAGGGCTGCGGCAGGAGACCGGCTTCCTGCCACAGGTGGGCCAGACCATGACAGGCGGAGCCCTGGACCACACCTTCACGCCAGACGGCTGGGTGCAGGCCTACACGCCCGAGGTCACCCTCGACCTTGGCTGGGAGCGCAACGGGGAGCATCGCCACGAGCTCGGCACGACACACGAGCTGGTGATTGCCGGCATCCACACCCTGGAGCTGTTCGGTGCGGGCTCGATGAGTGCCGAGGGCCGTCAGACGGACTCACCGGCCGACAGCACCACCAGTCCCGGCATGACGGACTTCACGGGCTGGTCCGTGGGCAGCGCCTACGAGGGGCAGATCGGTGCCGTGGCCGAGCTGGAGCCCGAGCTGTCCCTCTCCCGGACCCTCGACTTCACCTACCTGGTCCCCGCCACCACCACGAGCGTGTCGCTGGACGGAACCCTCCGTCCGACCCAGTCTCTCCGACTGGATGCACGGACCCGCTACAACCGACACGTCCCCGACGGCGAGCAAGCCCAGGCCTCCACCCTCACACGAGGACGCCTCACCTGGCAGTTCACCCAGGCCCTCGGTCTTCGTCTGGTGGAGGAGCACATCTCCGGCTCGCTGTTCGAGGACGCTGCGCTGCAGAGCTCGGCGCTCCTCTCCTGGCTCGAGGTCCCAGGAACGGCCTTCTACCTCGGCTACACCGAGACCGCTGCGCTGGCCCCCTACCTCGCGAGCGAGCGAGTGGTGTTTGCCAAGGCGTCGGTGTTGCTGCGACCGTGACGGCTCACGTGCGGTGCTGAGCGCCCCCGGGCGGCTCGACGCTGGGGCTCGGGCATCCGGCGCCTCCCGAGAGCGCGAGTGACTGGAGCGCCACGAGTGCCGGCGTCGTCTCGGTCCAGCCGTAGGCGGCGCGCACGGCCACGTCGAGGTCGGTCATCGCTCGCTCGAGCTGTGGTGTCGGTGCCTGGAGCGCGGCACGCAGGGAGCCCCGCTCCCTCGCGAGCGTCGCTCGGACAGCTTGCAGTCGAGCCGACGCCTCGACGACGCAGGAGACGGCGGCCGGAGACGGTTCGGGCGGCCAAGGGAAGGTCTCGAAGACGGTGCGCGTCGTGTAGCGCCGCGCCCTTCCCAGAGTGCTGCACCGGGCCTCGACCCACGCCGCATGCACGCGAGACTGCAGCACACCGAGGCTGTAGTCGTCGTCCAGAGGAATGGCGACGAGCACGTCGGAGGGCACGACTGACGAGGGCAGCCGCACCACCGTGTGACGGACGCTGATCCGTGGAATGGCGAGGTAGCTCGGCCTCTGTGCGAGACGCTCGAGCAGGTCGTCGCGCGACCAGGAGAGGCGCCACCAGCGCGCCAGGAACCGAGCATGATGGGTCGGCCCGGGCCCTCCAGCCCGTCGGGCGCGCTCCTCGGCAGCCGCTCGCTCACGGTCAGGACGGACTCGCTCCTCGACCCACTGCAGCAGCCGAGGCGGCACAGCCGAGGCGTCCCTGGGCAGCATCACGACCCACCGCGGCGGCGTCACCGGCCACCGGGCCATGACATCCTCGCCCGTCACCAGCGGCCGCAGGAACGGCGCCTCCGACGGATCTCTGGCGACCCGAGCCTCGGCTTCGTCCCGCGTGAGCAGGAAGCCTGAGTGCCCATGGGTGACCCCCTGTCCGGCGAGACCGCGGTTCTGCGGGAGCACCGGAGATCGGGACACGTCCGGAGCGTCGGACAGGTGGGCACCGATGCGGCTGACCTCGCGCACGCCCTGTGGTTCGTGAAGCCGTGGCTGCAGCGTGGTCTCCCCCGCCACCCACGCGAACATCGCCACCCGGACCGCGACCTGGCCGGGCCAGGGAAGATCGGGCCAGGCCTCAGTCAGGACCCCCTCGGCGACGAGCCGGTCGAGGCCCCCCCGTCGCGAGACCGTCTCCGTGATGGTGGTGGTGCCGATGAAGCCCGCACGACCGCCGCGCTGGAGGTGCTCGGCGATGCGCCAGAGGAAGTAGACACAGTAGTCAGACCCACCGGGAACCCTGGGCCAGCGGCTCCGCAGCGCCTGGACCCCGTCGACCCCGATGACCCGCTGCAGGCGGTTCTTCGAGATGTAGGGTGGATTGGCCAGGACCACATCAGCGTCTGGCCAGTCGGCGTGCAAGGAATCCGCGTGGGTCAGGACGGCCTCCGGCAGCCTCCGGCGTGCTGCCTCGAGCGCAGGCTCATGCACGTCGAAGCCACGCAGCTGTGCCGAGCCGATCTCCACCACAGGCCCACCGGCCGCCGCGAGCGCGACGGCGACCTCGCGGAGCGCCTCCAGTGCGGCCACGAGCAGCGACCCATCTCCACAGGCAGGGTCGAGGACCACCGTGCCCTCGAGCTCGACGGCGAGTGCATCGAGGTCGGTATCCCTCGCCGCGAGGCGCACGCTCCACGGGCGGACGATCACGGCCTGCACCAGCTGCCTCGCCAGCGCCGGTGGCGTGTAGAAGGCGCCTCGGTCCCGGCGGGACCGCGCCGTCATGACGACTCGAACAGGCTGCCCTGGCGGCGTCGCGGTCGGGGGCGCAGCTTCTCCACCAGGGCGAGCTCCTCGTCGCCTAGCCGGTAGCCGCGCCGATGCCCCTCGTAGCAGATCTTCCGAAGCAGAGCGCGCCAGGCCTCCTCGGTCTCCAGTGCGACCTGGGCAGCCCCTGCCTTCTGGCTCATGCGCCGCGCAAAGTCCCGCTCGGTGCACTTGAGCGCCCCGCGCACCCGCCATGAACCATCGCGCTCCTTGAACACCAGGACCCCCTCGAGCTTCTTCGAGAAGTAGGTCTTGATGCTCGCGCTGGCGTAGCCACTCGCCTCCGCCAGCTGAGCAATGTCGACCGGCGCATCGAGGGCCTCGAAGGCCCTCAGCCCCTGGAGCAGCGCCATCTCACGGTCCGACAGTTCACGTGCCATGGGCGCAGTCTACCGACACAGGCCCGCTCACGCCGCCTCGAACTGGCGCTCGACCAGGCGCTTGTACAAGCCATCCGCAGCGATCAGCTCGTCGTGGGTGCCCTGCTCCTTCACCTGACCCGCCTCCAGCACCACGACGCGGCTCGCCTCGCGGACGGTCGACAGCCGATGGGCGATCACGAGCGTCGTGCGTCCCTGCATCAGGCGCTCGAGCGCCTCCTGGACGAGGTGCTCTGATTCGGTGTCGAGCGCTGAGGTCGCCTCGTCGAGAATCAGGATCGCCGGGTCTTGCACCAGCGCACGCGCGATGGCAATGCGCTGCTTCTGCCCACCCGAGAGGCGGACCCCTCGCTCACCGACCGCCGTCGCGTAGCCATCCGGGAAGCCAGCGATGAAGGCGTGGGCATTGGCGGCCTCCGCGGCAGCCCTCACCTCCTCCTGCGTGGCCTCCGGCCGGCCGTAGCGGATGTTGTCGGCTATCGAGGCCGCGAACAAGACAGGCTCCTGCGCCACGACGCCGATGTGCCCCCGCAGAGAGCGCGGATCGAGCTCGCGAAGATCCTGTCCGTCCAGCCGAATCGTCCCCGCATCGGGGTCGTAGAAGCGGGACAGCAGGGCCGCGACCGTCGACTTGCCCGAGCCGGAGGGCCCGACCAAGGCCACCGTCGCGCCGGGCTCCAGTCCGAGGTCGAAGTCGGTGAGGACTGGCACATCCGCCCGCGCTGGGTAGCTGAAGCCGACGTGGTCGAAGCGGACCTGACCGACCACCGTGTCGAGCCGAGTCCCACCGGATTCCTCCATGCCGCGCCCCCGATCGAGGAGCTGAAACACCCGACGCGAGGCACCAACCGCCTTCATGAAGTCACCGTAGAGCCCCGACAGGGCTCCAAAGGACATGGCGACCAGCAGGGTGTAGAGGAGAAAGGCGGTGAGCTCACCCATGGTCATCGAGCCCGCGGTGACGAGGCGGCCCCCGTACCAGACGACCAGCGCGATGGCGCCGTAGCCCGCGAACCCCGCCACACCATTGAACACACCCATGGCGAGTGCACGCCTCGCGGCCAGGCGGTAGGAACGGTCGACCGCCGCGCGATAGCGCGTCACCTCGGTGGCTTCCTGCGCAAAGGCCCTCACGGTCCGCAGGCCGGAGATGGTCTCCTCTGCCACCTCCGTGGATGCCGCGAGCGCATCCTGGACCTCTCCCGAGAGCCGTCGGATCAATCGTCCATAGAGCGAGGCTGCCACGGCGACGACAGGGACGACGAGCATCGCCAGTCCAGCGAGCGTCGGGCTCATCCACACGAGCATCCCGGCCCCGCCGAGCGCACCGACCCCGAAGCGCAGCGCCATCGACACGTTCACCGTGACGGTGTTCTGCAGGACGGTGGTGTCCGAGGCGAGCCGATTGGTCAGCTCACCGGTTCGAGACAGATCGAAGAAGGCCATCTCCTGGCCGAGGATCGCGGCGTAGAGATCGCCGCGAAGGCGCGCGACGACACGCTCTCCCGCGACCGTGAACAGCCAGGCCCGAAGCATCGAGAACACGGCCTGAACCGCGAACAGCACGACCAGGATCACAGCGGCCGTGTCGAAGTCCATGAAGCTGGACTCCTCGGTGATCGCATCGATCATCCAGCGGACCGCCTGCGGGTAGGCGAGCCCCATGCCAGCACTCACCAGCAGCGCGAACGTCGCGACCGTCAGGATCGGCAGCTCGGGACGTGCGAGCCCGAGCATTCGACTGATCGGCACCGGAGGCGCCTCACTGCTGTCCGACATGACGACCCCGGTTCAACAACGACGGGTAAGCACCGCTGGTGCCACGACAAGCGAACTCAGCCGAACAGCCCGAGCTGGACCGTCGGTCGCTTTTGGGAGCCGCCGGGCTCCCGGTCGATGCGGCGTCCCCGGAGTGCTCCGAGATCAACGGCGAAGCGTCCGGCGTCGTCCTCGAGAAACACCACGTGGCCAACAGCACCGACGACTCGGCCCTCCACGAGCCGGCCGTCCTGCAGCGGAAGGGGGTTCACGCGGAAGCTCCGGGCCGCGACCGCGAGCGCAGGCATCGCCACGACCTCCGGCTCATGGAGCAAGACACGGAGCTCGGCAGGCACGAGGTCAGGCAGCTCCGCAGCTGCAGCCGCGACGCGGGCCTCGGCCTCGGTGGCCTCCATCGAGCCGTCGAGCAGAGCGAGCTTGCGTGACCGGGTCATGGACTCGGTGAAGCCCTGACGAGAGAGCGCAGTCTCGAGCTGCTTGATGGCACGACCGTCGCCTCTGGCGACCCGTGACGCGGCGAGCGGGCCCTGCTCGACGATGCGCTGCGACTGCCGCCGAATCACCGCGGTACCGACCTTGAGCCGCTCGGCACCGAAGCACGCCAGGTAGAGCACGCGCTCGCGCCGGCAGAAGGCCTCCACTGGCCCGCTGAGTCGGGGGCACCGATGCCCGTCGCAGATCACGCAGACTCGGAAGGCGTCGCGCGACTGGCAGGTGCTGCACTGGGTGCCGGTCGCGAGCGTTGCCTGCTCGGAGCAGGGTGCACGCCCGCTCGGCGTGCCGTGTCCGATGCAGTGTCGTCCGGCCAGCACGACAAAGGAGACCTGCCCCTCCAGAGGCCACGTGCCGCCCTCCAGACGCAGGACAGGTCCCCCATCGACCCAGGTATGACCGACGACGAGCACCTCGTCGCTCACAGGACCTCCAGGCGCCCGACGAGGTCCGCGTTGGCGCGGTACCACGCGGCCGCGGACTCCGAGCCCTCACGCAGGCTCTCATCAATGCGTTCGTCGTCGACCGCAGGCCTGCTCCAGCCCTCCGCACCGAGTGGGGCTGTGAGGATGGCGAGCCCTTCTTGGCCGACGTCGTCCGTGCGCCGGTAGTGTCCGACTCCGAAGCGGAGGAGCCCCGGGCGCCCATCGAGACGACTCCAGCCGTCCAGCTCCCAGCTCGTGCGCTCTCGCTGCTGGGTCAAGGCCAGCAGGTCGGGCAGGGCATCCGCATCGCCGGCCTCTGCGAGGGCGAGTGCCACTGCGCTGCGAACGTGGGGGTGCGGATCATCGAGGAGAGCCCGCACGCTCGCGATCACCCAGCCATCACGAGGCGCCACCCTGGCGGCCAGCACCGCCGCGTTGGCCCGCACTCCCGGCAGTGGATGGTCCAGCCGCGCGAGTGAGGTTCGCAGCGCATCGTCGGTAGACGCCAGATCTTCCGCCGCCCAAGCCAGCCGCTGCAGTGCCTCGGCGACCACAGGAGGTGCAGGGTCGCTGCCCGCTCCGACCACCACGTCGACCAGCTCGGCGTGCTCGGGCCACGACCGGTAGCGGCAGAGCGTCACGAGCGCCTCGTGCCGTCCCCCGGGCTCGTCGTGCGCGATCGTCAGCTCCCGAAGCCGCTCGAGCAGAGCAGGTGGAGGGGACTCCGAGGCGAGCTCGCCCGCCAGCTCGAGCGCGGCCGCGAGGACCAGACCATCCGGGTGGTCGAGTCGCCGCAGGACCAGGTCGACGAGATCACCCGGTGAGGTCTCCGAC
>PKDJ01000115.1 GCA_002862545.1 Pseudomonadota bacterium
AAGACCAACCTGATGGTGTTCCTCACCCCGCACATCGTCGACGACGAGGACGACATGTGGGAGATCCAGCGGGTGAAGGAGGCACAGAGGCAGGAGTTCCTTCGTCGGTTCTACGGCCGCTCCCGGGAGGCCTACACCGAGGAGATGCGCAAGCTGCTGCGCTACTCGATGAACTACGTCGATCAGCCGTCGATGTTCCGTGGGCCCACGTCAGTGGCGACCGACCTGGTGCTCGACGGCGAGCCGCTCTCCGATGAGAGCCGCTCGGCGATCGAGGGCGTGATGAACGAGGCGACCATCCGCGACCCCGGTGCCGGAGCTGGCGAGCTTCCCGAGGGAGAGCTGATCATCGAGGGTGACCCTCTCCCCGAAGACCCGGCCATTCCGCCGGTCCAGTCCGAGGGCTCCACCGAGTCTGATGGCGAGGAGATGTAATGGGTATTCGTCGCATCGCGATGGACGAGTCCCTGCGTCAGCTGGGCGTCTCGGACGAGGCCTTTGCACAGGCCAAGGCACTGGCGGAGAAGCAGGAAGTCCCTCTTCGCGATGCGGTGAAGAAGGTGGAGGGGGTCGCGCCGTTGGCGGTCGCACGAGCGCTCTCCGAGCTCTCTGGGCTGCCCGTGATGGAGGAGATCGACACCGAGGCGATCGAGCCCTCTCTCGTTCGCCCCATCCCGCTCATGATCTCGCGGGAAGCTGGTATTCTTCCACTCTACGTCGTCGACGGCGAGCTGGTCGTCGGCCTCCAAGACCTCCATGCGCTCACCGCGCTGGACGATCTCCGTGTGCTCCACGGCCACCCGGTTCGTCCGGTGTTGGTGCCGTCCGATGTACTGGAGAAGGCGACGAATGATGCCTACGACCGGGCGAGCTCGAGTGCGTCGGATGTCCTCGGCGACGTCGACGACGAGGTCGAAGAGTCGGATGACCTGTCGCTCGAGGATGCGGAGCTCCTCGACGACCCCAACCAAGCGCCGATCATCCGATTCGTGAACGCGGTGCTGTCGCAGGCCATCAAGGAGCGGGCAAGCGACATCCACATCGAGCCCTACGAGAAGGACCTGCTCGTCCGGTACCGGATCGACGGTGTGCTCAAGGAGTCGCTGCGGCCTCCCTACAAGTTCAAGAACACCATCGTCGCGCGCATCAAGATCATGGCGGGCCTGAACATCGCCGAGAAGCGCCTCCCGCAGGATGGCCGCATTCGCCGTAAGATGATGGGTCGCGAGATCGATCTTCGTGTCTCGACGGTTCCGGTCCGTCAGGGCGAGCGGGTCGTCATGCGAATCCTGGAGAAGGGCAAGGTCTTCTCCCTCGACAAGATCGGGATGGAAGGGGCCACGCTCGACACCTTCCGAAAGCTGATCCATCGGCCGCACGGGATCTTGCTGGTCTCCGGTCCCACCGGCTCAGGCAAGTCCACCACGCTGTACTCGGCCATCACCGAGATCAACCGGCCGGACCTGAACATTCTGACCATCGAGGATCCTGTCGAGTACGAGGTCCCAGGCATCGGGCAGGTACAGGTCAACCACAAGATCGACCTGACCTTCGCGAGCGCGCTGCGTGCCTTCCTTCGTCAGGACCCCGACGTCATTCTCGTTGGTGAGATTCGAGACACGGAGACGGCAAACAACGCTGTGCAGGCATCGCTCACGGGTCACCTCGTCTTCAGCACGATTCACACCAATGATGCGGCGGGTGCCTTTGCTCGACTCGTAGAGATGGGGGTCGAGCCCTTCCTCGTTGCGTCGTCGCTGCTCGGCGTCGTCGCACAGCGCCTCGTGCGTCGGCTGTGCGAGCACTGCCGAGAGCCCTACACCCCATCTGACGAGGAGCTCCTCGATCTCGGTCTGACTCGAGAGCGGGTCCCGGGGCAGGTCTACCGGGCGAAGGGCTGCGAAGAGTGCAACATGCTCGGCTACGCCGGCCGTACCGCGATCCACGAGTTCCTCTCGGCGACCGAGAACGTCAAGCGCCTCGTGATCGCGAACGCGGACGCTGGCAAGGTGAAGCAAGCGGCAGTCGAAGACGGCATGATCACCCTGCGTGATGCAGGTGTGAACAAGGTCCTGAAGGGCGTGACGACGTTCGAGGAGATTCGGCGTGTCACTGCCGAGGACGGGGGGCACTAACCGATGCCCGTCTTCGAGTACCGAGGCCTCGACAGCAAGGGCAAGCCCATCGATGGAATCATCGATGCGGACACAGCCAAGATCGCGCGTGCGCGTCTCCGTCGGCAGGGGGTCTTCCCGACCGAGATCTCCGAGCAGGCCGGCAAGGCGACGCGGGGCTCGGGTCTCAACATCGAGATCGACGTCGCGCGGTACTTCCAGTTCGTCTCGTCGCGAGACATCGCGATGACCACGACCCAGCTCGCGACACTCGTGGGCGCTCATGTCCCAATGGGTGAGGCGCTCTCGGCACTCGTCGATCAGGCCGACAAGGCCAAGCTCAAGGTCGTGCTCTCGAAGATCAAGGAGAAGGTGAACGAGGGCTCATCGCTGGCAGATGCGATGTCGGACCATCCCAGCATCTTCAACGACCTGTACATTCAGATGGTCCGCGCGGGGGAGAAGTCCGGAGCGCTGTCTACCGTGCTCCAGCGACTCTCGAAGTTCGCAGACGCGCAGGTCAAGCTTCAGGGACAAGTAGCCTCGGCCCTTGCCTATCCGATCCTCATGGGCATCGTTGGCATGCTGATCATCATGGGGCTCTTCATCGGAGTCATTCCACGGATTCGTGGCCTGTTCGACTCCCTGGGCGGTGAGGAGGGGCTGCCCTTCATCACGCGCGCCGTCTTCTTCTTCGGCGACATGCTGGTGGGCTACTTCTGGGTGGCGCCCGTGCTGGCTGGAGCCATCTACTTTGGCTTTCGCCGGTGGGTCCGGTCGGAGGCCGGTCGCCGACGGTGGGACTCGATTCGGCTGCGGCTGCCCGTCTTCGGCAAGATGAATCGCCTCGTGGCGGTGTCCCGCTTCTGTCGCACCCTCGCGACGCTGCTGCTCTCGGGCGTGCCGATCATCAATGCGCTCAAGATCGTCGAAGATATCGTGGGGAACGTGATCCTCGCGGATGCTGTGTCGGCCGCAGCCAAGAACATCTCCGAGGGGCAGTCCATCGCGACTCCGCTCAAGCAGTCCGGTCAGTTCCCGCCGCTCGTCACGCACATGATCGCCATCGGCGAGCGTACGGGTGAGCTCGAGCGGATGCTGACCTCGGTTGCGGATGCCTACGAAGAGCAGGTGGAAGCGACAATTTCTGCCATGACCAGCTTGCTTGCACCACTGATGATCCTGCTGATGGGCGGAATCATCTTCGTGGTCGCAATCGGGCTCTTGTTGCCGATGATGAACATGTCGAAGATGGTCGGATGAGCCGGCCGAAGGAGCGTTCCATGCAGGATCTGCAGACCGAAAGGACGACCGCTTGGGAGCGTCGCGCAGCCGACCTCGAGGCAGCACGCCACACACTCCGGTCGCGTCGCGGCATGTCGCTCGTCGAGGTCATGGTCGTCATCGCGATCATCCTGACCCTGATGAGCGTGCTGGCATTCGGCGTCTTCCAGGTGTTCGGGCAGGCGCAGCAGGACACCACCATCCTCACGATGGGCAAGGTCGACCAGCGCATTCAGATCTACATGCTGCGCAAGAAGAAGGTGCCGGGCGATCTCGGAGAGGTCTTCTCCGGTGAGGAGCCGCCGCTCGACGCATGGAACAACGAGTTCCGTCTCGTCAGTCCGGGTCCGGGCAACATGAAGTACGACATCATCTCGCTCGGTGCGGATGGTGCAGAGGGCGGCGCGGGTGACAACGCCGACCTGAAGTGGAGCGAGAACAAGTAGGTGGGTCCGTCTCGGCCAGCTCGTGGAGCGTCGCGCAGCGGCATGACCTTGATGGAGGTCATGGTGGTGATCGCCATCTTGGTGGTGCTCATCGGCGTAGCTGTTCCTGCGATCTCCTCGCTGCTCGACCTGCAGCTCCGCCGGCAGGCCCGAGACCTCGTGATGACTTACCAGCGCCTTCATGACGAGGCGATCCTTCAGAACGTCTCGTTCCGCATTGGCTACGACCTCGACAACAACACGTACACGATCGAGGCCGGTGAGCCCGGGGCGCTGATCTTCGACAATCCGGACGATCGTGAGGAGTGGGAAGACCAGCTCCGCGACAAGCTCGCGACGATGACCGACGACGAGCGAAAGGCTTGGAAGGCCGCCCGCAAGCCCTTTGAGAAGCTCCAAGAGCGCATCAAGGAGGACTTCGAGATCCCAGGGGGGATCATGATTGGTGGGATCTACACTCCGCAGTACGGAGAGATGATTCAGCCAACCGCTCTCGGTGGCGATCTTGAAGACCAGCTCGACGACGAAGGCAACGTGGTCGGGAAGCAGCGCATCTGGACCTACATCTTCCCGAACGGCTTCACGGAGCACACCGTGATCTGGGTCGTCGACGCGGACGAGCCCGAGAATGGGTACACCGTGGAGATCGAGCCGCTCTCTGGAGCCATCCACCTCCATGGTGAGCTCGTCGACTGGGACGACAGCTATGACTTCGTCCCGGACGAAGGACCGGAGCTCGCCCTATGAGCCGCCGTGTCTGCAGGGCCTCGCGTCGCGGCTTCAGCCTGCTGGAGGTGATGCTCGCGCTCGGGATCTTGGTCACCTCGCTGGCGATCCTGGTCGAGACGCAGAGCAACGCTGTTCAGATGACTGCAGAGGCCGAGCGCATCATCACGGCGACCGACCTGGCTGTGTCGAAGTTCAACGAGGCCAACCTTCGGGTCGAAGGGGAGGGGTTCCAGCTCTCGGATGTCGAGGAGTCCGGGGACTTCTCTGACTTCGGAGACGAGGCGACGAACCTGGAGTTCGGGCAGTCGCTCGAGGAGTACAATTGGGAGTACTCCATCGCCGAGATCGACCTCGACCTCGCCGGTGACATCGCCCAGATGGCGCAGGATGTCGATGGCACCGGGATGTTCGGTGAGGCCGGAGACGCGGGCGGCGGGCTCGGTGACATGCCTGGCGGCGGCGGCATGGGGAACCTCGGTGCCCTGATGTCGGGAGACGCCATCACCCAGATGCTCGGGCCCTACATCCGTGAGATCAGAGTCCGCGTCTGGTGGGGAGAGGACAGCGACGAGGCCGAGGAGCGAGGTGACGAGGTCTTCGTCACGGGGCATGTGATCAACCCGACCGGTGTGCTCTCGCTCGAGCAAGCGGCGCCGGCGCTAGGCGGCGGGAGCAACTGATGCGCACCCGTCGTCTCGGAGCCACCCTCATCGAGGTCATGCTGGCGATCTTCGTGCTCGTCGTCATGTCGGCCATGGTGTTCGAGACGTTGTCCAACGCCATCGAAATGAACCAGCTGCTCGAGCAGCGTGACGAGACGACCCGCGCAGCTCGGGTGGCTCTGTCGAAGCTCAAGCGTGAGATTCAGCTCGCCTACCTCACGCCGAATCGGATGGCCGTGAACACCTACCAGACGGTGTTCGTCGGCCTCGATGACAACCCCGACACGCTGTACATGTCGAGCTTGGCCCATCAGCGCCTGTACATGGACAGCCGCGAGTGTGACCAAGCCGAGGTGACCATCTGGGCCGAGGACGCCCCGGAGGAGTTCAGCCGCGGTGATGTGCTCTACCACCGCGAGTCTCCGCGCATCGACGAGGAGCCCGACGAAGACGGCCCGGTGCTGCCGCTCGCCTACAACGTCCGCACCTTCAACCTGCGCTACCTCGACCCGCAGCTCAACGAGTGGCGCGACGAGTGGGATTCCCGAGGTGCGGACACCCCGTATCGCCTCCCTCGAGCTGTCGAGATTGGGCTCGTTCTCATCGGCCCCGACCCAGAAGACTCGGACCGGACGGTCGATGTTCCGTTCCTGACCACCGTCCTGCTTCACTATGGCGATCGCATCGTCAATCCGAACGACCCGCTCGGTGCCCTCTTGAGTCAAGGGGGCCCAGCAGGCAACGCAGCCAATCCCTTCGGTGGCGCCAGCCAGCCATGGGGAGGCGCGACGTCGGCACCTTCGGGCGGGGGGCCGCGACCGGGTACGTCGGTGAACACAGGCAGCAATGCCTCCTCTGGGGGGCGCAAGTGATGGCCCTCGCGCGCTGGTGCTGGCACGAGCTCACCCGTCCTCGCGGACCGGTGCGTCATCGGTTCTACCGGGTGGGCCGCTCCTCGAGGGCAGGCGTCGCGCTGCTGATGGTGATCAGCAGCATCATGCTCCTCACGGTGCTCGTCACCGAGATTGCGTACAGCGCGACCGTGCGCATCAGCCTGGCCGCTCATCACCGAGACGAGGCCAAGGCCGAGGCCCTGGCGATGTCCGGCGTGCAGATGTACCGGTTGATCTTGATGGGGTCTCAGGCACTTGGGCGCAACCCCATGATCCAGACCTTCGGCGCCATGATGGGGGTGAATGGCGACTCCCTGTGGCAGATGCTGCCGCGCTTCAACACGGGGCTGCTGCGCATGGTCTTCGTGAGCGGCGGCGATCTCGACGAGGACGACGCGGAAGAGTTCCGAGACGCCGGCGGGCTCACCGAAGAGGAGCGAGAGGAGAGTCGGGAGGCCAAGTCGGCGAGCACGAGGAACTTCCTCGACTTCGATGGCGACTTCTCGGCGTCGGTGAAGGACGAAAACCGCTTCATCTTCGTCGGCAACCTGCAGGCGCAGGACCTGGCGAGTCTGCTGCAGCTCCCTGCGACACAGCAGCTCCAAGGGCTGATGATGAAGGAGGAGTTCAACGACTACTTCAGGGACAACAACCTGGAGCGGCTCGAGCTCATCTCCAACCTCGTGGACTGGACGGATGTCGACAGCACGCGGCTGTACCGTGGGGGCCAGGAGGAGTCGCTCTATGACAACCTCGATTCGCCCTACATGCCGAAGAACGCGCCGTTCGACACGAAGGAGGAGATCCGGCTGGTCGACGGATGGCATCTCGATGGCGTCTGGGAGCGGTTTGGCCGTCACTTGACGATCTATGGAAACGGCAAGATCAACGTCAACACTGCGACGCGTCCCGTCCTGAGAGGGCTCTTCATGGCCTACCAGGATGGCACCGCGTACAACGACCTCGCCATGGATACGTTCCTCGACGTCTTCCTGGAGTTCCGCGGCAAGCCGCTGGCTCAGGGCGGGGTGTACTTCCAGAACCCTCAGGGGTTCGTCACTTTCGTCGAAAATCAGGTGGGCTTGCAGCTCCGCGACGACGTCACCAACTCCATCCAGACCCAGTCCGAGACCTTTCGGGTGGTCTCGACGGGTGAGGTCGGCGACGCGCGCGTGGAGATCATGTCTGTCATCGACTTCTCGAACAACAACAAACTCGGTCGGATCCTCCATTACCGGATCCGCTGAGCCACCACGAGGACCTCTATGCCCCGGTTGATCAGTATCGACCTTGGTTCCCACGCCGTAAAGCTCAGCAGCTGGCGTGGCGGACGGGGAGCCTATGAGCACGAGGCCCGCTTCTCACAGGCGGTTCCTCAGGATGGTGCACTGCCCGTGCTCGAGGCTCGCTTGGCGGCGCTCGATGCGTTGCTCGAGGACGAGCCGACGCTCAAGGCTTCAGGGGGAGACATCGTCGCCCTCTCTCTGCCTGGCGAGCTGGCCACCACGCACCGCATGACGCTGCCCTTCACCGACAGCGCGCAGGTGGAGAAGACGCTGCCGTTCGCTGTCGAGGCTGAGGTCCCCTTCGACATGGAGGAGATGGTCCTCGCCTGGCGCATTGTGGACGTATCGGCCCAGACGCAGGTTCTGGCAACCTTGGTGCGGGATGACGTCCTTCGGGAGTGGGTGGGCGCGTTGGCGTCCCGTGGTCTGGACCCCGCCGTCGTGATCGTCGATGGTGAGGCACATGGGCACTGGGTGGATTCGGGTGCCGGACCGGTCATCGCGGACGGAGAAGCCGTAGCTGGGCCGCTGGTCGGCATCATCGACGTAGGCCATGCGCACACCGTGATCAGCGTCGTCCGCGACGGGCGTGTCGAGCTTGCCCGCACCGTGAACGTGGGCGGGCTCGCCTTCACGCGTGCCATTCAGCAGGCACTGGATTGCTCGTGGGAAGAGGCGGAGGCACGCAAGCACGGGACGTGGGTCGATCCGGACGACGAGCGCACCGATCCCGGCCAGAGCCGGGGGAGTGGGTATGCGGCACTTCCGGCCGTTGCCCGACACGCCATGGACGGAGCCATCGGGCTTCTTCTGGCCGAGGTGCGCAGCACGCTGATTCGAGCGGAAGACACCTTTGGAAGCGAGGTCGGCGAGGTTCGTGTCACGGGTGGCAGTGCACAGGTCGACGAGCTCTGGGACTACATCACCCAGGACCTGGGTGTCACTGTGCGCCGCGTCCAGGATCCGGACGGTGAGAAGGTGCCGGGTCCATTCGCGCTGTGCCACGCGCTCGCGATGCAGGCGGCACGCACACCACGTCAGGTCACGGACCTCCGCGTCGGCGACCTCTCGTACCGAGGGCGCGGCGACTTGATGCGGGCGACCCTGACCTACGGCACAGCAGGGCTGGCGTTCTTCGCTCTCGCGGCGGTTGTGATGTTCGCGGTCCAGTATCGCTCGCTCACCGCAGAGCTCGGCGCCACGCAGGAGGCCATCCAGGATCTGGTGGTGACCACCTTCCCCGACGTACCTCCTGGCATGATCACGGACGGTGGCACGGCGGTGCAGCTCATGCGGGAGTCGACGGAAGATGCCGTGAATCGCGCAGAGGTTCTCGGTGACCGGGCAGGCGGGACTCCACCGACCGTCGACCTGGTCTACGAGCTTCACAAGGCTTTTCCGCCGGCAGATGAGATCACGGTCACGGTGTCCGACCTCACGATCACACCGACGACGGTCACGTTCAATGCCGAGACCGACGGCTACGCGGCGTCGTCCGCTGTGGAGGAGGCCCTCCAGAAGCACGACCGCTTCAAGGGGGCGTCCAAGGGGCAAGAGAAGCGGCTTGCCAACGGGCGCGTGAAGTTCCCCATCACGATCGAGCTCGATGCTGCAGAAGCAGTAGATGGCGAAGGCGACGACGCCGTCGAGGAGGGCTGATATGGCTGCACCCGAGTTGGCCGCCGGCGGCCTTGTAGGGCGCATCGAGCGTCAGCTGGAGACACTCTCTGCGAGGGACCGGCGCCTCTTGGTCGGCTTGTTTGCCTTCCTTGGAGTAGTCGGGGTCCTGATCTTGTGGTGGACGCTCTACGGCTTCCTCGAGGATCAGGCGTCTCGCGTCCGAGATGCAAAGGGCAAGCTCGAGGAGGTCCAGGTGCTCCAGCAGGAGTACCTCACGGCCGCGGCCCAGGCGGATGCCCAGGAGGCGCGACTCCGGGCATACCAGGGGCGTCCCGTGAGCGCCTACATCGAGCAGATCGCGAGTGAGCAGGAGATCTTGGAGTTCCTGCGAGCGGTGAACAGCCAGGGCAGTCCGGAGACGGTCGGCTCGATCAAGCAGACCTCGTACAGCGTTGATCTGCAGCGCGTTCCCGACCTCGACTCGTTGATTCGCTTTCTCCACGAGCTCGAGACGGGGGGCTACCCGGCGATGGTCGACACTGCGACCTTCCGTACGACAGTCCGTAGGGACGAGAAGACCTACAACCTGAAGCTCGACCTCATCGTCTACTCCTTGGCGGAGGGCTGACATGAATCGCCTCACCCAGCTCGCGCTCGCCATGGTCTGGTTCGGCGTGGTGTTCCTCGTTTCCTTCTGGATGACGTTTCCTCAGGACGCCGTGAAGGAGCGCATTCGGTACGAGGTCCACAACGGCTCCAATGGCGACTACACGCTGGAGATGGACTCGGTGAGTCCCTGGTGGGTCGGGCTCGCTCTCGGAGATGTGCGCCTGTACACCCAGGGCATCGATCCTACGACGGGACAGCGGGGTGACGTGCTGGCCTTCGTCGCGAGTGACGTGCGTGTTCGCTCGACCATCGGAAGCCTCATGGCACAGCAGCCCGCAGTCAACGGCTCGGTCGAGCTGCTCGATGGCGGCATGCTGTCCTACGAGGTCGAGACGGCGATGAACAAGAAGGGCACTCGGCTGGAGCTGACGCGCCTTGTGATCGAGGGTCCTGACCTGCCCATCGCCGATCTGGGTGCCTCCGCCGGTATCGTCGGTACAGGCTCTCTAGACGTGAGCGTTGATCTCGACGCACCGGATGGCCTGCGCAGCGCGCAGGGCAAGATCGCGCTTGGCTCCAATGGACTCGCGATCACGGAGCTCGGGGACATGCTGCCACCGCTTGGCTTCGACATCCCCGTCGACTCCATCGACCTCGTCCTCGATGTCGACAAGGGGCGCGCAAAGGTCAAGAAGGGGGACATCGAGAGCGGCTTCGGGAACGTCGAGGTCGAGGGTGAGCTCACCCTTCGCGAAGACATCCTCCGCTCTACCTACCGGTTCACCGTCGTCATCTCTGATCTCTCCCCGCCGGCGGGCATGGAGATGCTGGTCGAGAGCGCGCTCTCCAGTGCGAAGTGGGCCGACGACACCTACCATTACTCGTGCTCGGGCACGCTCGATCGGGCCCGTGGATGCGTCGCACAGCGCGAGCGCAGCAGTCGAACGACCAGTCGCAGCTCGAGTCGTGCGACCACGACGAACCGTCGGACGCCGCCCAGCGGGACGACATCCGCGGGTGCGGGAACGACGAACAGGGGAACCACTACGCCCTCCTCCGGCAACTCCCGCAACAGCGACGAGATCCGCGAGCGAATTCGTCAGCGTAGGGAGGAGCGCGAGCGTCGTCAGAAGGAGCAGGAGCTTGAAGAGCTCGGCTATGACGAGGGAGATGACTACGAGGACGAAGAGGACCTCGAGTACGACGAGGAAGAGCAGTTCGGCGAGTTCTTCGACGACGAAGTTCCGATCGAGGAGCTCGAGCGTGCGTTCGAAGAGGCCTTCGAGTAGCCGCCTACAGGCTCGCTTCGCTGGAGGGCCGCAGCCCGAGGGCTCGCTCGAGCTCGCGGGCCTTGTCGATGGTCTCTTGCCACTCCGACGCGGGATCAGAAGCAATGACGATGCCGCCGCCCACGTGGTAGCGCATTCGTCCGGGCTGCCAGACCCCGGTGCGGATGGCGACGTTCCAGCGCGACTCCCCGCAGTCTGAGACGTAGCCGATAGAGCCGCAGTAGACGCCCCGAGGTTCAGGCTCGAGCTCGGCAATGCGCTGGCAGGCTCTCACCTTGGGTGCGCCCGTCACCGAGCCGGGAGGGAAGGTCGCGGCGAGGGCGTCCCAGACGTCGCGGCCCGAAGCCAGTGTGGCCGACACGGCCTGCGAGCTGTGCCACACGTTCGCGTGACCCGTGATGCGGCGAGGCCCCGCTGTCACCGAGCCCACGGCCGCCACCCTGCCGAGGTCGTTTCGCACCAAGTCGACGATCATGGTGAGCTCAGCCAGGTCCTTCGGAGAGGTGAGCAGCGAGTGATGTGCCGCTCTGTCGGCGTCGGCGTCCTCTGCGCGCGCACGAGTTCCCTTGATGGGGTCGGTGCACACCTCGCTCCCCCGAGCGATGAGGAACTGCTCGGGGCTGTTGCAGAGCACCGCCATGTCGTCTGCGAGGCGCAGAAACGCGCCCCAGCTGGCGTTGGAGTGCCGGAGTCGCCGGTAGATGTCGAAGGGTCGGTCGTCGGTGAGGACGTGCTCGGCGCGTGTCAGGTTTACCTGGTAGCAGTCACCCTCGCTCAGCAGGTCGCGTATGCGCTCGACAGCCTCGAGGAAGGCTTGGCGGGACCAGCTTGGCCGTCGCGTCGACGGACCGGCTGGTGGCGGGGACGGAAGGGCCTCAGCCTCCTCGAGCAGGTCTCTCTGGGCACTCCCGGTCGCCACCCAGCGGCGAGTCGGCCCGTGATAGCAGAGTGCGCCGGAGTACCGGCCCAGCCAGATCTCTGGCTCGGGAGTCTGCGCCTCGCGGGGTACGGGTGCGACCTGGTGCCCGGCGCCGTAGCTGAGGTAGCCGATCACACCGCTGCGAAAGGGGGGCCCATCGCCTGGGCCCGACGCGCGTGTCAGCGAGCGACCGGCGCGGGGCCAGTCGGATCCCTCGACGATGACGGACTCAGGTTCCCAGGCGATGACCGACCAGCTCTCGGCCCCGCCATCCAGCCAGACCGCACCCGGTCTGCCCTCGAGGAGCGCAAAGACCGCCTCTGGAGTCGGTGGACTCACGGGCCGAGCAGTGCGCGGGTCGCGAGCGCACGATCGGATGCGGAGGCGATGGCTCCGATGACGGCCCAGGAATCTGCACCGGCCTCTACGATGGCTGGCAAGCGAGCGGGCGTGATGCCGCCGATGGCGACCAAGGGAGCTCTGCCGGCCACTGTCTGCGCTGCCTCGGTGAGAGCATCGATCCCGCGTGTGCCCTTGGGCCGAGAGACGTTCTCGGTCTGAAAGACGGGACCGAATGCCACGTAGTCGGCATCCGTGAGCGCTGTCTCGAGCTGTGCGATGTCGTGTGTGGAGCGACCGAGGATGCGCTCGGGGCCGAGGATGCCGCGCACCTGCTCGGTGGGTGCGTCGAGCTGGCCAACGTGAACGCCGTCGGCGTCGGCCGCGACGGCCAGCTCGGGATGGTCGTTCACGATGAACGTCGCCCTCACCGAGGCACAGCGCGCTCGAACGGCACGAGCTACCACGAGGGTGTCGTCGGGCGACCAGCCCTTGCAGCGAAGCTGGATCAGCCGACAGCCACCCTCCAGAAGCGCTGCAGCCAGGGACTCTGGGTCCCCTCCAGCGGCATCGGCATCTGCCAGACCGTAGAGGCCACGGATCAGGGTTCGCACATGGTCGCGTGGTGACACAGCCCCTCCGGCAGTGGATGTAACCCCGACCAGCTTGCCGCTGGAGTGGACAGGACCGGTCTCCTCGTGTGATGATCAGCTCCTCCCGCATCGTCTTCCCGACGAAGCTCCTCCTCGGCGCCTGCCGCCCCTCAAACTCCTTCCTCCGGAAATCACATGTCCGCTCACGCCCGCGTCTTGTCGTTGGTGGTTGCCCTCGCGTTCACCGTGCCTGCTGCTGCGGCGCCCTCGCCGAGCGCAGATACCGGTGAGTCTCCCGGGGCGACGGTCTCCGCCTCGCCGGTGAAGCCCGGTCCCTTCCCGAAGCTCCGTGCGCGCATCAAGGCCCGGAAGGCCGAGCGGCGGGGGGAGCACACGGAGGTCGCCTCTCGTCCGGGGCCTGATGCCGACACGCCAGCGGGGGAAGATGCCCCCACCGGCGGTATCTGGGAGTGGGTGGAGCGTATGGACGGGGAGATCCCGACCGCCGAGCAGCAGGAGGCAATTGCCGCTCACGAGGAAGAGGAGGCTGCACAGGATGCGGTCGCAGAGGTCGACCTGACGAAGTCGAACCATCCGCTCTTCCTCGACTTGGTCAACCCCGAGGAGTTCGACATCCCCATCGAGGTCACCCCCGAGGTCGAGAAGTGGGTGACGTACTTCACGGGCTCGGGGCGCAAGTACTACAAGCGCTGGCTGTCGCGGAGCACGCGCTATCGGCCGATGATGTACGAGGAGCTGGAGAAGGCAGGACTGCCTCGAGACCTCGTCTACCTGTCGATGATCGAGTCTGGCTACAACGCCCATGCCTACAGTCACGCGGCTGCAGCGGGTCTGTGGCAGTTCATTCCGTCCACGGGCAGGCTGTACGACCTTCGTGTCGACTGGTGGATCGATGAGCGCCGCGATCCGAAGGCGTCAGTCGGGGCAGCCATCGCGTTCCTGTCCGAGCTGCACACGATGTTCGGAGACTGGCGTCTTGCCTGGGCGGCCTACAACGGTGGACCAGGGCGCGTCCGCCGTGCCGTGCGCGACTCGGGCTCCAAGGACTTCTGGACGCTGGCTCGCGGCACCTACCTGCACTCCGAGACGGACAACTACGTCCCCAAGATCATGGCTGCGGCAATCATCGGGCACCATCCCGAGCGCTACGGCTTCACGGACATCGACTACCAAGACGAGCTCACCTACGACGCGGTCAAGGTGGACGGCTCGGTCTCTCTGGACGTGATCGCCGAGTGCTCGGGCACCGATGTCGAGACGATCAAGTACCTGAACCCTCACCTGCGTCGCTACGCGACTCCTCCCGAGGGAGCTGAGATTCGCGTTCCGGTCGGCACGAAGCCCACCTTCGTCGCGGCGCTGTCGAAGGTGCCAGAGAGCAAGCGAATCACCGTCGTTCGCCACCGGGTGAAGAAGGGGGAGACGCTCTCAGTGATTGCAACGCGCTACGGCGTGAGCGTGAGCAGCGTCAGCCGGGCGAACAACCTGCGGAACGTAAACAAGATCTACGTCGGTATGTCGTTGATCATTCCCAAGAACGGCACAGGCGCAGTCGCTGCCGCAGCGCCGAGCACGGCATCCAAGTCAGCGGCTCCGGCGAAGTCCACCTCGCGTCCCTCGACCTACACGGTGCGTCGTGGCGACACGCTGTCGGCCATTGCGTCGAAGCACAAGCTCTCCGTGTCTCAGCTTCGCTCGATGAACGGGCTCTCTAGCGAGAAGATTCTCGTTGGACAGCAGCTGAAGCTGTCGGGCTCCAGCTCCGGGTCGTCGAGTCGGGCCTCTTCGACGACGAAGCACACGGTCCGAAGGGGGGACACACTCTCGGCGATCGCAGCGCGTTATGGCGTGCGCACCAGCGACCTGCAGCGCTGGAACAACATC